>CAYSDG010000108.1:0-5915 GCA_964429705.1 uncultured Oscillospiraceae bacterium | reverse complement strand
CCCGGAAGTACCTGCTGCCCAAGCAGATGAAGGAGCACGGCATCGCCAGGACCGCCCTGCGGGTGGGGGACGATACCATCCGTGCCGTCATCACCGGGTACACCAGAGAGTCCGGCGTGAGAAATCTGGAGCGCCTCATGGGGACCCTGTGCCGGAAGACGGCAATGAAGCTGGTGACAGGCGGCGTAAAGCGTGTTACCGTTACACCGGAAAACCTGGAGGAGTTCCTGGGCGTCCGCCGGTTCACCGCTCCCACGCTGGAGAAGGATCCTGTGGGTGTGGTCAACGGCCTGGCCTGGACCGAGGCAGGTGGCGAGCTGCTGGAGGTAGAGGTCAATGTCATGGAGGGCACCGGCAAGCTGGAGCTCACCGGCAACCTGGGAGACGTGATGAAGGAGTCCGCCCACGCGGCCATCAGCTGCATCCGCAGCCGCGCCGCGCAGCTGGGTATCGAACGGGACTTCTATAAGAACCGGGATATCCATATCCACTTCCCGGAGGGTGCGGTGCCCAAGGACGGACCCTCCGCCGGTGTGGCCATCACCACCGCCGTGATCTCCGTGCTGACCAATACCCCTGTCCGCAGCGACGTGGCTATGACCGGCGAGGTGACGCTGCGGGGCCGGGTGCTGCCCATCGGCGGTCTGAAGGAGAAGACCATGGCGGCAAAGCGCAACGGCATCAAGACCGTTATCATCCCCAGAGATAATCTGCGGGATCTGTCAGAGATCGACCCTGTGGTGCGGGAGAGCCTGCGCTTTGTGCCTGCTGACACCGTGGACACGGTGCTGGCAGAGGCCCTTTGCCCCGCGGCGGAGCCCTCCGTCAGGGAGGAGGAGACCGTGGCCGCCTTTATCCCCACGGAGCAGACTGTCCGCGACAGCGCGGTGCTGCAGTGATACATATTCCCCACAAGGAGGCTATCCATGGCTGTCAATTTTAACCAGGCGGAGTTCATCCTCTCCGCCACCACGCCCGGCGCGTTTATCCGGGACGATCTGCCCCAGGTGGCCTTCGCGGGCCGGTCCAACGTGGGCAAAAGCTCGGTCATCAACTCCATCACCTCCCGCAAGAATTTCGCCCGTGTGGGCGCTTCCCCCGGAAAGACCACCCAGATCAACTACTTCAAGGTCGGCGGGGGAGCGGGCTACCTGGTGGATCTCCCCGGCTACGGCTATGCCAAGGTCTCCAAGGCCGAGCGCGACCGCTGGGGCAAGCTGATGGAGGACTACTTTGCCTCGGGGCTTATCACCTGGGGCGTCATGATCGTGGACGCCCGGCATAAGCCCACGGCGGACGATGTGACCATGGCCCACTGGTTCTACGACACCGGCTGCCCCCTGATCGTGGTGGCCAACAAGCTGGACAAGCTGAAGAAGTCGGAGATCGAGCCCAATCTCACCTGTATCTATGAGACTCTGGAGCTGCGGGAGGAGGACTATCTGGTGCCCTACTCCGCGGAGAAGCACACCGGGCGGGAGACGCTGCTGGAGCTGCTCAGCGCGGTGATTGAGGGAACCGTGGACCAGCTGGTGGAAGAGGAATAAACCGCAAAACGGAGCTGCCGCGGGCAGCTCCGTTTTTATTATGTTGCGCATCCTTTTGTAAAAAGCAGGGAGCCCGGCCAATGGCCGGGCTCCCTCTGCGTGTGTGTTACCGCCAGTCCACCTGGATGGGGTTGCGGGGGGCGGTGCGGTAGAATTTCAGATTGGTCTTGCCGATGACCAGGCAGCCGCACAGGTGCCGCTCGCTGGTGATGCCGAAATATTCCTGCAGCTCGGGGCTGTTCTGGATGGCCCGGGTGGCGAAGCCGCAGTACAGCGTCCCCAGCCCCATGGCGTGGGCCAGCAGCTCGATATTTGCCAGAGACAGGCAGCCGTCGATGGGGACGTGGGCGGTGGCGACGATCATCTGATTGGCACCGTAGAACATGGTGTCCGGCTCGTTGGGGTGGGCCAGATAGCTCTCATACCGGCGCATCAGCCCCTTGTGGCCCCGGGCGCTGACCATCGCGCCGAAGCTCTTCCAGATCTTGGGGCGCAGGGTCTCGAAGTCCTGGTCCAGCACGGTGAAGCGGGTGGACTGGCTGTTGGAGCTGCTGGGCGCGACCCGCCCGGCCTCCAGCAGCTTCTCCAGCTCGTCGTGGGAGACCTTTTCGCCGGTGAAGTGGCGGATGCTGCGGCGGAAACGCATGGCGTTGAGCAGTGCCTCCGGATCCAGCGAGAAGCTGTTCTCGTCGTAGGGCAGGGGGGGCTCCGCGTCCTCCATCGTGATCGCCCCAACGGGGCAGATGGCTACGCACTGGCCGCAGCGGAAGCACAGAAGCCGCCCGCAGCGATAGTATCCCTCCTTGTCCGCGAACAGTGCGTGAACGGCGCAGTTGTTGGCGCATTGTCCGCAGCGGATGCACTTGCTGTTGTCAATATGTACCATGAGTTCCTCCGGATCAAACTACTTTTTTGTCTTATTTGACTTAGTATAACACAAACGATGTCCGAGGGCAAGCGGGAGAATAGGAAAAGAAGGCGGTTTGACCGGAAAAATTTCTGATTTTCTACTTTTCAAACGGCGGAAAGTATATTACAATAGAGGGGCATATAGCAGAAACTGCAATCAGAAACTATAGGAGGTCCTCATGGGCGAACCGAAATATAAGAGAGTGCTGCTGAAGGTCAGCGGCGAGGCGCTGGCCGGAGAGAAGCATACCGGCCTGGATTTTAACGTGATCGGCACGGTGTGCGATGTGGTGAAGGAAGCTGTCTCCATGGGCGTACAGGTGGGTGTCGTCATCGGCGGCGGCAACTTCTGGCGCGGCGTGAAGGACGGCGCGGACAAGATGCAGCGCAGCCACGCCGATTCCATGGGCATGCTGGCCACGGTGATGAACTGCATCGCGGTGGCTGACGCGCTGGAGAAGCGGGGCGTTCCCGCCCGCGTGCTCAGCGCGGTGGAGATGCCCAAGTTCTGCGAGTACTTCACCCGAGACACGGCAGACCGCTACCTCAACGAGGGCAAGGTGGTCTTTTTCGCCGCCGGTACCGGCAACCCCTATTTCTCCACCGACACCGGCGCGGTGCTCCGGGGCGTGGAGATCGAGGCGGACGCTATCCTGATGGCCAAGAACGTGGATGCCATCTACTCCGCCGACCCCAACGTGGACCCCAACGCGGTCCGTTTTGACGAGCTGACCTACGATGAGGTCCTGGCCCGCCATCTGAAGGCCACGGACACCACCGCCATGACCTTGGCCATGGACAACCACATGACCCTGGTCTGCTTTGGTCTGAAGGACCCTAACAATATCATCCGCGTGCTGAAGGGTGAGAAGATCGGCACGACTGTTAAGGAGGAACTGTAATTATGAAGCCCGAGTACAAGATCTATGAAGAGAAGATGAGAAAGTCCATCGACTCCGTGTCCGCGGAGTTCGCCTCTGTCCGCGCCGGCCGCGCCAATGCCGCCGTGCTGGACCGCATCATGGTGGATTACTACGGCGTGCCTACCCCATCCAGCAGATCGCGTCCATCGGCTCTCCCGACCCCCGGACCCTGACCATCCAGCCCTGGGATGCCGGCGCTGTCAAGCCCATCTGCAAGGCCATCCAGGAGTCCGACCTGGGCATCAACCCCCAGAACGACGGCAAGGTCATCCGCCTGGGCTTCCCCCAGCTGACCGAGGAGCGCCGTAAGGAGCTGGTCAAGCAGATCCACAAGTATGCCGAGGGCGGCAAGGTCGCGATCCGCAACATCCGCCGCGATGCGGTGGACGCCTTCAAGGCCAAGAAGAAGAACAGCGAGATCACCGAGGATGATCTGAAGATCGCTGAGAAGGACATCCAGAAGATGACCGACGACATGTGCAAGGAGGTCGACGCCCTGCTGGCCAAGAAGGAGCAGGAGCTGCTGGCTGTCTGAGGCCTGCGGGAGGACGATACATGAAGCTCGCTTTTTGGAAAAAGAGCGATCATACGGCGGGGCAGGTGGATTTTGACCGTCTGCCCCGCCATATCGCTATTATACTGGACGGCAATGGCCGCTGGGCCAAAAACAGGGGCCTGCCCCGTACTGCCGGACATAAGGTGGGGGCAGAGACCTTCCGCACCATCGCCACCTACTGCCGTGACATCGGCATCGACTATCTGACGGTGTATGCCTTCTCCACGGAGAACTGGAAGCGGCCCCAGGAGGAGGTCAGCACCATTATGGACCTGCTCAGGCGCTATCTGCTGGAGGCCATCGACACCATGGAGCGGGACAACGTGCGCCTGCGCTTCATGGGGGATATGTCGCCCCTGACAGAGGAACTGAAGGAACTGGTGGACCGCTGCAACGCCATCTCGGACCGGCTCACCGGCTGCCAGTGCAACATCTGCATCAACTACGGCGGCCGGGCGGAGATCACCCACGCCGCCCGGGATTTCGCCCAGGACTGCCTGGACGGAAAGCGCGATCCCCAGGAACTGACGGAGGACCTCTTTGAGAGCTACCTCTACTCCGGCGGCATCCCCAGCCCGGAGCTGCTGATCCGCCCCGGCGGGGAGCAGCGGCTGAGCAATTTCCTGCTGTGGCAGTGCGCCTACGCGGAGTTCTACTACACCGATGTGCTGTGGCCCGACTTCTCCAAGGAGGAGCTGCACCGGGCTATCGCCGCTTTCCAGAAGCGCAGCCGCCGCTTTGGCGGCCTGGCATGAGGCGGCCTGCGAGAAAGAGAAATATCCCCGAAGGAGGGATTTGTTGATGAAATCAAGAATTTTAGTGGCCGTGGTGGGCGTGCCGGTGATTCTGCTGGTGATCCTGTGGGCGCCCCTGGTGGTGCTGGAGCTGGTGCTGGCCCTGCTGGTGGGCATCGGCGCATGGGAGCTGATGAACTGTGTGGGCGCGCACCCGGACTGGAAGCAGGGCGTGCCTCTGGCGGCGGCGCTGGCTGTGCTGGTGCCCCGGATCTGCGGGGAGGCGGTCTATCTCCCGCTGCTCCTCTGCTATACGCTGCTCCTCTTCGCTCTGGCGGTGTGGAAGGCGGGGGAGGTCAAGCTGCTGGAGACCCTGGCGGCCCTCTTCTGCGTCATCGTGCTGCCCTACGCCTTCGCGTCCTTCCTGCGGCTGGACGATATGGGCTACCACCGCGGCTTTCTGCTGCTGCCGCTGATCTTCAGCTTCTGCAGCGACACCTTTGCCTTCTTTGCGGGCCGGTCCTTCGGCAAGCATAAGCTGGCCCCCAAGGTCAGCCCCAACAAGACGGTGGAGGGCTCCGTGGGCGGCCTGCTGGGCAACGCGGCAGGCGGCGTGGTGTTCGCCCTGGTGATGAACACCTGGTTCGGCGGCGACATCAGCTGGGCAGGTATGGCTCTGCTGGGCCTGGGGTGCAGCGTAGTGGCCCAGCTGGGCGACCTGAGCTTCTCCCTGATCAAGCGGGAATTCGGTATCAAGGACTACGGCCATCTGTTCCTGGCTCACGGCGGTGTGCTGGACCGGTTCGACAGCGTGCTCTTCGTGGCACCTGTTCTGGCAGCCCTGATGCCTGTTATGCTGTAAAGGGAGGATGGTTGACGTGGTGAAGGCAATATCGCTTCTGGGCTCCACCGGTTCCATCGGCCGTCAGACCCTGGAGGTATGCGGCGAATTGGGCCTGCGGGTGGAGGCCATGACCGCGGGACACAATATTGACCTTCTGGAGCAGCAGGCGAGGCAGTTTCGGCCTCGTCTCGTTGTGCTTCAGGAGGAGGCGGACGCCAGGACCCTGGCCGGCCGCCTGAGCGGCCTGGGCATCCGCGTCGCCTGGGGCATGGAGGGGCTTTTGGAGGCTGCCGCCCTGCCGGAGAGCGACACGGTGGTGACCGCCGTGGTGGGCATGGTGGGCCTGCGGCCCACGCTGGCCGCCATCGAGCAGGGCAAGCGCATCGCCCTGGCCAGCAAGGA
>CAYSDG010000107.1:0-5920 GCA_964429705.1 uncultured Oscillospiraceae bacterium | reverse complement strand
AGTTGCCCACGGCGGAGTGGATGGAGTAGGCGAAGTCGATGGGGGTGGCCCCGGCAGGCAGGTTCACCACGTCGCCCCGGGGGGTAAAGACAAACACCTCGTCGGAGAACATGTCAATCTTCAGCGAGTGGATGAAATCCTCCGCGTCGGCATCCTCCTGGTTCTCCAGCAGGCGGCGGATCCACTCATAGGTCTGCTCGCCGCCCTGGGTGGTCACGCCCTGCTTATACTTCCAGTGGGCGGCCACGCCGTACTCGGCGATAGCGTGCATATCATAGGTGCGGATCTGGACCTCGAAGGGGATACCGTCCTCACCAATGACGGTTGTGTGCAGACTCTGGTACATATTGGGCTTGGGGGTCGCGATATAGTCCTTGAACCGGCCCAGGATGGGCTTATACAGGTCGTGGATCACGCCCAGCACATTGTAGCAGTCCGCCACCGTATCCACCAGGACGCGGAAGGCAAAGAGGTCATAGACCTCGTCCATGGTCTTGTCCTGGGCGTACATTTTCCGGTAGATGCTGTAGGGGTGCTTGATGCGGCCATATACCGTCGGATTGGGAATATGCATCTCCCGCAGGCGGTTGGTGATCTGCTCCCGCACAGTGAACATAAACTGGGTCTGCTGGTCGTTGTCCCGCTCCAGTCGGCTGACGATCTCATCGTAGGCGATGGGGTCCAGATATTTCAGGGACAGGTCCTCCAGCTCCCACTTCAGCTTCTGGATACCAAGACGGTGGGCGATAGGGGCATAGATCTCCATGGTCTCCAGAGCCTTCTTCTTTTGCTTGGGCGGCGTCTGGAACTCCATGGTACGCATATTGTGCAGCCGGTCGGCCAGCTTGATGATGATAACGCGGATATCCTTGCTCATGGCCAGGAGCATCTTGCGCAGGTTCTCCATCTGCTCCTCTTCCATGGTGCTGTATTTCACGCGGGTCAGCTTGGTAACGCCGTCCACAATATCCGCCACCGTGCTGCCATACAGCTTGGCCACATCCTCGTAGCTGGTATCGGTGTCTTCGATCACATCGTGGAGCAGAGCAGAGATGATGGTCTCGTTGTCCATATGCATCTCCGCCACGATCTGCGCCACCTGCAGAGGGTGGGTGATATAGGGCGAGCCGTCCTTTCGCAGCTGGGTCCCGTGGTGCTGATAGGCGAAATCAAAGGCGCTGCGCACCAGGGAGAGGTCCCCGTTGGGATTATAGCTGCGGATCGTCTTCTCCAAATGCAGGTACCGCTGGCGGATCATCTCCTCCACAGGAGACAGCTCCTCCTCGTTCGTGCGGTCCATATCCATCTTTTCCATGGCTGTCATACTACTGACCTCCTCTCTCTTCTCGTGCAATGATGCGGCGCAGCCGCGCCACATAGGTGCTCTGCTCCAGGTCGGCCCGCAGGCCGTGGCAGGGGCGGAGCGTGATGCGCTCCTCCTCCACCGTCAGGGTGACCAGGCCCCGCTCCGCGAAGACCCGCACCCCCAGTACCGCCCGCAGGAAGGACTCCGTCCCCTCCACCGAGGCGGCCAGCCGCCGCAGAACAGGCAGATGGGTGCCGCAGCAGCCCTCCTCCCGCTCCATACGCTCGATGGCCCGCCACAGGGCGGCAAACTGATCTCTGGCGGGCAGAAGGCGCATGGCCTCACGCTGGGTCAGGGCGCCCCCCTGCACCAGCCGCTCCACCAACTCCAGGCACTCCCGCTCCCGGCCGCTGGGACTCAGGGCCGGGCGCAGGTCGATCATCTGCAGCTGCACGGAACTGACGCCCCTGAATTCGTTGATCTGCAGATAGAAGGCCGCATCCACCCGGCTGCCCACCGCCACACCGTATTCCTCGGCAGCGGCGGAGAAAAAGATCGCGTCGAAATGGCTGCCGCCCTTACTCAGGCGCAGCTTCAGATGGCGGTTCTGGCCCACATGCTGCATGGCCTCCACCTTAGCCCCCATCAGGGCGAACACCGGGCGGCTATTGCCGGAGCCATAGGGTTCCAGCCGCCCCAGCTCCAGGATCTCTCCCAGCGTCACATCCTCCGTGCGGCGCAGGACCACATCCAGATGCAGGGAGGAGCCGGGGCAGCGCCCGGCGAAAAACTCCTGGGCCAACCGGTTCATCCGCGCCCGGAAGGCGGGGATGTCCGCCTCTCTGATATTGAAGCCCGCGGCCAGCTCATGGCCGCCGTAGTCGATCAGGAGATCGGCGCAGCTCTCCAGTGCGGCAAACAGATTGAACCCGCCGAAGCTGCGGCAGGAGCCCTTACCGACACCGTTTTGCAGGTGGATCATAAAGCTGGGGCAGGAATACTTCTCGCTGATGCGGGAGGCCACGATGCCCACCACGCCCTGATGCCACACCTCACTGCTCAGGACCAGTGTGTGCCGCTCCTCATCAGGCAGATGTCCGATCTGCTCCACCGCCTGGGCATAGATCTCCTGCTCCACGCTCTGGCGCATCCGGTTCAGCTCGCACAGCTGGCGCGCCAGTTCCTCCGCCCGGCTCTCATCCTCCGTCAGGAGAAGCTCCACGGCCAGCTCCGCCTCGCCCATGCGCCCGGCGGCGTTGATGCGGGGTGCCAGCACAAAGCCGATCTGGGTGGAGGTCACCGCCTTGTCCGCCAGCCCCGTCTCCCGCAGAAGGGCCCGCAGGCCCAGAAAATCCGTGTGGCCAATGGCTGCCAGACCGCGGTAGACGATGGTGCGGTTCTCATCGCTCATCTGCATCACATCCGCCACTGTGCCAATGGCCGCCAGGGTGCAGTATCGGGCAAAGAGGGCCTCCTCCCTGCCCCGGCCCAGCGCCAGCACCAGCTTCAGTGCCACACCCACGCCCGCCAGATGCTTGAAGGGATAGGGGCAGTCCCCCTGCCGGGGGTCCACCACCGCCACTGCTTCGGGCAGGGTATCCTTGCACTCATGGTGGTCCGTGATGACCAGATCCAGTCCGATCTCCCGGGCGAAGCGGGCCTCCTCCACGCCGGTGATGCCGCAGTCCACCGTAATGACCAGACTCACGCCCTGTCGGCGCAGGGCCAGCAGCGCGTCCTGTCCCAGACCGTAGCCATCCTCCACCCGGCGGGGGATATGCCGCAGGCACTCCGCCCCGCGGGAGCGGAGATAGTCCACCAGCAGCACCGTGGCGGTGATACCGTCCACATCGTAGTCGCCGAAAACGGCGATCTTCTCCCGGTTGGCCAGCGCCTGGTCGATCCGTGCCACAGCCCGGTCCATATCCTTCATCAGAAACGGGGACCAGCTCAGCCGCTCCTCCCGCTCCAGGAACTGTTCCGTATCCTCCGGAGTCTCCACGCCGCGGGCTGCCAGCACCGCGGACAGGAGCGCGGGGTATCCGGCGCTGCGCAGCCGCTGCGCGGCGGCCTCGTCATAGTCTCCGCCGTTCCAGCGCATATATTTCATCCAGATCCCCTCCTCCCCAAAAACTTTTCTCGACCGATGGAGCAATAGGTATACTCCACCAAAATAACTGTTTTAGTATATCAAAAATTCGCCAAAAGGTAAAGGCCCACTTTATAAACTGGCAAAAAATCCCGCCGTGGCAGCAAAATTGACGGCCAGAGCAAAATCTGCTATACTATGGGGGCTTTTACCACGTATCACAGGAGGAAATCCTATGAAAACTCGCATCTGTTCCCTTGCTCTGGCGCTGATCCTGACCCTGTCGCTGGCAGTACCCGCCCGGGCCGCCGCCAGCTACAGCGATGTTCCCAGCGGCCACTGGGCCAGTGCCGATGTACAGCGGGCCACCCAGCTGGGACTCTTTAACGGCGTGGGCGGCGGCCGCTTCGGCCTTGGCCGCTCCATCACCAAGGCAGCCTTCGTCACTGCATTGGTAAGGGTCTTTGGCTGGCAGACTGTCTCCCCCGCCCAGGGCTCCTTCTCCGACGTGCAGCCCGGTGCCTGGTACTACGACGCCGTGGAGACCGCCCGCGCCAACGACGCTATCCCCGCCGCCAGCAAGGCCTTCCACCCCGGCGAAAACATCACCCGGCTGGAGATGGCCTCCATGATCGTCCGCAGCCTGGGCTACACCTCTCTGGCTGGAACCCTCAGCACCTACAGCTCCCCCTTCACCGATGTGAAGGCCAGCAAGGGCTTCATCACCATCGCCTATGACCTTGGTATCGTCAACGGCGTGGGCAGCGGCCACTTTGCGCCCTCCAGTACCGCCACCCGGGAGCAGGCCGCCGCCATGCTGGTGCGGCTGTACGACAAGCTCCACAGCGTCTCCACCCAGGTGCAGTCTCTGGAGGGGCTGACGCCTCTGCGGATCGCCGCCCCGGCAGCCACGGAGACCACCGAGATCCCCACCACCCCCCTGGAGCCCACAACAGAGCTGTATCTGGCCCTGCAGAAGCTGAAAAACAGCGGTGCGGACATGAGCGCTGTGACGCTGTGCCTCACATCGGGCGGCATCCGGACGCTGACGGACAATACCGGCAAACTGCTCTCCAGCGATACACTCTCCGCCAGCCAGGTGACCAGTGTGCTGCGCAGCACCAGCGCCCGACTGTACTACTCCGACCGCTACGACAGCGCCTACTGCATCTACACCCCCAACGGCTATCAGACCGCCACCGTCTGGTACCAGAGCGAGCGCAGCCAAAGCGCCAAGCTCCAGCTGGCCCGCCTGTTCGGCGTGACCCGCTACCTGCTGGAGTGACCCGACCGCCGCGCTATACCGCAAAAAGGACACACCGGAGCGCAGTATACGCCCCGGTGTGTCCTTTTATCAGTTCTCGCCGCTGTGAACAGCGTGCATATGGTAAATGCTGTTGCAGGTCTCTACCACGATACGGCCGCTGGCCTTGTCCTTCTTCCAGGACTGGACCAGACTGGTGCGGATAAAACGGTCGCACGGCTCCCCCTGGCGGTCATAGCGGCAGTGGATCAGCACGCAGCCATCCTCCATCCTGGCCTCGCCCAGGCAGCCCAAATACGCGTTGCTGGCGCTGTCAGTCTTTGGATTACCCTCTCTGTCGGTGATGCGAACGATCTGATACATACTGTGCCTCCCACCCCACGCCGGGGCCTGTGTTTTCCTTTATATTATAAAACCTCTGTACTTTTTTGTCAACCGAGGTCAAAAGCGGGCGTCCGCCTGCCAGGCCCAGACAAAGATCCCGCACCGCCAGTCTGGCAGCGCGGGATCTTAAAAACGGTTTGATCTGTCCGATCACATGTACTTGCGCATTGCATCGGTTGCCGCGTCGGGATCGTCACTGATGGTGGCGGTGACCTTGATGCTCAGAGGAGCGGTGAAGGCATCCAGCCAAGCCAAGAAGTTGCCGACCTCGCGGTAGTCGTTGTTGCCAACGATCTTGCACAGGTTATCGATAAAGATATGGCTGATATCATAATTGCCCGCATACAGGCCGCTGATAAAGCCGCGCAGACTCTCGAAGCTGGAGATCGCATACTCAGAAGCATCCACCAGACGGGTCTGGTGACGCAGATTAAAGCTCATGTTGCGGTGGGCCTCAATGCACACCATGCAGCCGGCCTCAGTCTCTGCTGCGTTATTCATCAGCTCCAGAAGCTGCTTGGTCTTGCCCTCGCCGGAGGCGCTCATGATAAGTCTGACCATATAAAAACACTCCTTTACATGCATTTTGGTGGGACTTATTGATGTGACCAGTCTACCACAGTCCTGCAAGAAAGACAACCTTGAAATTTAAAAATTTGCAATTTATTTTCAAACCAAATGTGCCGCGGCGGCAGATCACTTCTTCAGCTCGCCGGTGGCGCTGGCCGTCAGGTAGGCATTGATGAAGCCGTCGATGTCACCGTCCATCACAGCGGAGATATTGCCGTTCTCAAAGCCGGTGCGGGTGTCCTTGGCCAGGGTATAGGGCATGAACACATAGGAGCGGATCTGGCTGCCCCACTCGATCTTCATCTGC
>CAYSDG010000106.1:0-5959 GCA_964429705.1 uncultured Oscillospiraceae bacterium | reverse complement strand
ATGTGGGATAACGCCTACTGCATCCATGAGTTCGACGGCGACTATGTGGAGTTCCCCGACATCCTCAGCCTGTGCGCCGAGGCCGGCAACCCCGACATGGTCTTTGAGTACGCTTCCACCTCCAAGGTCACCCTGCCCGGCGCGGGCGTCAGCGTGATGGCCACCAGCGAGGACAACATGAAGTACATGGTGAAGCTGCTGGGCATCCAGTCCATCAGCTATGACAAGGTCAACCAGCTGCGCCACGTCCGCTTCCTGAAGGACAAGGCACACACGCTGGACCTGATGAAGCAGCACGCCGCCATCATGAAGCCCAAGTTCGACGCGGTGCTCCACGCCCTGGACACCGAGATCGCTCCTCTGGACATCGCCACCTGGAAGCACCCCAAGGGCGGTTACTTCGTCAGCGTGGACACCATGGACGGCATCGCCAAGCGCACCCTGGCTCTGTGCAAGGAGGCCGGTGTGGTGATGACCGGCGCCGGCGCGACCTTCCCCTATGGCGTCGATCCCCGGGACCGCAACATCCGCATCGCTCCCAGTCTGCCCCCCGTGGCTGAGCTGGAGCAGGCCATCGAGGTGTTCTGCACCTGCCTGAAGCTGGCCGCTCTGGAGAAGCTGATGGGCTGAGCGTCGGCGCTGCGCTGATACTGCCAACAGAAAAGACGAGCAGTTCCCTGAAATGGGAGCTGCTCGTCTTTTTTATGCTGTTTTGCGCCGGTTCAGCCGAGAAACTTCACCAGCGCCGGGAGAGCGTCCTCCGCCGCCCGGCGGCCAAGCTGATAAGCATTGCGCAGCTTGGCGGGGTCCTTTTCCGTGCGGCTGACCGGGATGGCCGCCCCGGGGCGGATGACAAAGACCTCGCCCCTTTGCTCCGCGTCTTCAATGTACGCGGTGGTCTCGTTGTAGACGATGTGGCGGCGCTCCAGCGCCTCGACCAGTCTGGGGTAGGCCCGGTATTTGGCCCGGATGAGGGGCATGGCCCGGTTGGGACCCTTCACATAGCCCCTGGGCTGGGTGAGGATCACCACATTTTTGGCGTAGCCGATGCGCTGAAAGTATGCCAGGGGGATGGAGTCGGCAATGCCGCCGTCCAGCAGCTTCTGCCCGTCGATCTCCACGATCTGCGACACCAGGGGCATGGAGGCTGAGGCGCGGATCCAGTCGAAGCCGTGGTCGGCCCAGCCGGTGTAGCGGTGGTAAACCGCACTGCCGGTCTCCACGTCGGTGCAGACCACATAGAAGTCCATGGGGTCCCGGTCATACGCGTCAAAGTCAAACACATCGTATTTCAGCGGCACGTCTCCGTAGCAGAAGTCCGTGCTGTAGAAGTTTCCCGTCTGGAGAAGATTGCGGAGGCTGCCGTAGCGCCGGTCCTGGACGAACCGGGTGTTGTAGCGGATCACCCGGCCGATCTGCCCGGATTTGTAGTTACAGCCGAAGGCCGCTCCGGCGGAAACGCCGACAGCGCCGTCAAAAACGACGCCGTTCTCCATCAGAATGTCGATGACACCGGCGGTGAACATACCCCGCATTGCGCCGCCCTCCATGATGAGTCCTGTTTTCATGTCGTTCCTCCTTCGTTGTGTGGGGCTAGTCCAGCGGGCCAATCAGCGCTCCAAGCGTGGTCTCGCTCCAGCTGTAGTTGGTGAGATAGCTGCCCTTGAACAGCTGGGAGAACTCCTCCCGGCCCGTCAGGTACTGGTAGAGGTCGCACTGCACCCGCTCCGGGACGATGCGCCGCTTGCCGTCCACCGATTCGATGATCTCTGCGGCGCCGTATTCCTCCAGCGTGTTTTTCAGCTGTAAAGCCGCCTTCCGGTAGCGGGCCAGGGTGACGGAGTTCACCGGCTCGTCCTCCCACAGGAAGGAGATGGCCTCCTCCGAGGTGATGTAGCCGCCGCGGCGGTCCACCAGCAGGGCCAGCAGCTCCTTGGCCTTCCGGTTGCGGAAGGCGATGGGCTGCTCGCCAACGAATACGTCAAAGTAGCCGAAGGTGCGGATCAGCACCGGCGGCGGCCCGGCGCTGGCTTCGGCGCGGTCCGCGCGCTCCGGCTCCATGCTGTACAGCATGACATAGCGGGGGCAGCGGCCGTCGGCCTCCCGCTGGGAGCACACCGCCTTGATGCGCCGCCTGGTGTCGGTCTTGTAGTCGAAGTAGGTGAACTCCGCCTCGCCGGTGTGGAGCAGGGCCTGAAAATTCTCCCGCCCGGCCTCGCAGTTGGCGATGAAATTGTCGATGGGGGTGAATTTATCCATCAGCGCCAGCCACTCCTCCTGGGAGTAGCCGAAGAACTCGTACACATTTTCGCTGGCGTAGAGGGGCTTGGCAAGACCCTCAGCTGAGATCTCAAAGGCGGCGAAGCCGTCCATAAAGCGGGTGACCAGGGCCTTCATATCCGCCCGCAGCCTGTCGTTTTCGGCCAGCAGCGCCTGGTGGGACTGGTCGTCCGGCAGGCGGCGGCAGCAGAAGCAGCTGACGGTCTCGCCGGTCTTGATGAAGGTGCCGACATACCGGCGCAGCCCGCCCCCGGCGGAGCGGGCCTGATAGGCGATCTGGGGCGGTCTGGCCGCCGGGCCGTCCAGCTTTTTCTGACAGAAGTCCCGGAAGAACGACCGCACCCGCTCCTGGTCCTCCGGCGCGACCGCGTCCGCGATCCACTTTTCCGAGGCGCTGCCGATCTCCATGGCGATGTGCAGGAGAGGGCGGAAGGAGGAGGTCTCCTCGCAGTGGAGACACGTCAGGGTATTGGCGGCCAGGTCAAAGGCGAAGATCTTGTCGTATACGTCCGTCAGCGCCCGGAGGTACTGCTGCTTCTCCCGGCCCTCCCGCCGCTGGTGCCGCTCGGTGATGTCCATGCAGACGCTCTGGAACATCTCGTGTCCGCTGGCATCCACGCCTTTGGTGACCCAGCCGAAGATCCGGGCACGGGTCCCGTCGCAGCGCAGCAGCGTCAGCTCCCCGGCGATGGGGGCGTCGGACGCATAGACCCGCTCCAGATACTGGGAGAACCGCCGCCGCTCCTCCATGGGGATCATGAGGAAGATGTTGCTTCTGTACAGCGCCAGCAGGTCCAGCTCTCCGGCCTGCGGCTCCGGAATGCGGAGCATGTCCAGCATGGCCTGATTGATGTAGGTGATCTCCGGCTGCTGGGTGCAGGTGTATTTTAAAAATCCGCAGGGAATGGTGTCGTTCAGAAATTGCAGATCGTGGTGTTCCGTTTTCAGGTCGGTGATGTCTGTCAGAACAGAGCTGGCCTGGAGGGTGCCGTCCGGTCCGGGAGCGGCGGAGATGGTGTCCCGGACCCAGAAAACGGAGCCGTCCCCCCGCACCAGCCGGTATTCGGCGGTCCGGGTGGGGTCATCCGGGGACAGACTCTGAAGAAAGGCGCGGTAGCGCGTCTGGTCGGCGGGGTGGACCCGCCGGGCGTAGGGGTCGTCCCCGCCGGAGCGCAGCTCCTCCGCCGGAACGCGCAGCATATCGCACAGGTTCCGGCTGGCGAAGGTGAGGCGGACGGACGGGGTGAGGGTATATTGATGGAAGCCGCTGATCTGGCGGTCCAGCATGGCATTGATCTGGTCCAGCATACCGGTATCACAACTCCTTTCCGGGCCCAAGGGGCCCAGGGCGTGCTGCTGCAACGTAGTATACCACAAAATGGGCCGCTGTGCTATGGAAAATCAGGCGCGGTCTCCGCATTGCGCTCCGCCGCGGCGAAGGCCAGGGCGCAGTCCCCATCGTGGGAGATGCTGAGGTGGACTGCTGTCACCCCCTGCGCCGCCGCGATGTCTGCCGCGCCCCGGTGGAGCAGGACGCGGGGCTGCCCGCCGTCAGCGCGGTTTATCTCCACGTCCCGGGCGGTGAAGCCAGCGAAGCCCGTGCCGAGGGCCTTGCTCACCGCCTCCTTTGCCGCCCACAGTCCGGCGGCGCTGCTGGCGGCGCAGCCCCGCAGATAAGCCCGCTCCCCGGGGGTATACACCTTTTCAGAAAAGCGGGGCCTGGACAGCAGCGCCTTGATGCGGGCCACGCTGACGATGTCGCAGCCGACCCCGGCGATGCTACGCATAGGCACCCTCCTGGCCGCGCAGGACGGATTTGCGGATCTTGCCGCTGATGGTCTTGGGCAGCTCCGGCACGAATTCAACGATGCGCACCCACTTGTATTCCGCCAGCCGCTGGTTGCAGAAGTCCCGGATGGCCAGGCGCAGCTCCGGCGTGGGGTCACAGCCCTGCGCCGGTACGACCACCGCCTTGATGGCCTGTCCCCGCAGGGCGTCCGGCACGCCGATGACGCTGCACTCCAGAACGGCGGGGTGCTCCAGCAGCACGTGCTCCACCTCGTCGGGGCCGACCCGGAAGCCGCCGGTTTTGATGATGTCGTCAAAGCGGCCGTGGAACCAGTAGCGGCCGGTCTCGTCCTGATAGGCCGCGTCTCCGGTGTGGTAAACGCCGTCCCGCCAGACGCGGCGGTACTGCTCGTCCTGGTCCAGATACCCGGTAAAGACGCCGGGACATCTGCCGGACGGATCGGGGAGGACAACGATCTCACCGATCTCGCCGGTGGGTACCCGCTCCCCGTGTCTGCCCCGCAGCTCAACGCGGTAGAAGGGGGAGGGGGTCCCCAGAGACCCCGTCGCGGCGTCCTCATCCCGGAAGTTTGCCAGCAGGAGCGTGGTCTCCGTCTGGCCGTAGCCCTCCCGGAGGGGCAGGCCCGTCCGCTGGGTGAACTGGCGGAAGATTTCCGGCGACAGCGTCTCCCCGGCGGTGGAGGCGTGCCGCAGCGTGGGCATGTCCGGCAGGCCCTTGCGCACCAGATAGCGGTAGACCGTGGGCGGGGCGCAGAAGGAGGTCACGCCATAGCGGTTGATGACGGCGGTCAGCTGTTTGGGGTCGAAATTGTCGAAGTCGTAGACCATCACGGCGCTGCCCACCAGCCACTGCCCGTAGAGCTTGCCCCAGGAGGCCTTGGCCCAGCCGGTCTCGGCAACTGTAAAGTGTAGACCGTTGTCATCTGCCTGCTGCCAATACTTAGCGGTGACGATGTGGGCCAGAGGATAGGTAAAATCGTGGATCACGCCCTTGGGGCGGCCGGTGGTGCCGGAGGTGAAATAGAGTACCATGGGGTCAGAGGCAAGCGTGGGGACACGCTCCAGCGTCTCATCGGCAGATTCCATCTCCCGGGTGAGGTTCCGGAAGCCCACCGTGTCCTCCCGGACAGTCCAGAGGGTCATCTCCCGGCCTGCCCGCTCCAGAGCCGCCAGGACCGTCTGCGGCATGCCGTTCTGGGTGGTGCAGACGGCGGCCTTCACCTGGGCTGCCTCGATCCGGTAGGCCAGGTCCTCCGCCGTCAGCATATGGGTGGCCGGGATCATGACGGCCCCCAGCTTGTGCAGGGCGATGGCGGCGAACCAGTATTCGTAGTGCCGCTTCAGGATCAGCAGCACCCGGTCGCCCCGGCCAAGGCCCGCCGCGCGAAAGACATTGGACATGCGGTCGCTGTATGCCCGGATGTCCCCGAAGGTGAAGGTGCGCTCCGCGCCCGCCGCGTCACACCAGACGAGGGCGCGCTTGTCCGGCGCTTCCGCCGCGATGCGGTCCACCACGTCGTAGCCGAAGTTGAAGTTTTCCGGGTAGTCCAGGGTGAGGCTCCGCAGGGTGCCTGTTTCATCAAAGTCCTCGTGACAAAAATTCTGATATATGCTCATGCCTGCTCCTTGTCTGCTGCGCCGATCCGGCGGAAGCGGTCGTAGCGCCTGGAAATGAGGTCCGCATCTGCGGAGAGGGCGGCAATCTCCGCCGCCAGCAGGTCCCGCAGCCGGTCGTAAAACGCCTGGGTGCTCAGCTCCGCCTCGGAGAGGATGCGGTCGATCACGCCGAGGCTTTTGGCATCCTCCGCCGTCAGCTTCAGGTGCTCCGCCGCGGCCTCCGCTCTGGCGGCGTCCTTCCAGAGAATGCTGG
>CAYSDG010000105.1:0-6037 GCA_964429705.1 uncultured Oscillospiraceae bacterium | reverse complement strand
ACCCAGCACGCCGGACTTCTTGTTCAGGATGTTGGTCATCTCCTTGATGTCATAGCCGTAGCGGCCCATCAGGTACTCCATGATGGTGGCGTCGATGTCGCCGGAGCGGGTGCCCATGGGGAAGCCGGCGAGGGGGCCAAGGCCCATGGAGGTGTCAACGCACTTGCCGTCGACACAGGCGGACAGGGAGGAGCCGTTGCCCAGGTGGCAGCAGATCACGCGGCTATGCTCGGGGTTGCCCAGCATGTCGATGGCGCGGGCGGAGACATAGCGGTGGCTGGTGCCGTGGAAGCCGTAGCGGCGGACGTCATCCTTCTCATAGTACTCGTAGGGGATGGCGTAGATGTAAGCCTTGGGGGGCATGGTCATGTGGAACGCAGTGTCGAACACGGCGACCTGGGGGGTGTTGGGCATGATGGCCTGGCAGGCGCGGATACCCATCAGGTTGGCGGGGTTGTGCAGGGGGCCCAGGGGGATGCACTTCTCGATGGCGGCGATGCAGGCATCATCGATGATGCAGCTCTCAGTGAAGGCCATACCGCCGTGCAGCACGCGGTGACCGACAGCGGCGATCTCCTCAACAGAGGAAATGACGCCCTTGGCGGGATTGACCATGATGTCCAGAACAGCCTGGATGGCCTCGCTGTGGGTGGGCATGGCAATGTCCATCTTCACATCCTCGCGGCCGGGGACCTTGTGGGTCAGACGGCCGTCGATGCCGATACGCTCGCACAGGCCCTTAGCAAAGACCTCGCCGCCCTCAGACTCCATGAACTGATACTTCAGAGAGGAGCTGCCGGCGTTGATAATCAGAATTTTCATGATAAATTCTCCTTATCCTTCCATGTTGTTATTGTTTTGTTATTTTTGTTTCCGTACTGTGACTTGCAATTTCAGCAGGAGACGTTTAAAATAGTCACAAACCATATTGTAATCTATTCTGTCCGGTCAGGCAACCATTTTTTCTGTTTTTTGTGAAAATTTTTTTGTGCCTGCGGGCGTAGGATCGTTGGGGGAGGGCATTTTTTTGGCGGTCGCAGGCATTATTGCGGAGTATAATCCCTTCCACCGGGGACACGCGTGGCAGATCCGCCGGCTGCGGCAGCAGCTGGGGGAGGACACCGCTGTAGTGGCGGTAATGAGCGGCAATGTTGTCCAGCGGGGCGACTTCGCGATCCTGGGCAAGCACCCGCGGGCGGAGGCTGCCCTGCTGGGGGGAGTCGACCTGGTGCTGGAGCTGCCCGCAGCCTGGTCCTCTGCCACGGCCGAGCAGTTTGCCTGGGGCGGCGTGTCCCTGTTGGCCGCGTCGGGGGTGGTGACACACCTGGTCTTTGGCAGCGAGTGGGGCGAACTGGCCCCTCTGGAGCAGGCTGCGGCCTGTCTGGACAGCGAGGCATATCAGCAGTGCCTGCGCCGCCTGCTGGGGGAGGGCATGACCTTTGCCGCCGCCCGGGAGCGGGCCGCGGCGGAGCTGATCGGCGGCGCTGCCGCCTGTCTCGGCCAGCCCAACAACAATCTGGCGGTGGAGTATCTGCGGGCGCTGAACGCGCTGGGGCGGCCCATGGAGCCTGTGACCTTCCCCCGTGTGGGGGCGGGACATGACAGCGGGGAGCTGGGGGAGTATTCCTCCGCGTCCGCTGTCCGCGCCGCCATTCTGGCGGGCGGGAGCTGGGAGAGCCTGCTGCCGGAGAGTACGGCCGCCGTTGTGCGGCGGGAGATGGCCGCCGGGCGGGCGCCGGTGAGCATGGCAAGCTGCGAGCGGGCGGTACTGGCCCGGCTGCGGTGCATGGAGGCGGCGGCGTTCCTCCCCTATGACGGCGGCGGCGAGGGGCTGTACCACCGGTTCTATGACGCGGTCCGCCGGGGGCGCTCGGTGGAGGAGATCCTGTCTCTGGCCAAGACCAAGCGGTACGCTCTGGCCCGGCTGCGGCGGATGCTGCTGCACAGCTATCTTGGCCTCGTTCCGGCGGGGCGGGGGGAGACACCCCCCTATCTGCGGGTGCTGGGGGCCAACAGCCGGGGGCGTGAGATCCTGCGGCAGATGCGCGGCAGCGCGGCGCTGCCGGTGGTGACCAAGCCGGCGGACGCAAAAAAGCTGGGCGGAGAGGCCGTGCGCGTTTTCGCGCAGGAGGTGCGGTGTACCGACCTCTGCGTTCTGGCCTGCCCGGATCTGGCGCAGTGCGGGCCGGATAGCGAGTACAGCCGGAGCCCGGTGATGCTGCCATAACGTGAAAAGGAGCGGCTTATGAAAAAAGGAGCGGCGATTATATTGGCGTCATGCCTTGTGGCCCTGTGGGGCTGCAGCGGCGGCGCAGTCAATTATTCTGTCAATTCCAACAATCAGACTGTGCTGCAGGAGACAGCCTGGGAACAGCCGTCATACCGTCTGGAGAGCAGTACGGAGCGGGAGGAGTACACCACCGAGGACGGCACGCTGATCCTCAGCACCAGCTATGAGCTGCTGTGCCTTGTGGTGGACAATGAAGAGGCCATCTCCCCGGCGGACCGGGCGGCGGCGGATCAGGTGACGGAGAACTTTAACGAGCAGATGTCTGCCCGCATGGACGCGGCCAGAGAGTTGCACCGTGGGACGATGCAGGATGCCCAGATGGCCTATGACGGCGGCTGGTCGGGTGAAGCCTATGTGGACGAGACCAGCGCCTGCGCTGAGGTCGTGGGGCGCGTCAACAGCATCCGGCTGGATAACTACAGCTACTACGGCGGCGCGCACCCCAATCAATACACGGTGAGCCTGAACTTTGATCTGGATACCGGCCGCACGATCGATCCCGCCCAGCTGGCGGACGATCCGGAGTCTTTCCGCACCGGCGTGGCGAAGCTTCTGGTGGAGAAGGCGGATTCCATGGGAGAGGAGTACACTGCCAGCTACTGGTCGGACTACCGGGACATTCTGGCCCGGTGGAACGAGGCGGCGGTGCTGTTCGGAGAGAGCGGCATGACCGTGCATTATTCCCCCTATGAGATCGGACCCTATGCCATGGGCGAGCTGGAGCTGGTCGTCGGCTACAATGAGCTGGAGCCGATGCTGGGCAGCGGCGGCATGGAGAAGCTGGGCCTGACAGAGCAGAGCGCTGGACAATAAAATAGTATAGCTGGTATCGTAGCAGCACCCCCGGAGAGAGCCTGTCCTCCGGGGGTGCTGATTTTTGCTCTGCCGGGGCCGGGGCGCATATTTTGTCAGGGAGGTGCATACACTGCGGTGATGATACCGACAGGGAGGGGATCGTATGAGGGTAGACCGCCGTCAGCCGCGCCATCTGGCCCGGCACCAGCGGAGAACAACGGGGAGGCATCCTGCCATGAGGCGGGGGGACCGGATGCTGGCGCGCCTGGTGATCTGTGCCGCCATTTTTGTGGCGCTGGTGGTGGTGAAGCTGCTGTTTCCCCAGGTGTCGGCGGCGCTGTCCCAGTCTGCCGGGCGGCTGCTGGGCCGGGACGCGGATTTCCGGGAGGCATTTGCTGCCATGGGCCGGGCCATCAGTGGGGAGGGGGACGCGGCGGCGTCTCTGGAGGAGGCGTACACCGCTGTGTTCAACCCGGCGGAGCCGGAGAAAGCGGCAGCGGCAGAGCGGGGAGACCCCGCGGCCCGTGCCGCCGCGCGGGCGGTGTTTGCCGCGGCAGATCAGCTGGTGCAGTACGTAGACGCTCCCTTTCCCGGGCCTGTGGCGGAGGAGCGCATCCAGCCGCAGGCGGGCAGCGCGACAGAGGAGACGACGCGGACCCTCTCCGTGGTATCCTCACAGCCAGCGCCGCCGGAGAATGCCAGCCTGGAGCTGCGGCAGCTGGGCTTTGCCTATGCAACGCCCCTGCGCGGGACCCTGAGTTCCGCATTCGGCTGGCGGCAGCACCCCATAGCGGGGGAGGAGCGGTTCCACTACGGCGTGGACATCGCCGCCGATGAGGGGACGGCGATCTGCGCCTTTGCCGACGGCACAGTTTATGCCACAGGGGAGAGCACCACTCTGGGCAGCTATATCATGCTGGAGCATGCGGGGGGCTATATCACCCTCTATGCCCACTGCAGCCGGGTCACCGCTGTCAGCGGCAGCGTGCGGCTGGGGGAGAAGATCGCCGAGGTGGGCCAGACCGGCGCCGCCACCGGGCCGCATCTCCACTTTGAGCTGCACGACGGCAGCCTCTACCTGAACCCTGCCTATTATGTTGCGCTGGGGTAAGCTGGAGATCGCCCCCGGTTTCTGGCTGCTGCTTTTGGCGGCGCTGGTCATCGGCGCGGGGGAGGTGCTGCCGCTGGTGGCGTTGGCGGCGGTGTGCCATGAGCTGGGCCATCTGGCGGCGCTGGCGCTGGCGGGGGCCGGAGTAGGGCGGCTGCGCCTGACGGCACTGGGCGCGGAGCTGTGGGCGGACACCCGCCGCCTGTCCTATGGCCGGGAGCTGCTCTGCACCCTGGCGGGGCCGGGGGTGAATCTGGCGCTGGCGCTGGTCCTGGCCCGGCAGAGCGGCGATTATCTGCTGGCGGGGGCCAATCTGCTCCAGGGGGCGTACAATCTTCTGCCCCTGCCCGGGCTGGACGGCGGCAGGGCGCTGCACCTGGCGGTCAGCTTTCTGGCGGATCCCATGTTGGCGGACCGGGTGTGCCGCCGGGTGGGCCTGCTGTGCGCGCTGGGTATCACCGGGGCGGCGGCAGCCCTTGTCCTGACCCGGGGAACGGGGCTTTTCCTCCTTCCGGCGGCGCTGGGCGGACTTTTTGACGCGATTTCTTACGAAAAAGGTGACTTCCTCTTGCCAAAACGATGAAAAAAGGCTAAAATAACTTTGTTTGTCCTGGCCCGGACTCCCTTTTCCAAGAGAATTTTGCCGGGACGCGCAAGGAGAGGTACCATGGATAAAAGATTGGAACGCATTCTGCCCCGTGTGCAGAAGCCTGCCCGCTATGTCGGCGGGGAATATAACGCGGTGATGAAGGACAAGGCGGAGGTGGATGTCCGCTTTGCCTTCTGTTTTCCCGATACCTATGAGATCGGTATGTCCAACCTGGGCTACCGCATCCTCTACGGGATCATGAACGATATGCCCGGCGTGTGGTGCGAGCGGGTGTTCACCCCCTGGGGCGACATGGAGGAGGAGCTGCGCAAGGCGGACATCCCCCTCTACGCGCTGGAGTCCGGGGACAGTGTGAAGGATTTTGACATCATCGGCTTTTCTGTGGGCTATGAGATGGCCTACACCGCCATGCTGAACATGCTGGATCTCAGCGGCCTGCCCCTGCGCTCGGCGGACCGGACCGGCCTGGCCCCTCTGGTGGTGGCCGGCGGCACGGCCATGTATAACGCCGAGCCGGTGGCGGATTTCATCGATCTGGCCCTCGTCGGCGAGGGCGAGGATCTGGTGCCCGAGGTCATTGAGCTGTACCGCAGAGCCAAGCGGGAGGGGTGGGACAAGCCCCACTTCCTCCGTGAGGCCGCCCAGATCCAGGGCGTCTACGTCCCGGCGCTGTACGATGTGCGCTACAACGAGGACGGGACCATCGCCTCCATCACGGCAATGGACGGCGCGCCGGAGAAGGTGGTCAAGCGGGTGGTCCACGATATGAACAAGTCCTACTACCCCGCCAAGACCATCGTCCCCTCCACGGAGATCGTCCACGACCGTGTGACGCTGGAGGTGTTTCGCGGGTGCATCCGCGGCTGCCGCTTCTGCCAGGCGGGGTATGTTTACCGCCCTGTCCGCTGCCGCAGCAAGGAGCAGCTGGTGGAGTACGGCCAGGAGGCCATCTGCGACTCCGGCTATCAGGAGATGACCCTCAGCTCCCTGAGTACCAGCGACTATCCGGAGCTGGTGGAGCTGTGCGACGGGCTGGAGGAGTTCTGCGCCCAGCGCCATGTGAACCTGAGCCTGCCCTCCCTGCGGGCGGACAACTTCTCCATGGAGCTGATGCAGCGCCTGGCCAAGGGCCGCAAGGCGGGCCTGACCTTCGCCCCTGAGGCGGGCACCCAGCGCCTGCGGGACGCCATCAATAAGAATGTCACCGAGGAGGACCTGACCCGCAGCCTGGAGA
>CAYSDG010000104.1:0-6037 GCA_964429705.1 uncultured Oscillospiraceae bacterium | reverse complement strand
GGAGGGCGAGTTGGACGAGGAGACCGTGATGATGGACGCGCTGGACTGCGGCGCTGCCGACTTCGAGGCCGATGAGTCCATCTTTGAGATAACCACCGATCCCGACGACTTCAACGCCGTGGTCAAGGCCATGGAGGAGAAGGGCTACGTCTTTGCCTCTGCCAGCATCGACATGGTTCCCCAGAACTACATCAAGCTCACCAATGAGGATGACATCAAGAACATGACCAAGATGATCGACCTCATGGAGGATAACGAGGACGTCCAGAACGTCTACCATAACTGGGATCAGGATTGATCCGCACCGCAGCAAGCGGATATCCTAGAGATCGGGGTCAGAAAGCCCGCTCCTGAGAAAATCAGGGGCTGTCGGAATGACCTCGATCTCTTTTTGCAATTTTGTGGGGCAGTATCTTCTTGTAAAGGGTGCGGATTCCGTATATTATAATGACGATTAGAGGTGGGGCTGGTGCGGTATTGCGTAAATTAGGAAATGTCCCTGGTTCATGTCGCCGGATGTCATTGATACACAGGAGTTCAACAATATTGAGATTAACGCCACCTCAAAAATAATTGAGGTGGCGTTTTTGTACCTATTATGTAAGGAGATATAAAATGAGATGTCAAAACACACGTATGATCGAATTGCCATGGTGTGACCCTGTTTCTGATTCGCCAGAGGAGTACGAGGAAATTCTGGTCACAACAGCAACCGGCAGAGTGACTTCCTGCCACTACTACAAAGGGAAATTCAGTACCATCCCGGTGATGGGCGATATTGCATTGACAGATCTGTGCAATGGATATATATTGTAGTTGTAACTTTATCAGGAGGCGATCATTTTGGCTAATATCGCTGTGTGGGTCGACGATGAGCTCAAGCGGCAGGCGGAAGAGCTGTTTCAGGAGCTGGGACTTGATCTCGGTGCTGCTGTGACGGCGTTCCTGAAGCAATCTGTCAGAGAACAGGCGATGCCCTTCCAGCTGTGCCGTGAGGTCCCCAATGTCGTCACTTTGGCTGCAATGAAAGAGGTCGCTGATATGGAGGCGCATCCCGAAAAATATCCGGTCTACCATGATATAGAGTCGTTGATGGAGGACCTTCTGTTGTAAAGCTCGGCTTTCGCTGCCCCTCTAGCTGGATGCCAAACTGACACGGGGCTATGACATACAGCCGCTCACGTATAGTGGGCGGTTTAATTTTAGTTAAAAACAACAATCACCACTTGAGATCACAAAAATTGTATTGTATAATCATAATAAAGAAGGGAGGAGATTCTCATCAGTATTTTTAAATTTCTTGGTGCATCTCTCTTAGGCGCTGGACTGGTAGCAAAGGACAGCCACGATAAGAAAAAACAGGCGTCCTCTCCTCAAGTCCAGCAGATGAAAGCGGAGTCCGATTGGTTGTCCAAGCCAGTCGATCCCTGGGGCAGATACTGTCGAGTATTGGAATTCGATGTGATCCACGCCCGCATCCGAGAAATTCGGGCAGACATCGGCGAGAAGAAGTTGAATCATTTAAGTACGAGCTATATAAGAAAACCTGTTTTGGCCCCGGTCATCGTCCTATGCTGGAGGGGAATTTAATTCATCGGTACAACACCCGCAACATCCGGCGCGATATGCCGTATCGGAACGCCTACGAAGAGTTTAAAAATGCCCATGGTGGCTCCGCGTTCTTGGCAGCACAGGAGATCGGCCTCATCGACCTGATGGAGGGCAATGTAGATCTGTTCCACGATTGGCCCCCTCCGTTTGATGATGAAGTGAACCTGCGGTTTCTTCGTGAGGAACTGGCGATCCTGCGAAACATTTCTGAAACCACAGTGGACCTGTATCCGGATGAAATCCAGTGGTGCCGTGATGTGGCATCCCGGATGGCTCAGTCTGATTGGTACATGGAGCGCTGCCCGGAATTTTATAAAGGTCATTACAGTTATCGTGAGTGGTTGACAGAGGTTGCCAGAAAGACAGCTGCTGATAATGGATACGTTCCCTCCTGTGTGGACAAGATGCAGAGCCGCCCAGAGGGATATATTCATTTATATAGCGGAAAAATTGGAACACCCGGTGTGAATGGTGCCAAGATCAACTGGGAATATGGCATTCCCGATCAGGATGAGCGAGACCGTTTGATCGCCCTCGATAAGGCCGGGAGGTGGTAATATCAGTCACGATAGCCTGTATGAGTTGGTAGTACGTATCGGTTTGTACTCCTTGGTTGCGGAGGCTTGCGCTATGTTTATTCTGGGATTTGCTGGTGGTGTATCACGTAAGGTGGCGAGTAGCAAGTTTTACAATACATGGTGCCTGCGTATTTTGGGCGCGTGGGGAGGTATTTCGTTTCTTGCTTGCACCACAGGTATGTTGGAACTGATTGCGGAAGGCGTTGGTCTTGCCAATTTGTTCCTCATTATTGTTTTGGCGGCCTGTGCAATCACCGAGCTCACCTACGACGATCGCGAAGAAGTCGCCAAAGCCCGTGGCCCTGAACGTCCTCCTGAGTTTGCGCTGCGCCACTGGTTCCGGTCGCCGGACAACATCGAGACCCAGAAGTTCGAGGGCGGTTATGATGGTTCTCTGAACCGCGAGTTCGAACGAAAGAAACCTGTTATCATATCCGCTGAGGAGCGGCAGGAGCAAGAGCAAAAACCCAATGCGGCTCCGTCTGATCATGAAGACTGGATGGACCTGTGGAATTGAATCGAGTGGCACCAGCTGTATCATGGCAACGATATGGCTGGTGCTTTTTGCTTGCAGCTAGAGACAACTGGGAATATTTACCGCTAGGCACCATAAGGGAAAATATGTTATGGTGTCAGTAAGAACATTCCAGTCCGGCTTGGTATGCTTAACATTGTTAAGCGATGCCGTTTACATATAAACGTCATCCGAGAAAGGAGGGAGGTCTATCATTTACTATGTTTGCTTGGACTGCAACTTGTATCACACGGGCAGAAGAGCGCCGAAGCAGTGCGACCGGTGTTCCGGTTCATCCTTTGAAAAAATCACGGTCACTGATCCTGAATTCAATTCTCTGATGAAGATCGCACTGTCCGCCAGAAGAACGCCCCAGTCGACACCCAGTCCCAAGGCGTAAATGTACCTACAGCAAAATGTAGAATTTACCGTGCAATGTTTGGCGAAAATTCGTATTGCAAATCTGGCACCTGTGGTATATGATTGTTCTAGTACATCTGTTCGATAAGGAGGGGAGAACATGAAGATCATGACCATCGGCAATGACCTTTTGTTGTCTGTTCAAAATGTGAAGCAACAAGAAGACTACGGGGTGCTTGAGGACGCTGGCATTCGGCAGCGCATCAGCCAGCACTTTGGATGTACGGTGAAACAGCTTTACATCGTTGAGAACCACGTGTGTGCTCCGGCACTGCTGGTTGAATGCGAGGTGATAGACGCTGCGGAAGACCCATATCTTCTTCTGGATGTTTGCTGCACAGAGGAGGAGCTTGCGCTGCTGTATGCGTTAAATATCTTATAAATCATATGACGGGAAAGAGAGGTACATATTGTACCTCTCTTTTTCTGCTCACAGAAGGGAGGTGGGACACAAAGCTTATGGCAGAAATCAAATTTGGAGACATTTACCTGGCGGAACTGGTCATATGGTCTCGTTTTCGCTATCAGGGTTCGTCCCAGTTCAGATTTAGCCAGTCTTCATACTCTTCCACTTGACGCTCAAGTTCCTCATGACGAGCAACGACTTTTTGGACACACCTTGCCCATTCTGTGATGGCAGCAGAATCGGTTAAATCGCTCGGTTTATCCGGAAAATAGAGCATGTCTCGTTCGTACTCTAGATCCTCTTGTTTCAAACGAAGCTTTGTCCACGGAGATAATAAGCACGTGGGTTTCCGTTTTGCTTTTCGGTGCGGTTGACATTTCTCAATGGAACAGATCTTATATGTAGCCATGTCGGGACCAAGCTGTACCGTTTCTCCCACCTTGTGATGGACCATAGCTTTCTCTACGGGTTTCATATTGCGCTGATCTACATAAGCGGGGATGACGATTTTGAATTGCCGTCCATCTTCTGACAAAATATTGACCGTGTCATTAAAATCTACGGTTTTCTCATCGGTGGGCAGTCGTTTCAGCGGCAGACCACCATTTTTCAAATAGTCGCTACAGTAGTCTTTGTTGCATGGCTCCCCATGGAGCAGACAGCTGCTCTGATTGGTAAAAAACTCACACGATTCACGCGGAGATCTCTTGGAGAGCTTATCTGTGTGGACGACCGGTGGTATGATCTTTATGCGATTTTTGAGGATCCAGAAGTGAGTTATGTAATATTCAAGCCTCTGACGAAAATCATCACTGGAGATTGGCACACTTGCCAGCAAAACAAGGTCCTCATGGGTCAATTTGTTAATTTGATTTATATTATAAAGGGGATCTATGTGTATACACCAGCAATAATAAATCTGGTTTGGGTGGTCAAACCAACCAAGTAATTCATTACGATCCTGCAGCGAGTCGTCCAACGCTCACTCTATCCACTTTCGCAGGAGATTATGCGCTGTGACCACAGCTTCAAATGGGTGGACCTTTCGCTCATATAGAATACGCGCACACCGGAAGTTTTCGCAAAGTGTCAGATATTCCGTATACCCCGCGTATGAGAATCCTGCTGCTTGAAACTCTGCGTATGTGATAAGTTGATTGGACTTGTAGTGACTCAAAAACACTTCCTTCAGCATATTGCTATCGCTCATGATGACCCCTCTTTCTTTGTACAAGATTTTGCCTTTAGAAACCCTAAAACAGTCTCGTTTTGGTAGATTTCACGATTACCATATCACGGAATTGCTGCTAAAGCAATAAATAGAGAGGAAATATATCAAACGGTATCCAACGAACAGATTTCGACAACCATGCTTATGGGCAAATGCTGTCCATTGAGCGGTATGAATCGCTCTTGACTTTCTCAAGAATTCAGTTATACTTTATCCGTTGGATAGCACCATATCGGATAGCACACAGGCAGGATCAGGATTGATTTCATTTTCCGATTCCGCCGATGTGTATTGACTTTACCGGCGGAAAATGCTATCATTTACAGGAACAAAAATTGAATGGAGGGTAACACCATGGAGCATATCAAGACCATCGAGACCAAGAGCCTGTGCGACAGCGCCAAGAACGGCGGCTGCGGCGAGTGCCAGACCTCTTGCCAGTCCGCTTGCAAGACCAGCTGCGGTATCGCCAACCAGCAGTGCGAGAACAACAAGTAATTGCACAGATCTGAAATGCCGCCGGCTTCGGCGGCATTTTTTATCCTATCATTCATCCCAGTGAAGCACACACATTTTATATAAATTTTTTGATTTGAAATCAGTATCAGGAAGCATAAGGGAGAATTTCTATGATCCATCAATACAAGCTGGGCGGGTACAACATCGTGCTGGACATCTGTTCCGGCTCCGTGCACGCCGTGGACGAGGTGGCCTACGACATCATCGCCATGTTTGAGAACAACGACCGGGAGACCGTGGAGCGGGCCATGGCGGAGAAGTACGCGGACCGCGCGGACATCACCGCCGCCGACATCGCCGAGTGTTACGATCAGGTGCTGGCCCTGCGGGACGCGGGCAAGCTCTTTGTGCCTGACACCTTCGCCCCCATCGCCGGGATCCTGAAGGCCCGTACCGCCGGGAAGATCAAGGCCCTGTGCCTGCATATCGCCCACACCTGCAACCTCAACTGCTCCTACTGCTTCGCCAGCCAGGGCAACTACCACGGCGAGCGGGCTGTCATGAGCTTCGAGGTGGGCAAGCAGGCCCTGGACTTCCTCATTGCCAACTCCGGCACCCGCCGGAATCTGGAGGTGGACTTCTTCGGCGGCGAGCCGCTGATGAACTTCCAGGTGGTGAAGGATCTGGTGGCCTATGCCCGCAGCATCGAGAAGGAGCACGGCAAGAACTTCCGCTTCACCCTGACCACCAACGGAATGCTCATTGACCAGGATGTGATCGACTTCGCCAACCGGGAGTGCCACAACGTGGTGCTGAGC
>CAYSDG010000103.1:0-6246 GCA_964429705.1 uncultured Oscillospiraceae bacterium | reverse complement strand
TTCTCGTTCCAGGACGCACCCTTCAACCTGAAGTATTACAAGCCCGGCCACCCCGAGACCGAGATCGCCTACATGGGCTGCCGCACCCGCGTGATCGGCAACGTGTACGATCCCACCCGGGAAGTGTGCCCCCGCCGCGGCAACCTGAGCTTTACCTCCATCAACCTGCCCCGCATCGCCATCAAGGCCAAGGGCGATGTTACCTGGTTCTTTGAGGAATTGGAGCGCCAGCTGAATCTGGTACACGATCAGCTGCTGGAGCGTTTGGAGATCATCTCCAAAAAGAAGGTGTACAACTTCCCCTTCCTGATGGGCGAGGGCGTGTGGATTGATTCCGAAAAGTTAGACTGGAACGATTCCATCCGCGAGGTGCTGAAGCATGGTACCCTGTCCATCGGCTTTATCGGTCTGGCGGAATGCCTGAAGGCCCTGCGTGGCAAGCATCACGGCGAGGATGCCAACAGCCAGAACCTTGGTCTGGAAATCGTAGGCTTCATCCGCAAGTTCTGCGATGAGTGCAGCCAGAAGGAAAAGCTGAACTATACCTGTCTGGCCACCCCGGCAGAGGGCCTCAGCGGCCGCTTTGTGCGTCTGGATCGGGAAAAGTTTGGCAAGATCGAGGGTGTGACCGATCGGGAATATTACACCAACTCCTTCCACGTGCCGGTGTACTATCCCATCAGCGCCTTTGAAAAGCTGAGCATCGAGGCTCCCTATCACGCCCTGACCAACGCCGGTCACATCAGCTACATCGAGATGGACGGCGACCCCATGAAGAATCTGGATGCCTTTGAGAAAGTCATCCGCTGCATGAAGGAGGCCGGTATCGGCTACGGCAGCGTCAACCACCCCGTTGACCGCGACCCTGTGTGCGGCTACACCGGCATCATTGACGACGAGTGCCCCGGCTGCGGTCGGCACGAGGGCGATGGCCGGATCGGCTATGAGCGCATCCGCCGCATCACCGGCTATCTGGTGGGCACCATGGACCGCTGGAATGATGCCAAGGGCGCAGAGGAGCGCGACCGCGTCAAGCACGGCGTGTAAAACGAGCAGAATACGAGGGTGGGCCGCTGGGCCCGCCCTCGTTTTTTCAGAAAGGACGTGTATTATGCGAATTTTTGGACTGGTTCAGGATTCCATCGTAGATGGCCCCGGCTTTCGCTTCTCCTGCTTCGTGCAGGGCTGCCCCCACCACTGCCCCGGCTGCCACAACCCGGACAGCCACGATTTCGACGGTGGACAGGAGATGACCGTGGAGGAGGTTGCCCAGCAGCTGCTGAGCAACCCGCTGACCGACGGGCTGACCCTCTCCGGCGGCGAGCCCTTCGCCCAGGCAGCGGCGTGTCTGGAGCTGGCAAAGATCGCCCACAGCCACGGACTGAACGTCTGGAGCTACTCCGGCTGGACCTTTGAGCATCTGCGCGATCACGGCACCGACGAGCAAAAGGCGCTCCTGCGGGAGCTGGATGTGCTGGTGGACGGCCCCTTTCTTCTGGCTGAGCGCACCCTGGCTCTCCCCTGGCGGGGCAGCCGCAACCAGCGGCTCATCGACGTTCCCGCCTCTCTCTCCGCCGGCGAGACCATTCTCCGGCCAGATCAGGAGCTATCCTTCCGTTAAGTTTTTATTCACTTATGTTAAGAAAGTATCAAGAGCAAGGCTGTGGCCTTGCTCTTCTTTTTTTGAACCGCTACAATATAAACTAGAAAAAATTGGAGGTAGAAATATGGAAGTTTCCAATCTGTTCGTATGTCTCATGGGTATGGGTGTCACCTTTATCGGTCTGACCTGCCTGATCCTGCTGAGTACGCTGATGGGCAAGCTGGTCGGCGGCACTGCTCCCGCTCCTGTCCCTGCCCCCGAAGCTGCCGTCCCCGCTGCAAACGCCATCCCCAACCGGCAGGAGGTCATCGCCGCCGTCTCCGCCGCCCTGGCCGAGGAGCTGGGCGAGGACATCTCCGCGATCCGCATCCTGTCCTTCAAGAAGATCAGCTGATCTCCAGCGCACAGAGTTCGCGTCTACAGGCACGAACTCTGTGCGTTTTTTGAAATAGATATGCTCGGCCGCTGGTGTAATCCGGCGGCCTTTGGGCGTTTTGGCCGCCGCAGCGATTGGATCTCTGTTTGTCCATTTTTAAAAACCTGACAGCGCGCACTCTTCTTAGCAGGTTCTTAACGCTCTTTTATGCTATAATCAGCTTGATCAATAAACCCTGTCCCCCAAGGAGGTGGTCCCATGCAGTCACTGCGAAAACCTAACATCTCTGCCAAGCAGCTCGCCCGCGACGGGCTGATCACTGCTCTTCTGCTGGCGCTCGGCGCCACGATCAGCGGTTTTCTGCTGATGCTGGACAGCACCGGCGGCTTTGTCAACATGATCTTTGTTCTGATGGTCGTGCTGGTGGCCCGGCTGACCAGCGGCTATCTCTGGGGTGTTCTGGCATCCTTCATCGGCGTGATCTGCGTCAACTATATTTTTACCTATCCCTTCTGGGAGTTCAATTTCACCATGACAGGCTATCCCCTGACCTTTCTGACCATGCTGTCTGTCTCCATCATCGTCAGCGCCATGACCAGCCAGATCAAACACCAGGAGCAGCTGCGGATGGAAACGGAGCGGGAGACGATGCGGGCTAATCTGCTGCGCGCCGTGTCCCACGATCTGCGAACACCGCTGACCAGCATCGTCGGCTCCACCTCCGCCATTCTGGAAAACGACGCCGTGCTCACCGAGCATCAGCGCACCACCCTGCTGCGAAGCGTGCGGGATGAGGCCCAGTGGCTGATCCGCATGGTGGAAAATCTGCTGTCCATCACCCGCATCAGCGGGGAGAGCACCCAGCTGCACAAGGAGCTGGAGGTTGCCGAGGAGGTGCTGGCCAGCGTGGCGGCAAAGTTCCAGAAGCGCTTTCCCGACATCCACCTGACCCTGACCGCGCCGGAGGAGCCGCTGTTCGTCCCCATGGACGCGATCCTGATCGAGCAGGTGGTGATCAACCTGCTGGAAAACGCCGCCTATCACGGCCACTGCAAAAATATCACGCTGTTCGCCGCGCCGGAGGGCACTCATGCCGTCTTTACCGTGCAGGATGATGGCGTCGGCATCTCCGAGGAGCTGCTGCCCAAGCTCTTCAGCGGCTCGATCAGCCACAGCCAGGCCCATATGGACGACAAGCGCCGCAACATGGGCATCGGCCTATCCGTCTGTTCTTCTATCGTCAAGGCCCACAGCGGCACGATGACCGCTTACAACGCGCCGCAGGGCGGCGCTGTCCTGTGCTTCACGCTGCCGCTGGAACAACTACCCAAGGAGGATATGGAATATGAAGATCAAAGATAAGATCCTGATTATCGAGGATGAGGCCAATATCAGCAGCTTTATCTCCACCGTTCTGTCGGCCAATGAGTACGATACCATGGTCGCTCCTACAGGCAGTAAGGCGATCTCTATGATCACCTCCCACTGCCCCGACCTGATCCTGCTGGATCTCGGTCTGCCGGATATGGACGGCATCGGTATTCTGAAATTTGTCCGGGAGTGGTCCACCTGCCCCATCATCGTGGTCAGCGCCCGCAACCATGAGCGGGACAAGGTAGAGGCGCTGGATGCCGGGGCGGACGACTATATCGTCAAGCCCTTCGGCACTTCCGAGCTGCTGGCCCGTATCCGCACCGCCATCCGCCACACCCGCACCTATCTGCCCAACGGTGAGATCGCCCAGTCCGGTCAGTTCAAGGCCATGGGCCTTGTCATCAACTACGACAAGCACCAGGTCACCATCAACGATGAGCTGATCCACCTGACGCAGAACGAATATAAGCTGGTATCCCTGCTGGGCAAGTACGCCGGCCGTGTGCTGACCTACGACTTTATCATCAAGCAGCTCTGGGGACCCAAGGCTAAAAATGACAACCAGATCCTCCGGGTGAATATGGCCAATATCCGCCGCAAGATTGAGGAGAACCCCGCCGAGCCCAAGTACATCTTCACAGAGATCGGCGTCGGCTACCGGATGGTCGATCCCGACTGAGCCTGTCAAGCAATGACCTGCCGCAGAGCAAAGTGCTCCACGGCAGGTCATTTTCATTTTGTATCACAACAGGTCCACCGGGACTTGTCGGCAGATCTCCAGGGTCTCCGGCGTCACCCTGCACTCATAGGCCAGCACCTCCACCCCGGCGGCCGCCGCCTCCCGCAGTGCCGCGCCAAAGGCGGGGTGGGTGTCATCGTTGGGCCGGAAGCAGCGCATCCCCTCCATCTGGATCACAAAGAACACCGCCGCCCGGTATCCCTGCTCCACCGCCCGCATCAGCCCGCGCAGATGCTTCACCCCGCGCTCGGTGGGAGCGTCCGGAAATCGGGCAACACCGTTCTCCTCCAGCGTGACGCCCTCCACCTCCACGAACCGCAGCCCCTGCGGATCCTCCAGCAGGAAGTCGAACCGGGAATCCTCCCAGGTGTACTCCCCCCGCAGCCCCGTCAGGTCCCTCCACAGACAGCCGCTCTGCGCAAACTCCCGGAATACCCTGTTCGGCGCCTGCGCATCCATATTGATCAGCAGTTCCCCCTTCTGCACCGCAATCAGGTCGAACTGCGTCCTTCTCTTGGGGGAGGAGGCCCGTTCCAGATATACAATTGCCCCCGGTGTCAGCAGCTCCCGGCACCGCCCGGTGTTTTTCACATGACAGATTTCCACCGCGCCGCCGATCTCTACATGGGCAATGAACCGGTTGGGCCTGGCGAGAAATGTACCGCTGACAACGTTTTCGTACCGCATGACAGTCCTCCTCTTTTTTCCTTCAACGGCAGGCATTTGACATTTTTCACTATATCACGGCGGAAAGAGAAAGGAAAGGGGTCCGTTATGCAAAATCTTGTCAAAAATGTGATAGGCTAAGTGTTGAATTTTTCTCTCTTCTCTGGTATACTGAGTTTATCTTTGGGCATGTGAAAATCATCAGGATTTTCACAAACAATTCCTCGGCGGGTGACCGCTGAGAAAACAAAAGGAGGAAAGAACACCATGCCTAGCAACCTGTTTGTTGTGCTGATGGGCGTCGGTACGGTTTTCTTCGGCCTGATCTGCATCATTCTTCTCAGTTCTATCATGAGCAAGGTCATGATGAGCCTGGGTAAGAACGAGGCCGCTCCCGCGGCCGCCGCTGCAGCTCCCGCCGCACAGAATATCGCTGCCCCCGACCGTCAGGCAATGATCGCCGCTATCTCCGCTGCTATCGCGGAGGAGCTCGGCACTGCCGCATCTGGTATCCGTATCCTGTCTGTAAAAAAAATTTGATTGAGGAGAGAAATTATCATGAAGAAGTACAAGGTCAACGTCAACGGCACTGTCTATGAGGTCGCCATCGAGGTCATGGACGGCGCAGCTCCTGTCGCCGCCCCCGCCGCTGCTCCTGCCGCTCCCGCTGCCGCCCCTGTCGCCGGTGGTGAGAAGGTCGCCGCCCCCATGCCCGGCACCATCCTGTCCGTCAACGTGCAGAACGGCGCTTCCGTGAAGAAGGGCGATGTCCTGTTCATCCTGGAGGCAATGAAGATGGAGAACGAGATCATGGCTCCCTGCGACGGTACCATCGCTTCCGTCAGCGTTTCCAAGGGTGCCGCTGTTGAGACCGGCGCTCTGCTGTGCGTGATCGGCTGATCTCCGATCATCCGATCATAAATAGGAGGTTACATAATGGAAGCTATTATTAAGTTCTTACAGGATACCGGCTTCTATATGATCGCTAACGGCGACTGGAAGGTCCTCATTATGATGGGCATTTCCTTTGTCCTGATGTATCTGGCGATCGTGAAGGGCTTCGAGCCCCTGCTGCTGGTTCCTATTTCCTTTGGTATGCTGTGCACCAACCTGCCCGGCACTGAGATGTATCACGAGATCCTCTTTGCCGGTGGCCACGTCAACTGGGAGTTCTTCGGTGGCTCCCCCATCACCGCCGAATTCTTGGCGGAGCTGGAGGCCATGGGCGTCAGCGAGGCTGTCCGCAGCACCGTTGAGGTGGGCCAGTCCATCTCCGTTGGTCTGATCGACGTGCTGTATCTGGGCGTCAAGCTGGGCGTGTACCCCTGCCTGATCTTCATGGGCGTCGGTGCGATGACCGACTTCGGTCCTCTGATCGCCAACCCCAAGAGCCTGCTGCTGGGCGCTGCCGCACAGCTGGGTATCTTCATGACCTATGTGGGCTGCCGCGTCTCCGGCCTGTTCACCACTGCTGAGGCATCCTCCATC
>CAYSDG010000102.1:5366-6310 GCA_964429705.1 uncultured Oscillospiraceae bacterium | reverse complement strand
GTCCTGGGATATGTGGAAGGCCATCGCTGCCCAGGCAGAGCACGGCGAGTTCGGCAACCCTGACAAGTTCTGCGGCGATGTGGAGGCAACCAACTGGATGAGCGCTACCGTCGCTACCTCCAACGAGGAGATCATCCAGCACATCATGAACATCTGCAAGCGGGATCCCCGCTCCGGCAAAGTGACCACCGGCGGCATCGTAACGGTAAAGGACAGCACAGAGAACTGGTATCTCTCCTGGACCATCAACCGCCAGCCCCAGTTCAGATCCCAGGACAAGGATCTGGTGCTGGTGTGGCTGTACTCCCTGAATACCAACCGGGAGGGCAACTTCGTGAAGAAGGCCATGCGGGACTGCACCGGCGAGGAGATCTGCCGAGAGTGGCTCTACCATATCGGCGTGCCTGCTGACCGGATCGCCGCTCTGGCCAGGGACGCCTGCAATACCACCACCTGCTATATGCCCTATATCAATGCCTTTTTCCAGCCCAGAAAGGAGTCCGACCGACCCAGGGTCGTGCCGGAGGGGGCGGTGAACTTCGCCTTCATCGGCCAGTTCGCTGAGACGCCCCGGGACACCATTTTCACCACCGAGTACTCCATGCGAACCGGTATGGAGTCGGTGTACACGCTGTTGGACATCGATCGTGGCGTGCCTGAGGTGTGGGGCAGCAAATACGATGTGCGGGAGATCCTGCGGGCCTGCTATTATGCTATCGACAGAAAGCCCATCAGCCAGGTGAAGCTTTCCTTCTCGGAGAAGGAACTGCTGAAGATGGTGCTGAAAAAGACGAAGGGGACCGATCTGGAGCTTCTGCTGCGTGAGAGCGGCCTGATCGAATGATCATTCCAATATAAAACCAACTGCCGGTACATTTGTACCGGCAGCTGGTTTTTGCGGAGCGCTGCCCTGGGAAGGCCGCCACAGAGTGTGACGGCCTTTG
>CAYSDG010000102.1:0-5266 GCA_964429705.1 uncultured Oscillospiraceae bacterium | reverse complement strand
CAGAAAGCGAAATATAAATCAGCGCTTGCTGAACTGAGGTGCGCGACGAGCGGCCCCGCAGCGTGAAGCAAACATGCCAGCGGCATGTTTGTAGCGTAGGCCGCAGGAGCTATGCTCCGAGGAAACCGAGCTGGGAAGGCCGCAGCGTGTATAGGGAAAGAAAAGGCCGCCACAGAGTGTGACGGCCTTTGCAGAAAGCGAAATATAAATCAGCGCTTGCTGAACTGAGGTGCGCGACGAGCGGCCTTCAGACCGTACTTCTTGCGCTCCTTCATACGAGGATCGCGGGTCAGGAAGCCGGCCTTCTTCAGGATGGCGCGATAGTCGCCATCAGCCAGCAGCAGGGCGCGGGCCACACCGTGGCGCAGAGCGCCAGCCTGACCGGACACGCCGCCGCCCTTGACGGTGGCAACGATGTCAACCTTACCCTCGGTAGCGGTGGCGACCAGGGGCTGGCGAACGATCATCTTCAGGGTATCCAGACCGAAGTACTCATCGATGCTGCGGCCGTTGATGGTGATGGAGCCGGTGCCGTTGGGATAAACGTGGACGCGGGCGACAGAGGACTTTCTGCGGCCGGTGCCGTACAGATAGGGCTTCTTAGACTGATACATTTTCCTCTACCTCCTTATTTCTCGACCCACAGCTCGGGCTTCTGAGCCTGATGCTCGTGGGTGTCACCGGCATAGATATGCAGGCGCTTCAGGGACTCCTTGGTGACGGTGTTGCGGGGCATCATGCCGCGAACAGCCACGAGCATAGCCAGCTCGGGCTTCTTGGTCATCATGTCCTTGTACTTGGTCTCCTTCAGGCCGCCGACCCAACCGGAGTGGGTGCGGTACATCTTCTGCTCCAGCTTCTTGCCGGACAGAGTGGCCTTGGCAGCGTTGATAACGATGACGTTATCGCCGCAGTCGGCGTGGGGGGTAAAGGTGGGCTTGACCTTGCCGCGCAGCAGGTCGGCGACGACAACGGCGGTGTGGCCCAGGGGCTTACCGGCGGCGTCAACGACATACCACTTGCGAACAATGTTGCTCTTGTTAGCCATAAAAGTGGACATGGTTGCATTCTCCTTACAAAATTAATCCGTTCCTTCGATTACGAAAGTACAGGATGGTCTCCTGCAGCTTCGTCATCGAAGGAAACCTTGTTTTTTGGCCCGAAATCAGGTACAATGCTGAATGCGAGCAATGATATTTATAACATATCGGTGATTTTTTGTCAACAGCATTTTGATTTACGAAGTGAAATGCTCGCTGGATCGCTTGTTTTCTTTTGAAATTTCGTTTTTTCTTGATTTCGATTTTCGAAACTGTTTTGCCGCATGCGGCCGCCCGCCCTGTTCGGCGGCAAAAAGTGCGCAAAAACCAACAGATCACGGAGAGGAAGGACATTATGCAGCATATTTTGGCCCTGGTCCGCCGGTGTGTGGAGGACTATGACATGATCCAGGAGGGGGAGACCATTGCCGTGGGTGTCAGCGGGGGGAAGGATTCCCTGCTGCTGCTGGCCGCCCTAGCCCAGCTGCGGCGCTTCTATCCGAAAAAGTTCGATTTGGTGGCCGTTACCATCGACAGCGGCGTACCGGGGATGGATTTCGGGCCGGTGCGGCAGCTCTGCGATGAGTTGGGCGTGCCCTACCATATCGTGCTGGTGCCCACCTATGAGATCGTGTTCCTCAGCCGGAAGGAGAAGAATCCCTGTTCCCTGTGTGCCAAGATGCGCCGGGGCGCGCTGAGTACGGAGCTGAACCGTCTGGGCGTAAAAAAGATCGCCCTGGGTCACCACTATGACGATGCGGCGGAGACGATGCTCATGAACCTTTTCCTGGAGGGGCGCATCGGCTGCTTTCAGCCTGTTACCTATCTGGACCGCTCGGATGTTACCCAGATCCGTCCCCTGCTCTATGTTCAGGAGCGGGAGGTGCGCAACGTGGTCAACAAGCTCCAACTGCCGGTGGTGGCAAACCCCTGCCCTGCCAACGGCTCCACCCAGCGGGAGGAGATGAAGCAACTCATCGCCCAGCTGGAGGAGAAGTACCCCAATCTGAAAAAGAAGATATTCGGCGCCATCCAGCGCTATCCCCTCTACGGCTGGAGTCTGGAGGAGCGGCAGACCTGAGCAATGGACGAAAAAGGCCCGCGGACTTTGTGGAAAAGTCCGCGGGCTGTGGCTTTGCTGTCGGTCGGATCACATATCCGTCAGGCAGTCACGGTTTTTCACGAAATACTCCACACCAGACCAGATGGTGGTGACGGCGATGACCACCACGCACAAGGTGTTGAGCACACTGGGGATGGGAAGGAACATCAGGACGATGCACACCATGGTGGAGGCGGTCTTCACCTTGCCGGACCAGCCGGCGGCGATGACGCGGCCCTGGTCGCTGGCCACCATGCGCAGGCCGCTGACGGCGAATTCACGCAGCAGCACCACGAAGAGGACCCAGCCGGGCATCTGGCCGCACTCCACGAACCAGAGCATGGCGGCGGTGACCAGCATCTTGTCGGCCAGAGGGTCAGCAAACTTGCCGAAGTCGGTGATCAGGTTGTACTTGCGGGCGATCTTGCCGTCCAACATGTCGGTGAGGCTGGCGATGATGAAGATGACCAGGGCAACGAGGCTGGCGTAGGGAATATCCAGGTACAGTACCAGCAGGAAGGGCAGGATCAGGATGATGCGCAGCAGCGTTAGCTTGTTGGGAAGATTCATAACAATTCTCCTCTGTTAAAATATGTGGTCCGCTATATCAGTCCGCAAGGGCCTCGCCAGTGAGTTCGCCGTCCATCACGCCGGTGATGCGGACCTGGACAAAGGTGCCGGTGGGGATGTCGGTTTCGGCGGTGAAATAGATCTTACCGTCGATATCAGGGCTTTCCGCCCAGGAGCGGCCGGTGTAGCTCATGGATTGGCCATCGAAGCCCTCGCACAGGACCTCTATCACCTCGCCCTGCATCTCCTCGTTCCACTCGTCCATGATGCGGGACTGGATGTCCACAACCAGCTCGGCGCGGCGGACAGCCTCCTCGGTGTCCACCCGCTCCATTTTGGCGGCGGGGGTGCCCTCCTCGGGGGAGTAGGGGAACACGCCGGCCCGGAGCATCCGCTGGTCCCACAGGAACTGGCAAAGCTCCTCGAACTCCTCCTCCCCTTCGCCGGGGAGGCCGGTAATGAGGCTGGTGCGCAGTACCAGATTGGGGATGCGCTCGCGCAGCTTGTCCAGCAGGGCCTCAATATAGGCCTTGTCTCCCTTACGGTTCATGCGGCGGAGAATGGTGTCGTTGCAGTGCTGGAGAGGGATGTCCAGGTACTTCAGGATCTTGTCCTCCCGGGCGATGACATCGATGAGATGGTCATCCATCTGGTCGGGGTAGAGGTAGTGAAGTCGGATCCAGTGGAAGGGCAGTTTGCACAGCTCCTCCAGCAGGTCGGCCAGATGGTGCTGGCCGTCCCAGTCGGTGCCGTAGCGGGTGATGTCCTGGGCGATGACCAGCAGCTCCTGCACACCCTGCTCCGCCAGAAGCTTTGCCTCCGCCAGGACCTTGTCCATGGGACGGCTGCGGTATTTGCCCCGCAGCTTGGGGATGATGCAGAAGGCGCACCAGTTGTCGCAGCCCTCGGCGATGCGCAGATAGGCGTAGTGGCTGGGGGTAGTGAGCACGCGGCCAAATTCGTCCACATCGGCGTTGATGTCGTCGAAATAGCGGGGGGCTGCGCCGCCCATCACGTCCTCTACGGCCTGCACGACGTCCTTGTAGCTGCCGGTGCCCAGAATGCCGTCCACCTCGGGCAATTCATCGCAGACCTCGCCCTGGTAGCGCTGGGTCATGCAGCCGGAGACCAGGATCTTTTTTACCAGACCCTGCTGCTTCAGTTCTGCCATGCGCAGGATATGCTCGATGGCCTCCTCATTGGCGCTGGTGAGGAAGCCGCAGGTATTGATGATGGCCACATCTGCCCCCTCCGGGGCATCCAGCAGTGTGTGGCCAGCCTGGCGGCACAGGGCCATCATCTGCTCGCAGTTGACCACATTCTTGGCGCAGCCAAGGGAGATAAAATGGATCTTATAGGGCATGGTTGCCTCCTTTTGCCGCTTGCCGCGGCGGAGAATTTTTTCTGTTCGGAGTTTGGTGGGGGGAGTTTCGCTTTCGAGCCGAGGTGCTTTTTATCGATGGCTATTATCTGTTGTTACGCTGGTTGCCTCCGGCTGGCCACTTTTCAATCGCTTGAAAAGTACCTCGCCCTGGGGCGAAACCCTTAAACAGACGATCGACCAAATGACAACAAACGAGAAAAAGTCCCTTGGTCACTCCTCCGCCAACTCCACATATCGACTGATCGCCGCCCGGACCTCGCCCCAGCTGAAGCCCCGGCGCAGCAGTGCGTCGCTCAGGCGTTTGACCGCCTTTGGGTCAGACAGGTCGCCCCGGTTCTTTTTCTGGATCAGCGCGTCCAGCACAGCGGCGCTGTCCGGCAGCTCCTCCATTGCCTGGTCCCACAGCTGACGGGGGACACCCCGGCGGCGCAGCTCCTCCCGCACACGCTGGGGGCCGTAGCCCCGGCGGCCGTAGTCCCGGACCACGGCTGCGGCGTAGCTCTCATCGTCCACCGCACCGATGTCCTCCAGCCAGTCCGCCGCGGCCTGGGCATCGGCCTCCTCGGTCCCCTTGCGTACCAGGCGGCGCTGCAGCTCCTGCTTGGAGAGGGCGCGGCTGCCGATCATATTGGCGGCGGCGGCCTTTGCGGAGGAGGCTTTGGCGGCGCTCTGCAGCTCTGTCAGAAGTGCCTCGTCCAGCTCCAGCCCGGGGCGCAGACCGAAGCGCAGCAGCTCGTCCTCCGTGACCCGGAGGAGGTCACCCCCTTCCAGCTTCACCAGGAAGCGCCCATGCTTCCGCTGGGATTTTTTCACCGTTTCGATCCGCATGGGACGCCTCCTCTGCTGTTATGGGGTGTGGTCTCGATCAGTCCTCGTCGTCGAAATCGTCGGCGGATACATCCACCGCGCGGCCTGCGGCCTTGGCGGCGATCTGGGACTGGGTGCTCATAAGCTTGAAGAAATCCCGGCGGATCGCGGCCTCCAGGCCGTCAGCCACCTCTGGATTATCCTTGAGGTACTGCTTGGCGGCATCGCGGCCTTGGCCCAGACGGGTCTCACCCATGGCGAACCAGGAGCCGGACTTCTGCACCAGGTCCAGCTTCACGCCCAGGTCGATGAGCTCGCCCAGCAGGCTGATGCCCTCGCCGTACATGATGTCGAACTCCGCCT
>CAYSDG010000101.1:0-6423 GCA_964429705.1 uncultured Oscillospiraceae bacterium | reverse complement strand
TCCTTGGCGATCAGATTCTGGATGTTGTCCATGGTGATTTCTCCTTTTATTCGAAATTGGTTTTTTCTTCTTTTTTTGGGGGGTGTTTTGGCCCTATTTTTAGGGGTTTCGCCCCCAAGGCAAGATACTTTTCAAGCGATTGAAAAGTACCCAAAAGATCGCCGAAACCTCTTTGGTTTCGGACTTCCCGCTTTTGCGGGGCGGGTCGTGCGGTGGGTCAGAATAGAAAACGGTCTCGAAAGTTGTTTCTCCCACCAAGATACTGCTCGCCATACTTCGGCTGATGCCCCTCGAAATGAGGAACCGCTAAGATTTCAGCCGAAGCCACTGACTAAGCAGAGCGCATAGGCGCGGTAGTTGCTGGCAGTTCCGAATACGAAAACCGCAGGTCAACGCCGCACGATATTCACCCAAAAGTTTTTGGGGGCCGGGGCACTCCCCGGCGCTTTTTCGCCACTTTTTAGCGGTAAAAAGTAGCCCGCCGGAGGCAAACAGACTATCGAACAGATACCAGCTGCCGATAAAAAATGCCCTCTCAGTCAGCCTGACGGCTGCCAGCCCTCCCAGAGGGAGAGCCAAGGCTGGCGGTTCACCCCCTCAGCAGCGCCCCCAGCTCCTCTATATTCTCCACAATATAGTCCGCTCCGCAGGCCTCATGCTCCGCCCGGTCGCCGTAGCCATACAGCACAGCCACACAGGGCAGGCCCACCGCGTGTGCCCCCTCCACATCGTGGAGCCGGTCTCCCACCATGACCGCTCCGGTCAGGTCGGTGACATCAGCCCGGCGCAGGGCGTCCCGGATCACATCGGCCTTGCCATGGCCCTTGGGGGCGTGCATGGGCGCGCCGCAGATCAGGTCGAAATATGGCGCAAGACCAAAGTGTTCCAGTATTTTTACAGCATACTCCTCCGGCTTGGAGGTTGCAACGACCAATTTTTTCCTCTCCGCCCGCAGCGCCGCCAGCAGCTGTGCCACACCGGGGTAGGGAGCGTTCTCCGCCCAGCCCACCGCGCCGAAGCGCTCTCGATATTTGGCGATAGCTGTGGCCGTCTGGTCCTCGTCCAGCCCGTAGAAAGCAGGGAAGGAGTCCGCTAAGGGCGGGCCGATAAACTTGGTCAGGCTGTCCAGCTCCTCCACCTGGATACCGAAATGTGCCAGGGCGTGGGCCACACATTTGGTGATACCCTCCTTGGGATCAGTGAGGGTGCCGTCCAGGTCGAAGAGAATGGTGTGATAGTTCTCTTGCACGAATAAAAACCTCGTTACTGTTTTGTGCGCAGACTCTCTCAAAAAAGTGCCTTCACTTTTGAGTTACCCCACGAACTCCGCCACGCAGCGGCGATAGGCGGCCACACTGTCGGCAGCCTGGGTGATGGGGCGGCCCACCACGATATAGTCGGAGCCGATCTCCTTAGCCCGGGCAGGGGTGGTAACGCGGACCTGGTCACCCACATCGCCGTCAGCAAAGCGGACGCCGGGGGTGACGGTCACAAAGTCCCTGCCGCACAGCTCGTGGACCTTGCCCGCCTCCAGGGGGGAGCAGACCACACCGGCCAGACCGCTGTCGGCTGCACACTTGGCGTAGTGCATCACCACCTCGTCCAGAGGCTTGTCGATGAGCAGATCCTCGGTCATGCGCTCCTGGCTGGTGCTGGTCAGCTGGGTGACAGCGATGAGCAGGGGGCGGGTACCGTCAGGCCGGGTCAGGCCCTCCAGCGCAGCCTCCATCATAGCCTTGGTACCGGCGGCGTGGAGGTTGGTCATGTCCACATCCAGCTCACGCAACACGCTCATGGCCTTCTTCACGGTGTTGGGGATGTCGTGCAGCTTCAGATCCAGGAAGATCTTGTGGCCGCGGGCCTTGATCTCCCGAACGATGGAGGGGCCCTCGGCGTAGTAGAGCTCCATGCCGATCTTTACGAAAGGCTTCTCCTCGGTGAACTGGTCCAGAAAGGCCAGCGTCTTCTCCTTGCTGTCAAAATCCAGCGCGATGATCACGTCTTTACCCATTAGTGTGCTCCTCCAATCATATCGTTCAAATCGTGAATTCCATATTTTTCCATGACCCGGGGCAGATCGCTGATGATATCCCGGCAGGCAAAGGGATTTGTCAGGTTGGCCGCGCCGATCTCCACGGCGGTGGCTCCGGCCAGCATCATCTCCACCACATCCTCCGCCGAGCTGACACCGCCCATACCAATGATGGGGATCTTCACCGCCTCGTAGACCTGATAGACCATGCGCAGGGCCACCGGCAGGATGGCGGATCCGGAGAAGCCGCCCATCTTATTGGCGATGACCGGCTGCTTCCGGCGCAGATCGATACGCATGCCCAGCAGGGTGTTGATGAGGCTGATGCCGTCCGCCCCGGCCTCCTCGCAGGCCTTGGCGATGGCGGCGATGTCCGTGACGTTGGGGCTGAGCTTCATGAATACCGGCTTACTGGTGACGGCCTTCACGGCCCGGGTCACCTCCGCCGCAGCCTCGGGGCTGACACCGAAGCTCATGCCGCCGTTGTGGACGTTGGGGCAGGAGATATTCACCTCCAGCCAGCCCACCTGCTCCTCCTTATCCAGCTTCGCGCAGGTGTAGGCGTAGTCCTCGACAGAGAAGCCGCTGACATTTGCCATCACCGGCTTGTGGAAGCACGCCTTCAGCCGGGGCAACTCCTGGGAGATAACCTGGTCCACGCCGGGATTCTGCAGACCCACGGCGTTGATCATGCCCGCGGTACACTCAGCGATGCGTGGGGTGGGGTTGCCGAAGCGGGGATCCCGGGTGGTCCCCTTGAAGGAGAAGGTGCCAAGACAGTTGATGTCGTACAGCTCCGCGTACTCGTAGCCGTAGCCAAAGGTACCGGAAGCGGGAATAACGGGGTTGTCCAGCTGGATACCAGCCAGCTCCACCTTTGTGCTTACCATATGATCTCCTCCTTCTCCAGAACAGGGCCGTCCTTGCAGATGCGCTTATTGCCGTATTTTGTCTTGCAGGAGCAGCCCATGCAGGCACCAAAGCCGCAGCCCATGCGCTCCTCGAAGCTGAGGAGGCCAGCTGTCTTCGTGCTGTTGTACACGGCCTTCAGCATGGGCAGCGGGCCGCAGGTGCAGAAATAGTCGTATTCCTCCGGCAGGGCGTCGGTGACGAAGCCCTTCACACCGGCGCTGCCGTCGGCGGTGGCCACGATGGTCTCCACCCCCAGGGCGCGGAAGGCGTCGGCATAGAAGATCTCCTCCGCCTTATTGAAGCCCAGAACAGCGATGGGTGTCTTGCCCGCGGCCAGCAGCGCCTTGGCCAAGCCATACATGGGGGGCACTCCTACACCGCCGCCCAGCAGCACCGTCCTCTGGCCGCACTTCGCCACATCGAAGCCGTTGCCCAGCCCCGTCAGCAGGTCCAGCTGCTGCCCGGCGGCCAGCTTGCTCATATATTCTGTTCCCTTGCCCACCACCTTGTAGATGATGGTCAGGCCTTCCTCGTCCCAGTCACACACCGAGATGGGGCGGCGCAGGAACATGCCCTCCAGCTTGATGTTCACGAACTGGCCGGGGGCTGTAATGGCGCTGGTGTCTCCCAGCAGCCGCATCTCCCATACATCCGCTGTCAGCGGACGATTACTGGCAATGGTATAGATCCCCTGTTTCATTTCTTCTCCTCCCAGACGATACCGCCGTCCACCATGGTCAGTCTGCACACGCCGTGCAGCTCCATCCCCGTGAAGGGGCTGGCCTTGCCCATAGACTGGAACCCAGCGGGGTCGACAACTAATGTTTTTTCCAGATCAAACGCGGTCAGGTCAGCGCGCTCGCCCTCCCGCAGCTCCGTGCCCAGACCGAAGCGGGCCATAGGCGCGTCGTGCATCAGCTCCACCAGCCGCTCCAGGGAGATGAGCCCCGTCCTGACCAGGTGGGTATAACACACCGGGAAGCTGGTCTCGATGCCCACCACACCCATGGCGCTCTTCTCCAGACCCCGGCCCTTCTCCTCAGCGGAGTGAGGGGCGTGGTCGGTAACGATCATGTCGATGGTGCCGTCGGCAATACCGGCCAGCAGGGCCTGCCGGTCCTCCTCAGACCGGATGGGGGGATTCATCTTGAACCGGGCTTCCTCCTGCAGGTCCATGTCGTTAAAGACCAGGTAGTGGGGCCCCACCTCGCACGTCACATCCACGCCCCGTGCCTTAGCTTCCCGGATCAGCTGGACGGACTCCTTGGTGGAGATGTGGCAGACATGGTAGCGGCAGCCGGTCTCCTCCGCCAGGGCGATGTCCCGGGCGATAGGGCCCCACTCGCTCTCGGAGCAGATGCCCCGGTGGCCGTGGAGCCGGGCGTACTCTCCGTCGTGTATGTAGCCGCCGCGCAGGAGGCTGTTGTCCTCACAGTGGGCAGTGATGAGCTTGTCCAGCTGCTTGACCCGCTCCATGGCAGCGCGCATCATGTCGGCGCTCTGCACACCCCGGCCATCGTCAGAGAAGGCTGTCACATTTGGCGCCAGCCCCTCCAGATCCGCCAGGATCTCCCCCTGCTCGCCCACAGTGATGGCCCCGATGGGGCGGACATGGACGCAGGCATCCCGCTCAATGATGTCCAACTGGGCCTGCAGATGCTCAGGGCTATCCGGCACCGGGTCCAGATTGGGCATGGAGCAGACGTGGGTAAAGCCGCCGTGGGCGCAGGCCCGCGTCCCAGTGGCAATGGTCTCCTTATAAGAAAATCCCGGCTCTCGCAGATGAACATGTACATCAACGAAACCGGGAAAAACAGCAGCGTTATGAAGATCAATAGTGACCGCGCCGGGCTCGGCGGTCTGATCGGCGGAAATGGAAACAATACGGCCGTCAGCAATGGAAATATCAGCAGCCCTCAACTGGCCGCCGGTATATACCATGGCGTTTTTCAGCAGATAATCCACAGCTCTCTCCTTCCTGGCCCCTGGGGCCACACACAGTCGTTTCTTTATCTTGACTATTATACAGGAGGTGGTATTTTGCTGTCAACAGGCAATCTGTGACAAAAAATGCCGCAAGCGGGGAGGGGTTTGTCTCCAACAGGGTGGGAAGGTTTGCTCCTATCAGATCCCAAAAAACCGTTTTCCATTCTCCAGTGTGATCCTGGCACAGCGCTCCAGGTCGATGCCCTTCAGCTCCGCCAGCTTCTCGCAGACATGGCAGACATAGCCGGGATCATTGCGCTTGCCCCGGTGGGGAACGGGGGCCATGTAGGGGCTGTCCGTCTCGATCATCAGGTGCTCCAAATCGATGGCCTGGGCCACCTCCACCGCCTTGCGGGCATTTTTATAGGTAAGTACCCCGGTGAAGGAGATCATCCACCCCCGCTTCACCAGCTCCTTGGCCAGCTCCACGCTGCCGGAGAAGCAGTGGAACACGCCCCTGACCCCGGGAAACTCCTTTACGATGGCAAGGCTGTCTCCATGGGCCTCCCGGTCATGAACGATAACAGGCATATCCAGCTCCCGGGCCAGGGCCATTTGGTCGCGGAAAACCCGCTGCTGCAGCTCCCGGGGCGGATTCTCCTCCCAGTAGTAGTCCAGGCCGATCTCCCCGATGGCCACCGCCTTCGGATGCGCCGCCAGCGTCCGCAGGGCATCCAGATCGGCAGGCTGATAGTCAGCGCACTCCTCCGGGTGGATGCCCACGGCGGCGTAGACAAAGGGATATTGCTCCGCCAGAGCCACGGCGGCCCGGGAGGAAGGGAGGTCGCAGCCCGGGTCCACTACCAGGGACACCCCCCGGTCAGGGAGGGCAGCGATGACCTCGCCGCGGTCGGCGGCGAACTGTTCCGCGTCCAAATGGGCATGGGTATCAAACAGCATGGTATTCACTCCTTGAAAAGGGCGGCGGAGATCCCGCCGCCCTTTTGTTGTTTTTTGGTGTTTCACCCCCAGGGCGGGAGGGCTGCGCGGGGGTAGCCTCTCTGGCGAGGGGGCGAAGCCCCCTTGAAGATGTCGTTTTAAGGTGAGGTGGTTCTTAGGAGGAGAGGGAAATCGAAATCCCTCTCCTCCTAAGTGCCCTTTTGGTCCTTTTCCGGCAGGGGAAAAGGCCAGAAGCAATATGGATTTAAATAAGGAATAAACTCCCTCAGCACATCTTCGCCCCGGCGGGGATGGCATCATCCAGCATCACCAGGTGCAGCTTCTCCTCGCCGTGCTCGGTGTGGACGGCGGAGATCAGCATACCGCAGCTGAGCTGGCCCATCATCTTGCGGGGAGGCAGATTCACGATAGCCAGCAGAGTCTTGCCCACCAGGTCCTCGGCATTGTAATATTTGGCAATGCCGGAGAGGATCTGGCGGTCCGTGCCGGTGCCGTCGTCCAGGGTAAACTTCAGCAGTTTGTCGCTTTTCTTCACGTTCTCGCAGGCCTTCACCTTCACGGCACGGAAGTCGCTCTTGCAGAAGGTGTCGAAG
>CAYSDG010000100.1:0-6620 GCA_964429705.1 uncultured Oscillospiraceae bacterium | reverse complement strand
AGCCTGTCCACTTTCTCTGCCCATATGGTGAACATCGTGAAAATTCTGGAGGAGGCGGATGACCGCAGCCTCATCCTCTTCGACGAGCTGGGCGCGGGCACCGACCCCATCGAGGGCGCAGCCCTGGCCATCGCTGTCATCCAGCACGTCCGGGAGCGTGGGGCCAGGATCGCCGCCACCACCCACTACGCGGAGCTGAAGACCTTCGCCATGACCACCCACGGCGTGGAGAACGCCAGCTGCGAGTTCGATGTGGAGACCCTGCGGCCCACCTATCGTCTGCTCATCGGCATCCCCGGCAAGTCCAACGCCTTCGCTATCAGCCAGCGGCTGGGGCTGGATCCGGCAGTCATTGAGACGGCTAAGGCCCAGATGGACAGCGAATCCGTCCGCTTTGAGGACGTGCTGACCCAGCTGGAGGAGAAGCGCCAGCGGCTGGAGAAGGACAAGGACGAGGCCGAGCGCCTGCGCTCCCAGCGGGAGGCCGACGCCAAGCGGGCCAGAGAGTTTCGCGACCAGATGGAGCGGGCTAAGGAGAACGCCCGCTCCCGGGGCGAGGCGGAGGCCAAGCGTATCATCCGCGAAGCCAAAATGCAGGCCGACGCCGTGTTCCAGGAGTTGGCAGAGCTGCGCAAGGCCCAGGAGAAGGCCGCCAACTGGCAGAATGTCAACGATGCCCGCTCTGCCATCAAGGCCAAGCTGAACCAGGCAGAGGAGACCCTGCGTTTCAAGGAGGAAAAGGAGCCCATCCCCGCTCCCAGCCGCCCCATTCAGGTGGGCGACCTGGTGGAGCTGGGCGGCACCAGGACCCGGGCCACCGTCACCGCGGTGAACGGGGACCGGCTGAATCTCACCGCCGGAAACATGAAGCTGACGGTAAAGGCCAGCGAAGTCCGGCTCATCGAGGACGCGGAGAAGCAGGAGAAGAAGGCTGCAGAGCGCCGGGTCGTCACCAATGTGAAGCTGGCCAACGCCCGGGCTGCCGTCCGGGAGCTGGACATCCGCGGCATGATGACCGACGAGGCGGAAAACGTGGTGGACCTCTTCCTGGACAATGCTGTCATGGGCAAGCTGGCCGGCGTCACCATCATCCACGGCAAAGGTACCGGTGCCCTGCGCAAGGCCGTCCATCAGCAGCTCAAGCGCCACCCCGGTGTCAAGAGCTTCCGCCTGGGCCGCTACGGCGAGGGCGAGGATGGCGTGACCGTGGTGGAGCTGAGGCAATAAAGCAGCGTTCCCACCCGAAAACACCGGAAATCGTGTATTCTTTTCCGAAATTTGTCTAAAATTCAGCCAGAAAATGCGATGATGGTACAATTTTCCAGAAATTGCGGCTAAAAAAAAGGAATGCGTTGACAAATTCGTGAAATGTACCATTGACGGAGAAACAAAAATTTGCTAACATAACTATATAATCCCTGACTGCAATCGGAATTTGCAGATCGTCAGATTGTGAGATATGAAGAGGAGAACGACGCCTATGTATACTCAGGAAGTCACTATCAATAACGAGGTCGGTCTGCACGCAAGACCTGCCACCTATTTCATCCGTAAGGCCAATGAGTTCAAGAGCGGCATTTGGGTTGAAAAGGACGAGCGCCGTGTCAATGCCAAGAGCTTGCTGGGCGTGTTGTCCCTGGGCATTGTCAAGGGTACCACCATCACCCTGATTGCCGACGGTTCCGATGAGAAGGACGCTGTTGAGGAATTGGCCAACCTGGTCAGCTCCGGCGCATTCGGCGAGTAAGCAGATACACTGAATGGGCTGTTTCACCATGAAACAGCCCATTCTTTTTGTTTTCACATCCATGAGAGGGGGAAGTTCGGACATGACAAGAGAAGAGCTGCTGGAAAAAGCCAACAGTCTGCCCCTGGCCCCGGGGGTCTACCTGATGCAGGACCAAAGCGGAACCATCATCTACGTGGGCAAAGCGAAAAAGCTGAAAAACCGGGTCAGCCAGTATTTCCAGGCAGGCCGCGGCCACAACCTGAAGACCCACACCATGGTGAGCCAGGTCAACGACTTTGACACCATCATCGTGGGCAGCGAATTCGAGGCGCTGGTGTTGGAAAACGCCCTCATCAAGCAGCATATGCCCCGCTATAACATCCTGCTGAAGGACGACAAGGGGTACCCCTTCGTCCGCCTCAGCCGGGACGCCTACCCCAAGTTCTCTGTGGTGGGCCGGGTGCAGAGCGACGGTGCCCGGTATTTCGGCCCCTTTGGCGGACGCGGGGAGACCTATGCCGCCCTGGACGCTATCGCCAACGCCCTGCATCTGCCCACCTGCAGCAAGAAATTCCCCCGGGACATTGGAAAAGAGCGTCCCTGCCTGAACCACCACATGGGCCGGTGCGACGGCTTCTGCCGCCCGGAGATGCCGCCGGATGAATACGGCCGCCGGATCGAGTTGGCAGTGCAGCTGCTGGAGGGCAAGACCCGGCAGGTGACCGCCCAGTTGGAGGAGGAGATGCTCGCCGCCTCCGATGAGCTGCGCTTCGAGGAGGCCGCCGTCCTGCGGGACCGTATCCAGGCCATCCGTGTGCTGGGCAAACGGCAGAAGGTCATCGCCGGGATCTGTGCGGACACCGATGTGTGGGGCCTGTACTGCCAGGCTAAATGCTGCTACGCCGTGCTCCACTACGAGGAGGGCCAGCTGACAGGGCGGGAGGCGGAACTGGTTTCTGCCTCTGCCGCCGAGGACGAGGGCGAGATCCTCTCCGCGCTGCTGCTGCAATACTACGGGAACCGGGGCGTGCTGCCCCGGGAGATCTGTATCCCGGTGGAAATCGAGGACCAGGAGGTGCTGGAGCAGCTGTTCACTGAGAAAGCCCGGCACAAGGTCACTGTGCGTGTCCCCCAGCGGGGAGAGCGGGCGCAGGTGCTGCGCATGGCGGCAGACAACGCCCGGGAGGAGGCGGAGCGCCAGACCAGCGCCCAGGAGCGCACCGACCGCACCCTGGAGCTGCTGGGGCGGCTCATGGGGCTGGACCAGCCGCCGGAGTGGATGGAGTCCTACGATATTTCCAACACCGGCAGCGATGACATCGTGGCCTCCATGGTAGTGTTCCACGGCTCACGCCCCGCCAAGGACCGCTACCGCCGCTTCCGTATCCAGAGCCTGGACGGCCACCCCGACGACTATCGCAGCATGGAGGAGGTCCTGACCCGCCGCCTGACCCGCTACATGGAGCAGGACAAAAAGTTCATGCCCCTGCCGGATGTGTTGCTCATCGATGGCGGCCAGCAGCACGCCCAGGTGGCCCGCCGGGTGACAGAGCGCTTCGGCGTAGCCATCCCCATCTTCGGCATGGTAAAGGACGACCGCCACCGCACCCGGGCCCTTATCACCCCCGAGGGGCGGGAAATCGGCATTCAGGGCAGTCAGGCAGTATTCTCCCTCATTGGCCGCATCCAGGAGGAGACCCACCGCTTCGCCATCACCTTCAACCGCCAGAGCCACGGCAAGAGTGTAAAGCGCTCGGAGCTGGACGACATCCCCGGTGTGGGAGCGGTGCGGCGCACGGCGCTTCTGAAGCACTTCAAGAGCGTGAAGACCATCCGCGAGGCCCCGCTGGCGGAGCTGGAACAGGTGGTCCCCAAGCATACCGCCAAAGCGGTATACGACTGGGCCAGACAGGAAAAAGAATCATAAAAACACCGCGCTTCTTCGGAAGCGCGGTGCTTTTATCATACAGGGAGATGCCGCTTCAGCCGCCGGGTGAGGGCGGCAGCGGCAGCCAGCTTGACCAGGTCCGGCAAAAGGAACGGAGCCACGCAGGTGGCCAGCACGGTCTTCAGTGTGGCGGCGCGGCCAGCGCGGGCGTAGAGCAGCAGGAACCAGCCCGTGCCGAAGGCGTAGCAGAGCAGCAGCCCCAGCAGCATGGACACTGGAAGGATAATGCGCCGCCGCCCGGGGATCCTCTCCCCCGCCCACATGATCACCCCCACTAGGAGAAAGCCCAGCACGTAGCCGCCGGTGCTGCCCAGCAGCGCCCCGATGCCGCCCCGGAAGCCGCTGAGCACCGGGATCCCCACAGCAGCCATAGCGATGTAGACCAGCACCGCCATGGTCCCCCGTCTGCCGCCCAGCAGCCCCACCGTCAGAAACACCCCCAGCGTCTGCAGGGTGAAGGGGACAGCGGCAGGAATGGCGATCCAGGCGCAAAGGGCGATCAGAGCTGCGAAAACGGCGATATAGACCATGTCCCGCGTCGGGGATGACTTCATAGCGCGGCTCCTCTCCCTTATCTCTGTTCCATCCGCACCGCCGTCTCCAGGGCGATGCGCATCATGCTGGTGAAGGTGGTCTGCCGCTCCTCAGGGCTCAGCTCCTCCCCGGTGACCAGACTGTCGGAGATGGAGCAGATGGCCAGTGCCCGCTTACCGTGCCAGGCCGCCGTCATGTAGAGGGCCGCTGTCTCCATCTCCACCGCCAGCACGCCCATCCTGCCCCACTTGGGAGCGGCGGCGGAGACATCGTAGAATACATCTGTGGTCAGCACATTGCCCACAGGCATCTCCACCCCCAGCTCCCGGGCCACGGCCACCGCCGTCTCCAGCAGGGCGAAATCCGCAATGGGAGCAAAGTGGCCGGGCAGGCCGTACTGGTGACTGAAATTGGAGTTGGTGCAGGCCCCCTGGGCAGCCAGTACCGCCCGCAGCGGCAGCGCCTCGCTGATCGCCCCGGCGGAGCCGATCCGCAGGATATTTTCCACACCGTATTCCGTGTACAGCTCATGGGCGTAGATCCCCATAGAGGGCATCCCCATGCCCGAGGCCATCACCGACACCGGCACGCCCCGGTAGGTCCCGGTGTAGCCCTGTACCCCCCGGACATTATTGACCAGCCGGGGGCTGTCCAAAAAGGTCTCCGCGATAAATTTTGCCCGCAGAGGATCGCCGGGCATCAGGACTGTCCGGGCAAAATCCCCCCTCTGAGCGGCATTGTGCGCAGTACTCATTCTCTGCTCCTTTCCCCGCTTTGCGCGGCTGTGTTTGGTAGATCCAGTATAGCACAGCTGCCTATCGGTTGGAAAGCCGCAATTTTCTCCGCCGACACCACTCCACGACTGGCCGACACAGCGCCGTATTTTTTCCTTTTTTCGCGGATATTTCTTGCCAAACAACATATTTTCCGCTATCATGGAAAATCAGTACGAGCGCTCCCCCGCTTTTTTCCCATTTTAAAATTATGGAAAGAGGGCCGCCTGCCGCGGCCGGAGAGGTACCTGCAATGGAACATCAGACCACCGCACCACAGCCGATGAAGAAGGAGATCTGCGCTGAGAATTTTGTATTTCTGGCCTGCTTTGTCGCCTTCTTCGCTCTGTTCATGTCCACTATGGGGCCCACCAACGCCCTGAACACCATCATGAACACCGCATACTCCCTCCTGATGGACACAGTCTTCTATCTCATGGCCATCTGTGTCCTGATGGGCGCGATCTCCGCCCTGTTCTCCGAGTTTGGCGTCATCAGTCTGGCCAACCGCATCCTGGACCCTCTGATGAAGCCCCTGTACGGTCTGCCCGGCGCGGCCAGCGTGGGCGTGGTCACCACCTTCCTGTCCGATAACCCTGCCATCCTTTCTCTGGCGGACGACACCTATTTCAAGAGCTTATTTAAAAAGTATCAGTTCCCCGCTCTGACCAATCTGGGCACCGCCTTCGGCATGGGCATGATCGTCTGCACCTATATGCTGAGCCTGGGCGGCTCCGCGGGGCAGTCCTTTGGTCTCTCCGTTTTGGTGGGCCTGCTGGGCGCGGTCGTCGGCAGCATCGTCAGCACCCGCATCATGCTCCACTTCACCGCCAAGCACTACGGCAAGGAGGCCGACATGGTCCCCGATATGCCCGCCGGGCAGAAGTCCGGCGACCTGCGCCCCATCCGGGAGGGCAACCTCTTCAACCGCTTCATGGGCGCACTGCTGGACGGCGGCCTTACCGGTGTCCATATGGGCGTGGCAATCATCCCCGGCGTCCTCGTTATCTGCACCGTTGTCATGATGCTGACCAACGGCCCCAGCGCCGACGGCACCTACACCGGCGCGGCCTACGAGGGCATCGCCCTGCTGCCCGCCCTGGCAGATAAAGCCAGCTTCATCCTGGAGCCTCTCTTCGGCTTCTCCTCCCCCGAGTGCGTGGGCGTGCCGATCACAGCGCTGGGAGCCGCCGGTGCCGCCACCAGCGTAGCCGCCAGTCTGGTGTCCTCCGGTCTGGCCGGTGCAGGGGATGTGGCCGTGTTCACCGCCATGTGCATGTGCTGGAGCGGCTATCTCAGCACCCACGTATCCATGATGAACAGCCTCAAGTGCAACGAGATGATCAGCAAGGCCCTTATCAGTCACACCATCGGCGGTCTGTGCGCCGGTATCTCCGCCCACTGGATCTACGCGCTGCTGAGCATGATCCTCTGACCGCCAATATCTGCACCCCCCATGAGAGCCTCTTCTACCGAAGACGCTCCCATGGGGTCCTTTTTTCCATAGAGCAGCAAAAAAGAGCCAAAACACTTTGTTTTGGCTCTTTTGGCACCCCAGAGAGGACTCTAACCTCCGACCTGTCGCTTAGGAGTAGCCCCGATACGACATCGGGAAGTGACATCTAATGCTAAAAAA
>CAYSDG010000099.1:0-6684 GCA_964429705.1 uncultured Oscillospiraceae bacterium | reverse complement strand
AGCTGATCTTCCCCGAGATCGAGTACGACAAGATCGACAAGATCCGCGGTATGGATATCATCATCTGCACTACCGCTGAGACCGACGAAGAGGCCAAGGCTCTGCTGGAGCTGGTTGGTGCCCCCTTCGAGCGCTAATTGGGAGGATTACGAAATGGCAAAGAAGTCTATGATCCTGAAGCAGCAGGCCGAGCCCAAGTTCTCCACCCGTAAGTACAACCGCTGCAAGATCTGCGGCCGTCCCCACGCTTATCTGCGTGACTATGGCGTCTGCCGTATTTGCTTCCGCGAGTTGGCTTATAAGGGTGAAATCCCCGGCGTGCGCAAGGCTTCCTGGTAAAAAAGTTCAAAAAATACTTCAAAAAAGTATTGACTAAGCAGAGCGTCCGCTGTATAATGTAGAATTGTACAGCGGCGCTTTTGCGCAAGTTGGTAGAAATTCCTTACCGAATTGCAGCGATTGGCCGCATTTACTATGCACTGAGAGGCGAAAGCCTTTGGTGATATAAGGATGGCGAAAGGTCATTGTAAATTAGGCGTCCTTCTCACGGAACGCTCAAATTTGTAGTGATACCTCGCCGCCTGAACAGCCGCAAGGCTGTAACTTCAAATGAGGAGGAACTTATCCCATGCACATCACCGATCCCATCGCGGATATGCTGACTCGTATCCGCAACGCAAACAATGCAAAGCATGAGACCGTCGACGTTCCCGCTTCCAACATGAAGAAGAGCATTGCTCAGATCCTGCTGGACGAGGGTTACATCAAGAGCTTCCAGCTCCTGGACGACGGCACTCAGGGTGTCATCCGTATCACCCTGAAGTACAATGCTGGCAAGGAGAAGGTCATCTCTGGCCTGCGCCGTGTCAGCAAGCCCGGCCTGCGTGTCTACGCTGGTGCAGACGAGCTGCCCCGCGTGCTGCGTGGCCTGGGTGTCGCGATCATTTCCACTTCCAAGGGCGTCATGACCGACAAGGCAGCTCGCGCAGCTCACGTCGGCGGTGAAGTCCTGGCATTCGTCTGGTAAGGAGGGTATTTGACATGAGTAGAATTGGCAGAATGCCCATTACCGTCCCCGCCGGCGTTGAGGTCAGCGTCGCCGAGGCTAACATCGTTACCGTTAAGGGCCCCAAGGGTACCCTGACCCAGCAGCTGCACCCCGCTATGGTCATCGAGCAGAACGGCGCTGAGATCGTTGTCAAGCGTCCCTCTGATGCCAAGGAGCACCGCAGCCTCCATGGTCTGACCCGCACCCTGCTCAGCAACATGATCGTGGGTGTCAACGAGACCTACAAGAAGGAGCTGGACATCAACGGCGTCGGCTATCGTGCCAGCAAGGAAGGCGACAAGCTGGTCATGAACCTGGGTTATTCCCACCCTGTGATCGTCCCCGAGATCGAGGGCATCACCATTGAGGTTCCCGGTCCCAACAAGGTCATCGTTATCGGCTGTGACAAGCAGAAGGTCGGCCAGTTCGCGGCTGAGATCCGCAGCAAGCGTCCTCCTGAGCCTTATAAGGGCAAGGGCATCAAGTATGTCGACGAGGTCATCCGCCGTAAGGTTGGTAAGACCGGTGGTAAGAAGTAAGGAGGCGTGCTGAAATGATTAAGAGACCTAATACCAACGCTCAGCGTCTGAAGAGACATAAGCGCGTCCGCGCAAAGATCTCTGGTACTCCCGAGTGCCCCCGTCTGAACGTTTTCCGCAGTGAGAAGAACATTTATGCTCAGGTGATCGACGACGTGAACGGCGTCACCCTGTGCTCTGCTTCCTCCCTGAAGCTCGAGGGCAATGGCGGCAACAAGGCTGCTGCCCGCGAGGTCGGCAAGGCTGTTGCTCAGGCCGCTCTGGCCAAGGGCATCGAGGTGGTCAAGTTTGACCGCGGTGGTTATCTGTACCACGGCCGTGTTGCCGAGCTGGCTGAGGGCGCCCGTGAAGGCGGCCTGAAATTCTAAGGGAGGAGGAAGAAAAATGGCTAATAGATTTGAGAAAGCTCCCAGTGAGTATATTGAGAAGGTTGTCTATCTCAACCGTGTTTCCAAGACCGTTAAGGGCGGCCGTGTGATGAAGTTCTCTGCTCTGATGGTCGTCGGTGACGGCAAGGGCAAGGTCGGCTTTGGTCTGGGTAAGGCTGCTGAGGTCCCCGAGGCAATCCGCAAGGGCCTGGAGGATGCCAAGAAGAACATGATGACTGTCACCATGTCCGGCACCACCATTCCTCACGAGGTCATCGGTGAGTTCGGCGCTGGCCGCGTGATGCTCAAGCCCGCTGCCCCCGGTACCGGTATCATCGCCGGCGGTCCTGTCCGTGCTGTCATGGAGGCTGCCGGTATCAAGGATATCCGTGCTAAGTGCCTGCGTTCCAACAATCCTCAGAACGTGGTTTCCGCCACCTTCGCTGGCCTGAAGAGCCTGCGCAGCCCTGAGGAGGTCGCCCGTATCCGCGGCAAGAACGTAGAAGAGATCATTGGTTAAGGAGAAGTAGTGACATGGCAAATCTGAACATCAAGCTCGTCAAGAGTCTCAACGGCAGATTGGAAAAGCACATCGCCACTGCCAACTCCCTGGGCCTGCGTAAGATCGGTGATACCACCGTGCAGCCCGACAATGCACAGACCCGCGGCAAGATCGCCAAGATCGGCTATCTGCTGTGCGTGGAAGAGACCAAATAAGGAGGTACCGAACAATGAATCTGCATGACCTGCATCCCGCTGAGGGTTCCACTCAGGTTGCTAAGCGCAAGGGCCGTGGCCATGGTACCGGCAACGGCAAGACCGCAGGCCGTGGCCACAAGGGCCAGGGCGCCCGTAGCGGCGGCGGTGTTCGCGTTGGCTTCGAAGGCGGCCAGATGCCCCTGTCCCGCCGTATCCCCAAGAGAGGCTTCAACAACATCTTTGCCAAGCGCCTGGAGATCATCAACCTGAGCGCTCTGAACGCTTTCGAGGATGGCGATGTTGTCAATGCCGAGGCTCTGCTGGCCAAGGGCATTCTGAACAAGTGCGAGTATGGCTACAAGGTTCTGGGCAATGGTAAGGTGACCAAGAAGGTCACTGTTGAAGCTTCCGCTTTCTCCCAGTCCGCTAAGGAAGCAATTGAGGCGGCTGGTGGTAAGGCGGAGGTGAAGTAAGATGATCCAGACTGTACGCAAAGCCTGGGGTGTCCCCGAGCTGCGGAAAAAGATCTTATTTACTTTACTGGTCCTTGTTATCTATCGCATCGGCTCCGCTATTGCGGTGCCTTACGTGGATACCGACATTCTGGGTACCTATCTCAACAGTATGGGTACCACGATCTTGGGCCTGTATGACGTGATGGCTGGTGGTGCATTCTCCCAGGCCACTGTCTTTGCCCTCGGTATTCAGCCCTATATCAATAGCTCCATTATCATCCAGCTGCTGACCGTCGCTATTCCCGCTCTGGAGCGGATGGCCCGTGACGGCGGCGAGGAGGGTAAGAAGAAGATCCAGTCCATCACCCGTTACAGCACCGTTGCTATCGCTCTGCTGCAGGCTGTTGGTTATTACTTCATCATGAAGAACAACCAGATCCTGACCAACGAGAGCTTCTGGGGCGCTCTGGTGATTATCGTGTCCTTTATGGCCGGCTCCAGCTTCCTGATGTGGCTGGGCGAGCAGTGCAACGAGTTCGGCATTGGCAATGGTATCTCCATGATCCTGTTTGCCGGTATCGTCTCCCGCGTGCCTGCTATGGTCTCCTCTCTGTATCGCGGTGTTACCGCCGGTACCGTGGGTTGGTATTGGGTCATTCTGATCCTGGTGGGTGTTCTGCTGCTGGTGGCGCTGATCGTTTTCGTCAGCGATGCCGAGCGCCGCATCCCCGTCCAGTACGCTAAGCGTCAGGTCGGTCGGAGAATGTACGGCGGTCAGTCCAGCAACCTGCCTATGAAGGTGAACATGTCCGGCGTTCTGCCCGTCATTTTCGCCCAGTCTATCGCATCCATTCCCGCAACCATCGGCGCGTTCCTGCCCGCTCCCGAGGAGGGCAGTTTCTGGGCCGGTCTGCTCAATGCGATCGACACGCAGTCTGTTGCTTACATGGTTGTCTACTTCGTGATGATCATCGGCTTCAGCTACTTCTATGCAACCATTCAGTTTAATCCTGTTGAGATCTCCAATAACCTCAAGCGCAACGGCGGTTTCATCCCCGGCTTCCGTCCGGGTAAGCCCACCAGCGATTTCATCGCGAAGGTCCTGAACAAGATTACTCTGTTCGGCGCTATTTATCTGGGCATCGTCGCTATCGTCCCCATCATTTTCGGTAAGTTCACTCCGGACGCCGTCAATCTGGGTATCGGTGGTACCTCCGTCATCATCGTGGTTGGTGTTGCTCTGGAGACCGTGAAGAGCCTGGAGTCCCAGATGCTGATGCGTCAGTATAAGGGCTTCCTGGAATAAGGAGAAACGTATGAATCTGATTTTGTTAGGCGCTCCCGGTGCCGGCAAGGGCACCCAGGCAGAGATCCTCTGCAAGAAGCTGGGGATCCCCACCATTTCCACTGGTAACATCCTGCGTGCCGCCATTAAGGAGGGCACTGCAACCGGTATCAAGGCTAAGAGCTACATTGATGCCGGCCAGCTGGTGCCTGATGAAGTCATCATCGGAATTCTCAACGAGCGTCTTGCTCAGGACGATTGTGCGAACGGCTACATCCTCGACGGTGTGCCCCGCACCATCGCCCAGGCCGAGGCCCTGGAGAAGGCTGGTATCAAGTTTGACGCCGTCGTCTCTATCGAGATCTCCGAGGATGAGATCCTGCGCCGCATGAGCGGCCGCCGTGTCTGCGAGGCCTGTGGCTCCAGCTACAATATCGAGGTGCTGCCTCCCCGCAAGGAGGGTGTCTGCGATAACTGCGGCGGCAAACTGATCCAGCGTAAGGATGATACGCCCGAGACTGTGCGTGCACGCCTCGAGGTCTATCATAAAGAGACAGAGCCTCTGGTCGGCTTCTATGCCGAGCGCGGCCTGCTCAGATCTGTGGGAGTGGTCGGCGATAAGGAGACTACTTTCCAGGCGATCCTGGCTGCTTTGGAGCTTGACAAATGATCACTCTGAAGTCCAGCCGTGAGATCGAATTGATGCGTCAGGCCGGCAGAATTACCGCGGCAGCTCGTGCCTTGGCAGGAGAAATGGTAGCCCCTGGCGTAACAACCCAAGAAATTGACAAAGCTGTACACCGTTATATCAAGTCGCAGGGCGCTGTGCCTTCCTTTCTCAACTATAACGGCTTTCCGGCAAGTGTGTGTATCTCGGTGAATGACGAAGTCATCCACGGTATCCCGGGTCACCGGGTGCTGAAGGAGGGCGATATCGTCTCCATCGATGTCGGAGCCTTTAAGAATGGATTTCATGGCGACTGCGCGGCCACCTATGCCTGCGGCCAGGTCTCTGAAGAGGCCCGGCGGCTGATCGAGGTGACTAAGCAGAGCTTCTTTGAGGGTCTCAAGTTTGCCCGTGAGGGACACCGCCTGCCGGAGATTTCCGGCGCTATCCAGCGGTATGTGGAATCCAATGGCTTCAGCATCGTCCGCGAGTATGTCGGTCACGGCATCGGCGCAAAGCTGCATGAAGCACCGGAGGTTCCCAACTATGTTGACCCCAGGATGGGACGCCCCCGCCTGCTGCGGGGTATGACCATCGCTGTGGAGCCCATGGTGAATGCAGGCAAGGCGGGCATTCAGGTATTGCCCGACGGCTGGACGGTGAAAACCGCCGACGGACGGTTGTCTGCGCACTATGAAAACACCATTCTGATTACTGACGGGGAGCCCGAGATCTTGACGGACCCCGAGGCAAAAGCGGAGTAATTGGCTATGGACATTGCGCGATCAGACATTGTAAAATCCATTGCCGGCAGAGACCAGGGAAAGTATTTTTTCGTCCTTGCGGTGGAAGATAACTTCCTCCTGCTGGCAGACGGCAAGACCCGCAGGCTGGAGAGCCCAAAGCGTAAGAAGCGTAAACACGCCGCGTTCGTGGCTCACAGCTCCTGCCGGGTCGCTGAAAAGATCAAGTGCGAAGAAAAAATCACAAACAGTGAGCTTCGCAGAACTCTCGCCACATTTGGCGAAGATGGTAATCCAGACCAGGAGGGATAATCACCTTGGCAAAATCCGATATGATCGAAGTTGAGGGCGTCGTTGTTGAGGCGCTTCCCAACACTACATTCCAAGTAGACATTGGAAACGGCCATACCATTCTGGCCCATATTTCCGGAAAACTCAGAATGAATTTCATCAGAATTCTGCCTGGTGACAAAGTCACGGTTGAGATGTCTCCCTATGACCTGACCCGTGGCCGGATTACCTGGCGTACTAAGTAGGAGGTTACACAACATGAAAGTAAGACCGTCCGTGAAGCCCATGTGCGAAAAGTGCAAGATCATTCGTCGTAAGGGTCGCCTGATGGTGATCTGCGAGAATCCCAAGCATAAGCAGAGACAGGGCTAAGTGAATTTGGAGGTGCTTTAACTATGGCAAGAATTGCCGGTATCGACCTGCCCAAGGATAAGCGAATCGAGATTGGACTCACTTATATCTATGGCATTGGCAGAAAGAGCGCCAAGGATATCCTGGCGCAGACTGGTATCAATCCTGACACCCGTGTCAAGGATCTGACCGAGGCTGAGGAGAACAAGCTCCGTGAGGCCATCGACCAGAGCTACAC
>CAYSDG010000098.1:0-6687 GCA_964429705.1 uncultured Oscillospiraceae bacterium | reverse complement strand
GGCTATCAGGTGGCGGATCTGATCATCACCGGCCGGGGCGGCGGCAGCATCGAGGATCTCTGGGCCTTTAATGATGAGCAGGTGGCCCGGGCCATCTTCGACTCCCGGATCCCCATCATCTCCGCCGTGGGCCACGAGCCGGATGTGACCATTGCGGACTTTGTGGCGGACGCCCGGGCGGCAACGCCCTCCCACGCAGCGGAGATGGCCGTGCCGGACCGGCGGGAGCTGCTGGAACGGGTCGCCGGTGCCCGGACGCATATGCTCCGGGCGGAGAATAAGCGCCTGGCCCTGCTGCGGCAGCGGCTGGAGACGCTGGAGAGCAAGCGGGTGCTGCGGGACCCCATGGCCTTTGTGGACGACCGGCGGCAGGCGCTGGACCATCTGCAGAAGGATCTGGCCCACGCCGTTTCCGCCCGCCTGGCCCAGCCCAGGGGGGAGCTGGGGGCGCTGGCCGCCAAGCTGGACGCTATGAGTCCCCTGAAGGTCCTGGGCCGGGGCTTCGCCGTGGTGACGGCGGAGGACGGCCAGATCGTCAGGCGGGCATCGGATGTCCCCGTGGGCAGCCGCGTCGCGGCCCGGGTGGAGGAGGGGAGCCTTCTCTGCCGTGTGGAGGGCCATGCCCCGGAGCAGCGGGGATCGAATACAGAAAAGGAGGAGCTCCTATGAGCGGAAGAAAAGCCAAGTCCTTTGAGGAGAATATGACCCGGCTGGAGGAGATCGTCTCCCTGCTGGAGCGGGGAGAGAGCCAGCTGGCAGACTCCCTGGCCCTCTTTGAGGAGGGGACCAAGCTGGTGGGGCAGTGCTCGGCCATGCTGGAGAAGGCGGAGCAGCAGGTAGTGAAGCTGCAGAAGGGGCCTGACGGCGCGCCGGTGGAGCTGCCCTTTGAAACGGAGGATTGACCATGGACTATCAGCAGCAGTATGATGTTTACCGCCAGGCGGTGGAGGAATATCTGGCCCAGCTCTTTCGGGCGGATCAGCCCTATGGCCGTCTGCAGGAGGCCATGCGCTACAGCCTGCTGGCGGGGGGGAAGCGGGTGCGCCCGGTGCTGACGGCGGCCTTCTGCCACGCCCTGGGCGGCGACTGGCGCAGCGCGCTGCCTCTGGCCTGCGCATTGGAGCTGGTCCACACCTATTCCCTGATCCACGACGATCTGCCCTGCATGGATGACGACGACCTGCGCCGGGGCAAGCCCACCTGCCACCGGGTATACGGAGAGACGCTGGCAGTCCTGGCGGGGGACGCATTGCAGGGGGAGGCGTTCCGCCTCATCGCCCAGGCCCCCGGCCTGACCGCCCAGCAGCGGATCGACGCGGTGGAGGTGCTGGCCTGTGCCTGCGCCGGGGACGGCATGGTGGCGGGCCAGGTGCTGGACACGGAGCATCTGTGCCGCAATGAGAGTGAAGTGAAGCTCCTGCACAGCCTGAAGACGGGCGCAATGCTCCGGGCAGCCTGCGAGCTGGGCTGCGTGGCGGCGGATGCCGACGGCGAGACCCGGGCCAGAGCGGTCCGGTACGGCGGGCATATCGGCCTGGCCTTCCAGGTGCGGGACGATGTGCTGGATGTCATCGCAGACGAGGCGGAGTTCGGCAAGCCCATCGGCTCCGACCGGGAGGAGGGCAAGGTCACCTTCGTGGATCTGCTGGGCCTGGATGCCTGCCACCGGCTGGTGGCAGAGGAGACGGCTCTGGCCATGGAGGCGGTGCGCCCCCTGCCGGAGAGCGGCTTCCTGCTGGAGCTGGCCCGAGAGCTGGCAGAGCGGAAGAAGTAAATATTTTTTCGGGGCAGGGGCGTTCTGCTGCTTGCTGGTATCTTTGTGATGCGCTGTTTTGTCTCCGACAGGGACATTCCACACTTCAGTGCGAGGGAGTTCCGCTCTCCGGAGCGGGTTACTTTTTCGATGCCGAAAAAGTAACCAAAAAGTTCGGGGGACACCCCCGAATGCCCCCGATGTTTTTGGAGCGAATACTCAATTTCGCACCAGAAGGGGCAACGATTCCGAGCCGTTGCGGTTCGGTGTCAGATGTATCTCGTCCAACTTCGGCTGTCGCCCCACGACACCGAGGCAAACAGACTTGATGGCAGCTGCCGCTGTCTCACTTTGCAGCCCATGGTGCGGTGCGGCCCTGTAGTTTCGTCAATGGGACCCTCAGCAAAGCACCGCACAAATGCGCTGCACTTGGTCAGCGGCTTCGGCTAAAAGCTTCGGAATGTATCATTTCGAGGGCCGACAGGCGCACTCCTGCAAGCTGGTTCCTGGTGGGAGAAACAACGCCCGACAACATGTTCTATTCTGCCCCACCGCACGAAAGCCCAGCTAGGCTGGAAGTCCGAAACCAAAGAGGTTTCGGCGCGTTTTTGGTTCCTTTTTGCGCGAGGCAAAAAGGAACTCGCCCTGGGGGCGAAACCCCATAAAAATGCAGCAAAGTCACTCGCCCGGAGGCTAAAATTTCCCCTGCCGGGAGCAAAAAATATACCGGCAAAAAAATAGAAATAAAAAGGCACACGGGTGATCCCGTGTGCCTTTTGCGCTGTTTGTTTTAGTCCTGCTTTGTGGCGTGGAACATCAGCTCCAGCACCTCGTCCGCTGTGATGGAGCCGAAGAACTCCTGCAGGGGGAAGCGCTCCAGCACGGCGCGCACGTCCTCCTGGCGGAAGGGGCAGCCCCGGAGGGCATCCTTCAGCTCGTCCAGCGCCCGCTGGGAGAGGAAGTCACCGTAGAAGGTCACGGCCTGGATGACGGCCTGCTTGGTGGTGAGATAGACCTCCAGAGAGCCGCCGGAGAAGCGGCGCTTGTTGTGCAGCTCATACTGGGGGGAGCGGCCGAAGTTCCACTCCCAGGTGTCGTACTTGCTGCGCTTGAGGGCGTCCACCTCTGCCAGCTCCTCGGGGGTGAGGGTGCTCTCCACCAGAATGCCGCTGCCAGCCAGCTGCTGCTTCAGGTAGGTCCAGAAGGCGGGGAGGTCCATGTCCTCCTTCAAAAAGTCGCGGATATTGCCGATGCGGCTGCGGACGGACTGGGTACCCTTTGCCTTCAGCTTCTCGGGGTCCACCTGCAGCGCACCCGCCACCATGCCGGGGTTGGAGTCGAAGAGGAGGGTGCCGTGGTGCAGGATGCGGTTCTTATATTTGCGCTGGGCGGTGCCGGAGACCTTGCGGCCCTCGGCCAGAATATCGTTGCGGCCGGAGGCCTCGGCGTTGATGCCCAAGCTCTGGAGCGTGCGGACGATGGGGCGGGTGAAGCGCTCCAGCGCCGCGTGGTCGATGCCCTCGGAGTCGGAGATGAAGGAGTAGTTCAGGTTGCCCAGATCGTGGTAGACCGCACCGCCGCCGGTGGTGCGCCGCACAACGTTGATGCCGTGCTCCTCCACGAAGGCCCGGTTGATCTCTGCCTCGGTGTTCTGGTTCTGACCGATGACGATGGTGTTGTCATTCTGCCAGAGCAGCAGATAGTCGCCTTCCAGACGATGGGTGAGCACATACTCCTCGAAGGCCAGATTGTATCTGGGATCCTGGGAGCCGGTCTCCAGATAGGTAACGGTAGTTGCCATAGTCATTTTCCTTTCGCATGTTGGATCTGCGCCGGGGCCATCTGGCGATCGACCTGTTCCGCCGCAAAAAGTATGATACCACCGCAGGGAGGCCGCTGTCAATCCGGGGATTTTCAAGGGATTTTAGATCGGTTTTTTGGGGGCGCCCCCAGGGGGCGGTGACTTTGCTGGGCGGGTCGTGCGGTGGGTCAGAATAGAACATGTTGTCGAGGGTTGTTGCTCCCATCTGGATACTGCTCGCCATACTTCGGCTGTCGCCCCTCGAAAGGATAGGCCGCTAAACCTGCCAGTCGAAGCCGCTGACCAAGTTGGGCGCATTTGTGCGGTGCTTTGCTGATGGTCCCGAATACGAGACTACAGATCCGCACCGCACCATGGGCTGCCATGTCAGACGGCGGCAGCTACCATCAAGTCTGTTTTTATCGGCGTCGTGGGCCGTCAGGCGAAGTTGGACGAGATACATCTGACACCGAACCGCAAATACCAAAGGCCTGTTTCCACGCTTGGCGTAAGATCGAGCATTCGCCCAAAAACATCGGGGGTGTTCGGGGGTGTCCCCCGAACGCCTTTTTGGTTACTTTTTCGGCGTCGAAAAAGTAACCCGCTCCGGAGAGCGGAAGTGTGGAATGTCCCTGTCAGAGACAAAAACAGAGCATCGCCCAGCTGCCAGCTGGCAATAAAATCTCCAAAAAACAAAAAGATCCCCGGCTCCCGCAGGAGCCAGGGACCAAAAAGAGAGAGGGGGGAGGATCAGCCGTTATAGGCGGCCTTGAACTGCTCGTACTCCTCGGTGGTATAACCGGTGTCGGAGGTCTCCCAGTTCTTATAGGTGTTGTTCTGAGAACCGTACTTGGCGTTCATCTTGCTGTAGTCGTTGACGTTGGTCAGCTCCCAGGAGATGTTGTAGTAGGCGGGCAGCAGCAGGCCGTGCTGGATCATGTAGACCTCGGCATCCACGTAGGCCTGATAGCGCTCGTCGGTATCCATGTAGATGCCGCTGGCCTTCTCCGCCAGAGAGGTGAACTCCTGGAAGGTGGCGATCAGCTCGGCATCGGAGGCGTCGTTGATGTTGGTGTAGGTGCGGGCGTGGTAAGCGCTGTCGCTGCCGTACAGCATCTGGCCGATGAAGTTCTCGGGGTCACCGTAGTCAGCGCCCCAGCCACTGATGACGAAGGACTGCAGCTTGGGCTTGTAGACCTCCTGAGAGGCGGAGGAGGTGTAGGTCAGGATGTTGATAGTGACGTAGTCGCTGCCCAGGGACTCGAAAATCTCCTTCAGGACAATCGCGCCGTCCAGAGCGGTCTGGCTGCCGGCCTTGATGTAGTAGTCCAGCTCAACGGGGAAGGTGACCTTGCCGGCCAGCTCGGTCATGGCCTGCTCCTTGTAGGCCAGAGCCTTCTCCATATCCAGGCGGGCGGGGGTGCCGTCGGTCTTTTCGCCGTAGCCCAGCTGCTCCACCACCTTGCTGACGTACTCAGTGCCGTCAGAGAAGTACAGCAGACCCTTCATGGTGTAGGCCAGACACTCGCAGCTGTTGGGGGTGATGGCGTTGGTGCGGGCCCAGTAGTTGCGCAGGTCCAGACCATAGGTCAGGGACAGGCGGAAGGCCTCGTTGGCGAAGGCGGTGTTGTTGTTGACGTCGGGGGTGCCGTCCTCATTGTTCTTGGCGTAGTTCCAGAACAGGTCGTAGGAGTACTTGGTGGGCATCATCTCGACCAGATAGTTGTGCAGGGCGTGGGACTCATCCTCGTAGATGCGCTTCAGGGTGGACTCGTTCAGGGTAGCCTGGTCCACCTCGCCGGTCTCGAAGAGCTGGTCGTCGGTGTTGCCGTCGGCGATCATGGTGACGGTGACGGTGTCGAACAGGGTGCAGTCCTTATCCCAGTAGGACTCGTTGCGGGTCAGGATCTTCTCGTTGTTCTGCACGTAGGTGGTGATGGTATAGGGGCCGTTGTACCACATGGTGGTGTTGTCGATGGCCAGCATGTTCTCCACGCCGGTCTCGTCGATCTCAGCCTGGGACAGGGGGTACAGGCAGGCGCAGGTGGCCAGGGTGTCAAAGTAGGGAGCGTTCTTGGTGCAGTGATAGATCAGGGTATAGTCATCGGGAGCCTCGATGCCCACCATCTCAGCAAACTTGCCGTCTGCCTTCAGAGCATAGGCCTCCTCCATGGTCAGGTCCTTGGTGTAGTCGTAGTAGTCCTGCGCGCCCTTGATCAGGGTGCAGGGCATGGAGGTGTTCATAGCGCCGTTCTTATGGAAGTTCAGGATCCACTCCAGAGCGGTGAGCCAGTCCTGGGCGGTGCAGTTGGCCATGAACTCGCCGTTCATGTCGACCCAGGTCACATCGTCGCGCAGCTGGAAGGTCCAGGTCAGGCCGCCGTCCTTGGTGCCCCACTCGGTGGCGGCAGCAGGCTGCAGCTGGCCCTTGTTGTTGACTTCCAGCAGGGGGGTATAACAGTTGCTCAGCACATCGTGCTCGGCCTGAGACTCGGAGTTGAGCATCAGGAAGACGCCCATTTCATTGGCGCCGGAGGTCTGCCAGGTGACCAGGTTCTTGATGGGCTGGCCATCGTTGGTGGTGTTGCTGGAAGTGTCGGGGGTCTCGCTCTGGGTGTTGTTGGTGTTGCTGCCGTTGGCGCTGTTGTCAGCATTGTTAGTGCCGCCGCAGGCCACGAGAGCCAACACCATGGACAGAGCGAGGATGAGACTGAGAAGCTTTTTCATGTCTATCTACCTCACAAATAAAATTACTCGTAAAAATAGAGAACATCTGCCCGCGGCGCACGCCCAATACGCCCGAGCCGCATCCCCCCGGAGACGGCCCATAAGCAGATGTGATCCAGTTTTTACAAGCTAACTCTATTATAGTTCTTTTTCCAATTTTGTCAACCGTTTAACGTTCTTTTCGGTTTAAACGAATAAATACCTCCTGAAAAAAGGGAAAATCGCCGTCTGGCGCAGGGGTGGGCGGCGAAAAAGAGGGGAAAACGCAGAAAGCTCCCGGAACAGAGCCTGTTCCGGGAGCCTCCGCGTTATGTGTCAGAGCTAACAGGTGATAGGGGGGTATCACTTGTTGAACTCAGCCTTGATGGCCTCATACTCCTCAGTGGTGTAACCGTTGGCGTTGGTC
>CAYSDG010000097.1:0-6711 GCA_964429705.1 uncultured Oscillospiraceae bacterium | reverse complement strand
GCTGATCTGCTCACAGCGGCAGATGATGTTGCCATAGGCGGCATTCTCCGCCACCAGCGCCTGCCGCTGCGCAAAGGGAAGCTCACGCAGATCGACGATGCCCTGGCGCTCCGCCTTGTGGTCCGCCCGCTGGGCGGCGGCCAGCTTCTTTGCCGCCCAGTCGGCGGCCTCCAGACCCAGCGCGGGAGCCGCCGAGAGACCGGGGGACTCGATGCCGCACAGGTCGAACCAGTTCTCCGCTGTCTCGCCCACCACAAAATCCGCAGCTCCCTCGGTGATGTGGGCGCGCAGACCCGCAAAGGAGGTGATGATGTCCCGCACCGGGAGATCCGGCACACTGAGCGCCGCCACAGAGAGCACGGTCTCCAGCCCCTCTGCCGTGGTATTGGTCCCCTTCCGGTCCAGCACATCCTCCGCCGTGGGGCCCACCAGAAGGTTGCCGTGGACCGTAGGCGTTACCAGCACGCCCTTGCCCATTTTGCCGGGCAGCTGGAAGATCGTGTGGGAGACCATCTGGCCGTCGCGCTTGTCGAAGAGGCAGTACTGCCCCCGGCGGGGCGTGATGGCCACCTTCTTTTTGCACACCTCATTGTGCAGCAGGTCGCTCATAACACCGGCAGCATTGATGACCAGCTTCGCCTCCACAGTGCCGTTGCTGGTATGCAGCACAAAGCCATCTGCGCCGTGGGCAACATGCTCCACCGCGCTGTTGAACATGAATTCCACCCCGTTGGCCGCGGCGTTCTCCGCCAGGGCATAGGTCAGGGTGAAGGGGCAGACGATGCCGCCGCTGGGAGCCAGCACAGCGGCCACGACCTGCTCCGACAGGGCGGGCTCCAGTGTCCGTGCCTCCTGGGCGGACAGGACCTGCATCCCGGGAACGCCATTTTTCTTTCCCTGCTCACAGAGCTCATGGAGCCGGGGAACGTCCGTCTCGTCAAAGCACAGCACCATGGAGCCGTTGCGCCGATAGGGCACATCCAGCTCACGGCAGAGCGCCTCCATCATCTGGCTGCCCTGCACGTTATATTTCGCCTTGTTGGTGCCGGGGACTGCGTCAAAGCCCGCGTGGACGATGGCGCTGTTGGCCTTGGAGGTGCCGCAGCAGACATCCTCCGCCCGCTCCAGCACACAGCACTTCAGGTCGTAGCGGGACAAATAACGCGCCGCGGCGCATCCCACCACACCGGCTCCGATAATTGCTACATCGTACATAACTACTCTCCTTCAAACAAAAAAGAGCTACACAAAAAAGACACAGTTCCCTGTATCCTCTTTGCATAGCTCCAAAACTCTTATGCTTCTGTCACAATATTGACTTCACGAGTTTGTATGATAGCCCTCTTTCCTGAAAATGTCAAGGGCTATGGCAAAAAATACACCAATTTCTCCGACAGCGCGCGCTCTTACTCCAGGATATTGGTGGTGATAAAGTCCACGCCCATGGCGATCAGGCGGGCGGCATCCTCCGGGGAATCCACCGTCCACACGTTGACCTTGGTCCCCTGCTGGTGCAGTCTGGAGATGAAAGCCTCATCCACAGCGGTATATCTGGCATCCAGCTCCAGATGGTACTTCTGCAGCGTCTCTGCCAGAGCGTCCTGGTCTTCGATCCGGCTGACCAGATACTGGGCAGGCTGCTGGGGATACTTCTCACGCAGGTCGATCAGATTCTCCAGACTGAAGGAGATGAAGATGGTATTGTCCAGGTGGCCGCAGCTTCTCACGATCTCCACGACCTCTGCGACCGCCTCGGCGGGCATCCGGTTTTTCAGCTCAAGAACGGCAGTCTTTTCATACTTTTTGCAGACGGCGATGTACTCCTCCAGCGTCGGCAGGCACAGATCCCCCCGGGGCATGTCGGTGCCGACATCAAACAGCTGCAGCTGGCGCAGGGTGGCCAGATCAGTCTCCTCCACCACCAGCTCCTTTCCAGCCACGCGAACCGCGTCATCGTCATGGATGATGACATATTTGCCGTCCGCTGTCTGGTGGACATCCGTCTCGATGCCGAAATAGCTGCGATTGCCCGCCGCCACAAAGGCCGCGCAGGTATTCTCCCGCTCCAGGCCGCTGAGACCCCGGTGGGCGATCATGCAGGGCTTGGGCGCTTCCAGTTTGATCGTGTTCATAATGTACCCCTTCTATTCCTTAATAAAATATAAGCTCTTACATCTCCCAGACATCCTGACAGGAGGTGGATACCGCTATCACACCCGCCTGCAGAGCCTGGATCACATCCTGCTTCTTGCGGATCAGCCCACCGGCGATCAGCGGCACCGTGGTCTTCTCCCGGATCTCCTGGATAATGGTGGGGATGATGCCCGGCAGCAGCTCGATAAAGTCCGGACGGACCGTCTCGATCTGGGCCAGGAGGTTTTTCAGCGAGATGGAGTCCAGCATAAAGGTGCGCAGGATGCCCAGAACACCCAGCTGCCGCGCCCGACAGATCAGATGGGTCCGGGTGGAGATGATCCCGTCCGGGTGGCACAGCTTCACCAGACCATCCACTGCGACATCTCGGTTGCTGAGCCCATCCACCATGTCGATGTGTACAAAGCAGTGCTTACCGGCCCCGTGGACCCGCTCCACCAGGTCGCCGATATTCAGAACTGTCCCATACAGCAGGAAGATCACCTGGCAATCGGACTCCAGCGCCCTTTGCAGGCCGTCATCGTCCTTGACCGCCGCAATGATCGGCGCATCCATGAAAAGTTCCCTGATCTGCTTCACGCTTGTATACTCCTCTCCGCTGTCAAAAAACGAGAGCGGGAGCAGAACAACTCCACTGTGTATTCTGCTCCCGCATTTTTGCTTTAGTATAGCAAAGACGCCCGGCATTGTCAATATTTAACAGTCACATCGGTGAAAAAAACTGAAAACTCCGCCGTTCTGCCAGTACCGCGCCCCGTACGCAGGCGGAGTCCTCCGCGCGCGGAGGTCCTCTATCAGCGCTTTCCGCAGCCTGCGCAGGGGTGGCTGCACGCCCACAGGCGGTCCGCCTCTGGCTTCCACAGTTCCGCCTTCTCACGGCATTTTTCAGACAGGTCACGCACATCCTCCGGAGACTGCATATCCGTGGAGTGCGCGCCGGAGCGCTCCACCATGGCGGTCAGCGCGCCGGGGTTATCCAGCAGCGGGCAGGGCCGCAGATGGTTGTCACTGAAGGGCTGTCCCTCCCGATAGGCCATGAACAGCGGGGACTGGAAGGCCTGCACCAGCGTCTTCTCCCGGATGTTGGAGTCGGAGTAGTGAATGAAGGCGCAGGGCTCAATGTCGCCGTTGGCATTGATGTGCAGATAGTTGCGGCCCGCGGCGATACACCCGCCCACAAACTCGCCATCGTTCCAGAAGTCCATGGTGAAAAGAGCCTTGGTCTTGCGGAAGGCCCGCACCTGATGATACATGAACGCCCGCTGCTCCGCCGTGGCCATCAGGTCGGTGGGGGTGCCGTTTCCCACGGGCATATAGGTGAAGATCCAGCAGAACTTTGCTCCCATCTCCACCATCCAGTCGAAATATTCCTCGCTGCCGATCATCGCCACATTCTGGGAGGTGTAGCAGCAGGAGAGGCCAAAGGGCAGCTTCCTGCGGTGCAGCAGTTCCATGGCTGCCTTCACCCGGGCAAAGGTCCCCTCGCCCCGGCGGAAGTCCGTCCCCTCCTCAAAGCCCTCCACAGATATGGCGGGTACAAAGTTGCCCACCCGGAGCATCTCATCGGCAAAGGCCTCGTCGATCAGCGTACCGTTGGTAAAGGAGAGGAACACACAGTCGCTGTGCCGCTCGCAGAGGGTGATGATGTCCTTCTTCCGCATCAGCGGCTCGCCGCCGGAGTAGATGAACATCCGGATCCCCAGTTCCTTCGCCTGCGAGATGATGGAATCCAGCGTATCCAGATCCATGTTCAACTGATTGCCATACTCCGCCGCCCAGCAGCCGGTGCAGTGGAGATTTCAGGCGCTGGTGGGGTCCATCAGGATCGTCCAGGGAATATTGCACTGGTACTTCTCCATGGCCGCCTTGCGGCGGGGCGCCCAGAGGAAGTTTGCGTTGATAACAAAGTTTTCAAACAGCTTCTTGCGGACACCGCTGTCCACATCGTCCCAGAGGCTGCGCACCAGCCGGTACCAGTTGTTGTCCGGGTCAGAGATCGCCGTGCGGATCGCGGCGCGCTGCCGGGCATAGGCGTTGGCGGAATCCAGCCTGTCCGCCAGATCCATCAGCCTGGGCAGATTGGCGTCCGGGTCCTTGTCCAGGAATTCATACGCCTGCTTAATCGCGGCGATCTGTAAATTTTCCTTGATTGCCATAATGATACATTCCTTTCCGTCCTTTGTTTGATATGCAGGGGCTCACCCCTTGATGAAATTGCGTCGTTCCCTCAAAAACACAAGCGAGCTGTACAAAAATGGCGCGAAATACGTAGCGACGCGGTAGAGCATCAGCGCGGAGGCTGCGGTCACATCCCCCACACAGCCGGAATAGAGCAGCAAAAAGGCAAACTCCGTTGGCCCGACACCGGCAATATTCGGCAGCGCGCTGGTCACCAGCAGCATCACAGAGGACAGCAGCTGCACCTGCCAAAAGCGCAGCGACTGCACGCCCAGCAGCCGCAGGCTGACATAGGGGATGGCGTACAGCACAAACAGCTTCAGCAGCTCCAGCGCGATCCCTCTGACACTGTTGGCCGGGCACAGCAGCACCTTTCCTGCCTCAGCGTTCAGCTCCGTCAGAGCGCCGCGCCACGCCGCCTTCCGCTCCCTCCATTTGCCGGAATACGGCAGCTTGTCCAGCAACGCACAGACCAGGCGCAGGACCCGCTTCCACGTGTAAAGCAGCGTCAAAAAGAGAATGATACCGGCACTGATCCCGTAGCCGATCCAAATATAGCGGGACACACCGCCGATGCTCTTTCGCAGCCAGCGTCCGCCCCAGAGCAGCATACCTGTGGCATACAGCAGGACCGCGCTCTTGTGGAGCACGTAGACGCTGCCCATGATGCCAAGCCCGCTGCCCGCATCGATCCCCCAGGGAAGCAGGTAGCAGCTCTGCATCGGCAGGGTCCCCGCAGCCAGCGTGCTGACGTTGGCAAACACGCCGAGACAGGTCACCCGCCACGCGGCGGAAAATGGGATGTCCCGCCGCTTTCCGCGCAGCAGCAGCCAGCAGGCCGCCGCCGCCAGCCCCTCATAGAGGAAGCCCATCAGCAGCAAAAGCACCACGCCCCAGGCCGGAACACACCGGAGGCTCTTCAGAATGTCCGGCATCGCATCGCGAAACACCCAGAACAGAACGCCGCACACCAGCAGCAGCGTCAGCACACCGACCCAGCGGCTTCTCTTTTTCTCCGCCGGAACATGCGGCCTCATCCCGCGGCACCTCCATTCTGCCAAGAGCGTCTCCCCCTTTGGCTCGGTATCTTACCGGGATTTTCCGGTGTACGCTATCTTCAAAATCGCAGAAGTGTTCAAAAAACCACACACTTTTCCCAAAATGTCCAAAAGATGCGCATCAGGCTTCTGCCGGGAAACTCTGTTTGACTTCTCCGGCAATTTTCGCTAAAATGGACTTGAGCTTTTGAAAGGAGCGAGCGGATGGCACTGTATAACAACACAAAAGCGGTGATCCGGAAGGGATTTGTCACGCTTTTGGATGAGCAGCCGTTCAACAAGATCTCCGTTCGGGATATTACAGAGTACTGCAACATCTCCCGCAACACGTTCTACTATTATTATCAGGACATTTATGCGCTGGTGGAGGATATTTTCAACACCGAGGTGGAGCGGATCTCCGCCGGTGTCAAGAACTACGACTCCTGGCAGAAGGCATTTCTGGATGCCACGACCTTCGCCCGGGCGCACCGCAAGGCAATCTTCCACATCTATAATTCCGCAAACCGGAGCCTTCTGGAGCGGTATTACCACAAGACGATCCTGACCTCCATGGTGGCCTATATCCAAAAGGAGGCAGAGGGGCTTTCCGTTGCCGACCACTATATAAATACTCTGGCCCACTTCTATACAGCAGCGCTGACAGGTCTGAGCGTTGACTGGCTCAACAACGGTATGAAGGACGATCCCGCCGCCTTTCTGGACGATCTCAGCCCACTGCTGGACGGCAACATCCGCGCCGCACTGAAGCGGACCTCTCACAAAGAATAAAGCCCTGGACGCCCGACAGTCTGAACAGGTCCAGCAAAAACGGACAATAGACAAAAGCGCCCCCTGTGTAGGAAAATAGATCTACATAGGGGGTGTTTTCATGAGTAAAAGAAAATACACAAAACTACAGGAAATCGAACCTCAGGATATCGTCGTATGTGGAAGTGGCTGAAAAGCAAGAAAATACACAGAAATCCCAAAACAATTCTGCGTATTATGAAGAAATACGAGTTTCTGTCCGAAATTCGCCGTCGCAGAAAATGGAGACAGATGGGACAGCAGCTTCACAAGTACGAAAATCTGTTGAACAGAGAGTTTCAGACCGATAGGCCAAATCACAAATGGGTCACGGATATCTCCTATATCCATACCGGTCAGGGCGTGCTTTATCTGTCTGTGATCCGGGATCTGTTTGACAACAGTATTGTTGCATATAAAACAGGGACAAACCAAAGTGTTGATCTCGTATTGGACACCATCCGGCTTGCGATGCAGAAGGAAAAGAAAGTCGCTGCGGAGTTGCAGCTCCACAGCGACCAAGGGAGTCAGT
>CAYSDG010000096.1:0-6873 GCA_964429705.1 uncultured Oscillospiraceae bacterium | reverse complement strand
TCCGGGGCACCCAGCGCCAGCGCCGCATGAAAAACGAGATCCCCGTGGTGGCCATCGTGGGCTATACCAACGCCGGAAAGTCCACCCTGCTCAACGCCCTCACCGATGCGGGCATCCCCGCCAACAATCGCCTGTTTGACACCCTGGACACCACCAGTCGCCTCCTGACGGTCAGCGATACGCTGGAGGTCGTCATCTCCGACACGGTCGGCTTCATCCGCAAGCTGCCGCACCAGCTGGTGGACGCCTTTAAGGCCACCCTGGAGGAACTGGAGTACGCCGATATGCTGCTCCACGTCATTGACATCTCCAACCCTGAGTGGCAGGAGCAGGCCGCCATCGTGGACGAGCTGATCCGGGAGCTGGGGGCAGAGCAGACCCCCTGCCTGCGGGTGTACAACAAGTCCGACCTCTTCTGGGGCGATATTCGGCCCCACGGCGAGGACTGTGTCAATATCTCCGCCAGGACCGGCGAGGGGCTGGAGGAGCTGCTGGGCGCCATCGACCGCATGCTGGACAAGGGGACCCGCCGCATCACCATCCACCTGCCCTACGACAAGGGCGGCCTGCTGGATGTGCTGTACCGGGAGGCCAAGGTGGAGTCGGTGGAGTATGATGCCACTATCGACGTAGTGGCCGTGTGCAATCCCCGGGCCATCGGCCTGGTGAAGCCCTACATCGAGGGCTGGGTGGAGCCCAAGGAGGACTGGGAGGACTGACCTCTTGACAAAATATACCATTGGGTGTATCCTAAAAATCGTATAGTCCGCTTTTGGAAGGAGGATCCAGGAGAATGCTGCCGAATTGACTGTGGTAGGAACGAGCTTTGCTGCAAGAGAGGCCCTGATGCAAGAGACGGGGCTGATGGTTTGTGCGCAAGGTCGGTCTGTACAGTCAGAGCAGCCGTGGTGATCCTATGCCCAAAGCGGCCCATATCCTGTCTTGCAGTCCGCCCTCGCATGTCCGAAGGCGGACTTTTTGCGTCTGCTTGAGACAGGAAAGGATACAGAAAATGAGAAAGATCTTAAGGCATGTGCCTTGTATGAGAGGCAGGAAAGGTGCGTGGCAGCTATGACGGAATATCTGGTCCCCTATGAGGAGGCAGAGGCGGAGCTGGTGGAGAAGCGCTCTCGCTTCATCGGCCATGTCTGGCGGGTGGAGAGCGAGGAGGAGGCCCGCGCCTGCATCGAGCGGACGAAAAAGAAGCACTACGACGCCCGGCACAACTGCTGGTGCTATATCATCCGGGAGGGAAATGTCCTGCGCTACGCCGATGACGGCGAGCCACAGGGTACAGCCGGGCAGCCTATGCTGAACGTATTCCAGCGGGAGGGGGTCACCAACGTCTGCTGCGTGGTGACCCGCTACTTCGGCGGCATCCTGCTGGGGGCCGGGGGACTGACCCGGGCCTACGGCGGTACGGCCAAGCTGGCGCTGGACGCTGCGGGCGTCAGCCGGATGCGGCTGTGGGCCACGCTGGCGGTGCCGTGCAGCTACGCCATGTACGAGCGGATGCGGCTGCTGGTGGCGGCCTGCGGCGGGATCATCACGGATTCCGACTTCGGCGCGGACATTGTGCTGACGGTGACGCTGCCTGCCGGGGACGTGGATGCCTTCCAGGATAAGGTGACGGAACTCACTGCCGGGCAGACAGAGGTACTGCTGGTGGAGAAGGCCTTCCAGCCTGGCCCCCGAGAGGAGGCGCGGTGATGGCGGCGAACGGAAAACAGAAGCTCTGGACCTACGATTTCACAGTCATCACGGTGGGCAGCCTGATCTCCATGGTGGGCAACACCCTGTCCGGTTTTGCCATCAGCCTGCTGGTGCTGGACTATACCGGCTCCACTTTCCTGTATACCCTCTACAATGCCTGTAACCAGCTGCCGATGCTGATCTGCCCTATCCTGGCGGGGCCGTATCTGGACCGCATGAGCCGGAAAAAGGTGATCTATACGCTGGATTTTATCTCCGCGGCCATCTATCTGTCGCTGTTTCTGCTGCTGCGCAGCGGCTGGTTCAGCTACCCCATCATGCTGTGCGCCTGCCTGCTGATCGGCTCCATCAACAGCGTGTATCAGGTGGCCTATGACAGCTTCTACCCCAATCTCATCAGCGAGGGGAACTATCGCAAGGCTTACTCGGTGTCCAGTATGCTCTGGCCCCTGGCGGCTATGATGACCCCGGTAGCCGCTGCCATCTATGACCATATGGGCAGCGCGACACCGGTATTTGCTATCAACACCGTGTGCTTCTTTGTGGCCGCCTGCTTCGAGCGGGGCGTACGCCACCAGGAGACCCATATCAGCGCCGCCCCTGCCGCGGACATCCGGGGTGCGCTGTCCCGGTTCCGGAGCGATCTGGGCGAGGGGATGGATTACATCCGGGGGGAGAAGGGGCTGCTGATCATCGCACTGTATTTTACGGTCAGCAATCTGTGCTACGGCGCGGACACGCTGCGCCTGCCCTTCTTCCGCAACCATCCGGAGCTGTTTTCCGCCTGGCCGCTGGCGGCGGTGACGCTGTACTCGGTGGTATCCAACTTTGAGGTGGCCGGCCGCTTTTCCGGTGGGTTGCTGCAGTACTGGATCCGTATCCCCGCCAAACGAAAGTTTACGATCGCCTTTGTGGTGTATCTCTCCATCAGCTTCCTGGCGGGTATTATCCTGTTCCTGCCGATCCCGTTGATGGCGGGGGCCTTTTTCCTGGTCGGTATTCTGGGGGTCACCTCCTATACCATCCGCACATCGGCGACCCAATCCTATGTACCGGATAACAAGCGCGCCCGGTTCAACGGCGTGTTTCAGATGATGAACGCTGCGGGCAGCGTTGCCGGGTCTCTGCTGGTGGGTTCGCTGGCAGAGGTGTTTCCGGAGCGCGGCATCATTCTGGTTATCAATGTGTTTTCCATGGCCAGCGCCTATCTGCTGATCTATCGGGGGCGTGAGCATGTGTCCAGGATCTATAACCGCGATCTTTAAATCAAAAAAGCACGAAACGCGGCGTCTGTGACGCTGTGTTTCGTGCTCTTTGATTTTATTAGCTATGGAGGGCGGTGTAGAGGGCGTCTGCCAGAGCGGCAAATTCCTCCAGTCCCAGTTTTTCGCCCCGGATGTCACTGGGGAAGCCGCAGGCGGCGATGGCGGCGCTGAGCTGTTCCTTGCTCAGCTGCCCGCCAAAGACGGCGCTGAGACTGTTGAGCAGCGTTTTGCGCCGCTGGGCGAAGGCAGCACGGACCGTGCGGAAGAAGAACTCCTCGCCGCAGGCGGGGGAGACGGCGGGCGTTTCCCGGACCTTGCAGTGGAGCACGGCGCTGGTGACCTTGGGGGCGGGCAGGAAGCAGGAGGGAGGCACGTCGAAGAGGACCTCCGGCTGGGTGTGGTACTGCATAAAGAGGGAGAAGGCGCCGTAGTCGCCGGTGCCAGGCCGGGCAGCGATGCGCAGGGCCACCTCCTTTTGGATCATTACGGTGATGGCCTCGAAGCGCCTGGACTCCACAAGAGCGGTGAGGACCGGGGTGGTGATGTTATAGGGCAGGTTGGCACAGACCAGGGGGCGCAGCCCCGCCAGGTGCTCATCCACCAGAGCGGGGATATTCAGCTTCATGATGTCGCCGGGGACCAGCGTGAAGTTGTCCGCCCAGCTCATGGTCTCTGCCAGAACGGGGTAGAGGGCCTTATCCAGTTCCACGGCCACGACCTTCCCGGCCAGATGGCACAGCTGGCTGGTGAGGGGGCCGATGCCGGGGCCGATCTCCAGCACACCGTGAGCCTTGGTAGCGCCGCTGGCGGCGGCGATGTCCCGGGGCACCCAGTCCTCGATCAGGAAATTCTGCCCCATCGACTTGGAAAAACGGAAGCCGTGGCGGCCCAGCAGGGCCTTGATGTCCCGCATATCACAGAGATCCATAGTTTTCCTCCTGAAAATCTTATCAGCTTACTATACCATGGTTTTCCTGGAAATGCCACACCCATTTCCAGGAAAAGAAGCGGGAAAAATGAGAAAAAACAGTGACAGCCGCCGCGCGGTGTGCTAAAATAGCGATATATTTCGTATTTGGAGGAAACAACCTGTGAGTGAATTGCTTCGCATGTGTTTGATCGTGTGCCCTCTGGTGTTCCTGGGAGCCTTTGTAGACAGCATCGCCGGGGGCGGCGGACTCATCACCCTGCCCACCTATATGATGGCGGGGCTGCCGGTGCATATGGCGGCAGGCACCAACAAGGTGGTGGCGGGTATCGGCTCCGCCACGGCCACGGTCCGCTTCTTTAAGAGCGGCAAGATCCGACTGCGCATCGCCATGTGCGCCGCCGCAGGCTCTATGATCGGCGGTTTCATCGGCGCGGAGATCGCCAAGCTGCTGCCGGAGACGCTGCTCCAGGGCCTGATGCTGGTCGCTCTGCCTCTGGTGGCGATTTTTTTGGCGGTAAAGAAGGATTTTGGCATCGACCACGAGGAGAAGCAGTTCTCTGTCCGCTATGAGGTGCTGGTCAGCCTGGCCATTGGACTGGCCATCGGCCTCTATGACGGCATCATTGGCCCCGGGACGGGGACATTCCTGATCATGGCCTTCACGATGTTCCTGTCGCTGAACATGGTCACCGCCTCCGGCTGTGCCAAGGTGGCCAACCTGGCCAGCAATATCGCCTCCGCAACTTCCTATATCATGGGAGGAAAAGTGCTGTGGATGCTGGTGTTTCCCGCTGCGCTGTGCAGCATCGCGGGAGCGGCCTGCGGCTCCCGGTACGCCATCCGCGGTGGCGGCAAGAAGATCCGGGGCATGATCTTTGTAGTGCTGGGCATGATGTTCATCAAAATGCTCTATGAGCTGATCACCGGATGAGTGATGATCTGAGAATAAAAACGGAGACAGCATGGTAACAAAACCATGCTGTCTCCGTTTTTGGTATGACCGGTGATCTTCTCGCAAAATTGATCAGTCCAGGATATAGACAGTGCAGCCTCTGCGGCCGAACTGGATGCATTCCTGATAGGTGTCCATATACAGGTCGATGGCGTTGCCCCGAACGCCGGTGTCCTCGGCAACGGCGAAGCCGTAGGCATAGGCACCGTCGTTGGAGACGACATAGACCTTGGTGCCCAGAGGGAGCACCCGCTTATCCACGGCCACCACGCCCTCGCGGACCTTAGTGCCGGTAGCGGTTGTGGTACCCACCACGCCCACACCGGCGGTATAGGCGGTGCCCTCCATCTTCCGGACCTGGCTGAAGGTCAGGACCTTGCCGTTTTCCAGGGTCAGGGTGCCGGAGCCGTCGCTGTTGGTCTGAATCGAGGAGACTGCGTCGCTGTGGTTGGCGAAGTTTTCGATGCCGCCCCGCTCGATGATGGTGGGGGTCGGCTCGGTCTCAATGACATCGATCAGCTGGCGGACGGTTTCAACGCCGTCCTGGTAGATGATCTCATACACCTCGCTGTAGCTGCCGTCCTGCCCCTGCTGGAGCACGGTTTCGCTCCACTGGGGCTTGCTGGCGTTGTATTTGTAAATGACCTCGTGTTCCTTGACAGAGGTGATGTGCTCATAAAATACAAATTCAGAGCCGATGGTGATCTCCACCGCGTCCTCCTCGAAGGAGACTGCCACCATCTCCAGAGGACTGGGGGAGATGTGCAGGCGGCTGAGAAGCTGGGTGATGGTCTCCGCCTGGGAGATGGCGGAGCGGGTGTTCTCCTGATAGGAGATGGATACGGTCTGACCGGCCTCCAGCAGCAGGTCGCTGCCGCTGCTGCGGTCCACAAGCTCGGCGGACGCGTCAGTGAGGAAAATATCCGCGTTTTGCTCATTCAGATCCACATAGGCGTCATTGCTCACGATGTAGAGCGCTTGGGCGGAGTGGTCGGCAGAATCGACGGTCAGAGTCAGGGCGAGAAGAGAGAGGACCGGTACTGCTGCGACAGCGGTCAGCCATTTCACCAGGGAAGCGGCTTTCTTGCTTCTTTCAAACATGATACTTGAACCTCCATTGGTCTTAATCAAAGAGTTCTTCGGATGCACAGATCCATGCAGCGGCAGCGGAGCTGCCGACTGGTCAGGAAGAGGATGACCAAAATTTCCTTTTCCTAAACACAGTGTATGCAACTGATTTGTTACTTTTGTAACTTTTGTTAAAACCTTGCTTAGTATACCTGAAAAGCGCCTATTTGTCAAGTTTTTGAAACAAAATAAACAAAATCGGTTAACGTAAATTTGTGGAAAAATGGATTATGACTCTGAAAAGTGTAAAAAATGGTTACAAAAGTAACAGGGAGAAACAAAAAGAAGCGCCCCGCAGATCACTCTGCGGGGCGTTTGCAATGAATTTTTTCTGTCATTTTTTGCCCCCATCGCCGGGTGTTTCCTGGGCGCGCCGCTCCTGCCGCAGCTCCTCGTACACCTCGCTGAGCAGACGGCGGTCAGCCTTGGTGCCCATAAAATCAGTCTCCCGGAACATGTCGGGGCGGCGGCGCAGGGTGCGGAGCATGGACTGACGCTTGCGCCAGGTGGCCACGTTGCCGTGGTGGCCGCTGAGCAGCACCGCGGGGACCTTGCGGCCATGCCACTCCTCGGGGCGGCTGTACTGGGGATACTCCAGCAGACCGTTCCAGTGGCTCTCCTCCTCGTAGCACACGGACTCACTGAGCACGCCGGGGACCATACGGCACACCGCGTCGGCCACGGCCATGGCGGGAATCTCGCCGCCGGTGAGAACGAAGTCGCCCATGCTGATCTCCTCGTCCACGCACTCCTCGATAAATCGCTCGTCGATGCCCTCGTAGTGGCCGCAGACCAGGATCAGGTGGTCGTAGTCCGCCAGCAGCTGCCGGGCTTTGGCCTGACAGAAGGTGGTGCCGCAGGGGGACATGTAGATGGTGCGGGTA
>CAYSDG010000095.1:0-6995 GCA_964429705.1 uncultured Oscillospiraceae bacterium | reverse complement strand
GCACCCGTACCGCCTCCGTCACCGGCGGTTTTATCGCTATGGCCCTGGCCTGCCGGAGAATGGTGGAGATGGGCTGGATCGAGAAAAACCCCATCAAGCACTGCGTGGCGGCTGTGTCCGCCGGTATCGTGAACGATGTGCCCATGCTGGACCTCTGCTATGAGGAGGACAGCAGCGCCATGGTGGATCTCAACTGCGTCATGGATGAGCAGGGCGGCATCATCGAGCTGCAGGGCACCGGCGAGGGCCGCAGCTTCACGGTGGCGGAGCAGCAGGCATTGGTGAGCCTGTGCGCCGACGGTATCCGCCAGCTGATGGACAAGCAGAAGGAAGTTCTGGGGGGCGGCATCTGATGAAATTTGTTCTTGCGTCTCAGAATAAGCATAAGCTGGTGGAAATGCAGGCGATCCTCTCTGCCCACGGCGTGGAGGTGGTGCTCCAGGGTGAGTTGGGCCTCCATGTAGAGGTGGAGGAGACTGGCAGCTCCTTTGCGGAGAATGCCATGCTGAAAGCCAGGGCCGTCATGGAGGCCAGCGGCCTTCCCGCCATCGCGGATGACTCCGGCGTCTGTGTGGACGCGCTCAACGGTGCCCCCGGCATCTACTCCGCCCGCTATGGCGGCCCGGAGCTGGACGATGTCAAGCGCTATGAGCTGCTGCTTCAGAACATGCGGGGCGTGACGGACCGCACCGCCCACTTTACCAGCGCCATCGCCTGTATTTTCCCCAACGGGGATACCATTGAGGCCGAGGGGATCTGCCCCGGCTCCATCGCTTACGCCCCCCAGGGCGACGGCGGCTTTGGCTATGATCCGGTCTTCTATCTGCCCCAGCTGAAGAAGACTTACGCCCAGATCACCGCCGAGGAGAAGGCGATGGTCTCCCACCGCGGCAAGGCGCTGGAGGTATTCGACGGCAAGCTGCGGGCCTATCTGGCGGAGCATAAGTAAGAAAACGATATTAAGTAAAGGAAATATAGATATGGAATTGACAAGCAAACAGCGCGCCCAGCTGCGCGGCATTGCCAACGGCATCGACACCATCGTTATCATCGGCAAGGACGGCATCACGGAGAACCTGGTCAAGCAGGCCAACGACGCTCTGGATGCCCGGGAGATCATCAAGTGCCGTGTGCTGGAGAACTCCATGCTCACCGCGCGGGAGGCCTGCGATGAGCTCAGCCGACTGACCCGCAGTGAGCAGGTCCAGGTCATCGGCACCAAGTTTGTCCTCTATCGCCAGCACTACGACAGAAATAAGCGGAAGATCGAGCTGCTGAAGGATAAGCCCAAAGCAAAGGCATAAATGTTGACATAATGCCTGCGAGGTAGTATGCTCTCAGCAGAGACAAGAGACAGAAAGGGAGGGGTCCGGTGAAGATCGGAATATATGGTGGGACCTTCAACCCCATCCACCTGGGGCATATGCAGGCGGCGCAGTTTGCCGCGGCATATCTGGGGATAGACCGCCTGCTGCTGATCCCGGCCGGTATCCCGCCCCACAAGGCGCTGCGGGGAGACACCGCCGACGGTGTCAGCCGCATGGCCATGACGGAGCTGGCGGCACAGGCGATGGAGCTGCCCTGCCCGGTGGAGGTCAGCGACATGGAGCTGCGCCGGGAGGGAAAAAGCTATACTGTGGATACGGTCCGGGAGATCCATCGGCAGTATCCGGACGCACAGCTCTATTTCTTCATGGGGACGGACATGTTCCTGACATTTCATATGTGGTATCAGCCGGAGGAGATCGCCCGCCACTGTACGCTGTGCGCCTTTGGCCGCAGCGAGACGGATACCGAGGAGCTCTTCGCGGTGCAGCGGCAGTATCTGGCAGATAAGCTGGGGGCTGACTGCGTCACCATCGCGCTGCCGAAGATCGTGGACATCTCCTCCACCAGCCTGCGGGAGATGCTGGCGGCGGGAGAGGGGCAGACATATCTGGCCCCCGGTGTGTACGGCTATATTCTGCGGGAGGGGCTGTACGGGACCCATGCGGACCTGAAGCGGCTCAGTGTGGACGAACTGCGCTGTGTGGCCATCACGCTGCTGAAGCCCAGGCGCGTCCCCCATGTGCTGGGCGCGGAGGAGACGGCGGCAAAGCTGGCGCTCCGCTGGGGCGCGGATGAGCGGGCTGCCCGGCAGGCGGCGCTGCTCCATGACTGTACAAAAAAGCTGACGGTGGAACAGCATGAGGCTATTTTGCGTCAATATCCCATGGAGATGGACGCGGAGGAGCGAAATACCGAAAAGCTGCTCCACGCCCCCACCGGCGCCGCTGTGGCAAAGCATGTCTTCGGCGTCGGCGACGAGGTGGAGCAGGCCATCCGCTGGCATACCACAGGAAAAGCGGATATGACCCTGCTGGAGAAGATCATTTATCTGGCGGATTACATCGAGCCCACACGGGACTTCTGCGACCTGACGGAGCTGCGCCGTCTGGCCTTTGAGGATCTGGACCGGGCTTTGCTGCTGGGCTTCACCATGGCGGTGACAGACCTGGCAAAAAAGGGGATGCCGGTGCATCCCAACAGTGTGCGTGCGAGGGATCATTTGAAAGGAAAGCTACATGAGCAAGGGTAAGCGCGAGGCGGCCAAAACTGGTCGGCACACGGAGGGAAATCCCTTCGGGGAAGAGAAAAAGAGCAAAAAAACAGGCGGCGCGAAACGCGGCGGCAAACGGACGGCCCTGATCATTCTGGGCTGCGTTGCCGTTGTGGGCGTGGTGGCGGCTGTGCTGTGGACGACCCTGGTCAAGCCGCCGGATGTCAGCGACAATGACCGGCCCGGCGTGGTGGACCGGACGGAGGAGACCGGGCCGACAGGGACCAAGCCCACAGAGGGCGATGTGTCGGACGCCGGGCGCAAGGAGGACTACTATACCTTCCTGCTCATCGGCAAGGACACCTCCAGCGCCAGCACGGACACCCTGATCCTGGTGTCCTATGATGTGGCTGGCCAGCAGGTGAATATGATGAGTATCCCGCGGGATACGGTGGTGAACGTCCCCTGGTCGGTGAAAAAGATCAACTCCGTCTACAGCGCCAAGGAATCCAATGGCGGCGGTCTGGACAATCTGAAAAAGCAGGTCGGCTACCTTACCGGCGTGGAGCCTGATTTCTATGTCATGATCGAGTGGGAGGCGGTCGGAAAGATCGTGGAGGCCGTGGGCGGCGTGGATTTCTACGTTCCCCGGAATATGAACTATGACGACCCCTACCAGAATCTGCATATCCACCTCACCAAGGGGCAGCAGCACCTGACAGCAGAGCAGGCCATGGCAATGCTCCGCTACCGCACGGATAATGACAAATCTGTGGGCTATGGAGACAACGGCCGCACAGAGACCCAGCGCGAGTTCCTGAAGGCTATGGCCAAAGAGGTGCTGCAGCTGGGCAACATGACAAAGATCGGAAAATTCATCAACATTTTTATGGAAAATGTGGAGACGGATCTGAAGCTGAACGAGCTGATGTGGTTTGCCTCCAAGGCATTGAGTGTGGATCTGAGTACTATGCAGTCCAGCACGATGCCCTATATCGACATCGGCATGTACCGGGGCGGCTATTATTTCCTGGCGGACCCCGAGAACATCCTTCCTGTTGTCAATGAGCAGTTCAATCCCTATAACCGGGACATCACAGCGGAGGATCTGCAGATTGTCCAGCGCAATAAGGACGGCTCCTGCTACGTGACCAACGGGGAACTGCTGGATGCCCGGTGGGGGAAGAGCTATTCCTCCTCCATGAGCTCCACCTCCTCCAGTACGACAACATCCAGCTCCTCCACATCCAGCAGTACCACCACCAGCGGGGAAACGACTGAGACAACGGAGCCCACGCAGCCCGCCGATGGGGAGACCGTGGTGCCGCCGGAGACGGATGCGCCCATCCAGGACGAGACCACGCCGCCTGCTGACGGAGAGGGAAGCACGCCGGAGAACGGTGCCGACGCCGAGATCCCTGTCGAGGGCGGCGACACACCCTCCACGGAGCCTGGTGGAGAGCTGACGACTGAGCCCCAGGAGCCCACGGAGAATACCGGCGGGACAGCGGAGCCCCAGCCGCCTGCGGACAGCAGCGCTGCCGCGGATGACAGCCAGATCCCCGGCTGGCTGCAGCCCAGTGAGTAACACACAGTATCAGGCCTGAAAGGATAGATAGGATATGGCTCGATATAAAGGAAAGCGCGAGACCCCCAGAGAGGAGAAAAAGGTCCCCCAGGCGGAGAACGAGCCGCTGCGCGAGAACGCGGTGGAGCCGCCTCCTCAGCAGCCGCCCGCGGCGGAGGAGAGAATAGCGGCGTTTCCCACAGAGCAGGCGGCTGAGCTGCCCGGAGAGGGAGATCCCTTCTCCGACCCCTTTGAGGAGGAGCGTCCCCAGCGGCAGAAGTTCTTCCAGACCAGAGTCGGCAAGATCGTGCTGGCGGCGCTGTGCGCCGTGCTGGCGTTCGCCGTCGGCGGCGCAATCGCAGTGGGCGGCTGGTTCCGAAATGCGGTGAAGCCCCCGGAGGTGCCGGTGACTCTGCCGGAGCAGAGCGAAATCCAGCAGCAGCCCCAGCCGGAGCAGCCGGAGACCCCTTCGGACGAGGAGCTGTATCCGGATGACGGCTATGACGGTGATATGCCCACCGTGTCCGGAGACCGGAAGAACGGTGTGTATACCTTCCTCCTGGTGGGAACGGACAAGGGCGACGGCAACACCGATACGATCATGGTGGTGAGCTATGACACGGTGGAGCAGGACATCAGCATCATGTCCATTCCCCGGGATACCATGATCAACGAGTCCTGGGACCTGAAGAAGATCAATTCCGTCTACTCCCGCACCGGCGGCAGTATAGACGCGCTGGCCAACCGTGTCCGCAAACTGGTGGGCTTTAAGCCGGACTTTTATGTCAAGGTAGACCTGGGCATGTTCGTGCAACTGGTGGACCTGGTGGGCGGCGTGGAGTTTGACGTCCCCCAGGACATGAAGTATTCCGACCCCTATCAGGACCTCTATATCGACCTGAAGGCCGGCGTGCAGACGCTGGACGGCGAGCACGCCATGCAGCTGGTCCGTTTCCGGCGCTACGCCGAGGGCGACATCAAGCGGGTGCAGGTCCAGCAGGCCTTCATGAAAGCCCTGATCAAGGAGTGCCTCAGTTTCAATAACTGGGGAAAGGTCAAGGCGTATATCGAGCTGGCCTTGGAGAATGTACAGACGGATCTGGAGTTTGGCTCCGTGGTCTGGTTTGCGGCCAATGTGCTCGGTATGAATACCGCACCCATGCTGAATATGGATGATGTCTATACCTGCACGCTCCCCGGCAACTATTACGCCTCCGCCTGGAGCCGCAGCACCAGCAGCTACCAGTCCTATGTCACGGTCTACGCCAATGAGACGGTGAAGCTGGTCAATGAGCGCTTCAATCCCTATCAGCAGAATGTCACCACCGGAATGCTGGATATTATGACGATCCAGTCCAATGGTGACATCGCCTCCAGCGCGGGGCTGAAGGACACCCAGCACAACGCCATCATGGCGGTGCGCCGGGGCGAGGCGTACTACGATGGCAGCGGCAAGATCGTCTACGGCAAAAAGCCCTCTGAGACACCTGAAGCACCGACAACGCCTGCCGCGCCCAGCGGCGTGCAGCAGGATGCCTCCGGCAGCTATTACATTGTGGACGAGGCGGGCAATATCATCTATACCGATGCCAACGGCACGCCGCTGAATGCCGATACCCCCAGCCAGCCGACACCGGAGCCGCCACAGGACCCCGGTGTGACGGATGTCCCGGCCCAGCCGCCGGAAACCGGCACAGATCCCGCACCTGCGCCGGATACCCCTTCCCAGACACCCGCTGAAGCACCGGACACCGGGGAAGAGGAGACGGACAGCGAGATCCCCGGTTGGCTGCTGCAGTAACAAGACAACAAAAGATGACGATAAGTGAGGAAACAGTTATGACACCGAAGGAATTAGCAATTTTAGCAGCGAAGGCTCTGGACAGCAAGAAGGGCCTGGACATCAAGGTGATGGAGGTCACGGAGCTGACCAGCCTGGCCGACTACTTTGTGATCTGTACCGGCGGCAGCAACACCCAGATCAACGCCCTGTGCGACGCTGTGGAGGAGAAGCTGGAGAAGGAGGGCAACGAGAAGGCCCTGCGCCGGGAGGGACACCGCGGCGGCACCTGGGTGCTGCTGGACTACGGCTGTGTGGTAGTCCATGTCTTCAACAGCGAGGCCAGAGAGTTCTACTCCCTGGAGCGCCTGTGGAACGACGGCACGCCTCTGGATCTCAGCGAGGTCCTGGCAGAAAACTGAGAAACCGGAAACAGGCGCGGCAGAGCCCGCGCCTGTCTCTTTTTGGCGAGGGCGGGAGCCGAAAGTTTCTCCTTGACAAAAGCGTGGATTTCCCATACAATATATGCTGTTCAACTGCTGAGAAGGAGAAAAAGCGCGGAGAGCCTGCCTGCAGAGAGCCGACGGTCAGTGTAAGTCGGCGGGGGTGCCGCGCCATACTGGCTCCGGAGCATCCTGCCTGAACAGGGCAGGGCGGCTGGCCCCGTTACCGGCCACTGGCCCATGTGGCCGCTGAGCATCGGCGGGAGACCGCCGGTGAGATCAGGGTGGTACCGCGAAAGTGATTTCGTCCCTGGCTGCTTTGCGCAGTCAGGGATTTTTTGTTTCCAATTTTTCAGTAAAGAGAGTGAGAATACCATGAAGTACGATTTTACCGCCATTGAAAAGAAATGGCAGAAAAAGTGGGTGGAGGAGAAGACCTTTGCCTGCAACACCGGCGACCGGAGCAAGCCCAAGTTCTACGGCCTGGTGGAGTTCCCCTATCCCTCCGGCAACGGCCTGCACGTGGGCCACGCCCGCCCCTATACCGCCATGGACGTGGTGGCCCGCAAAAAGCGTATGGACGGCTATAATGTCCTCTTCCCCATGGGCTATGACGCCTTCGGCCTGCCCACGGAGAACTACGCCATCAAGAACCACATCCACCCC
>CAYSDG010000094.1:0-7002 GCA_964429705.1 uncultured Oscillospiraceae bacterium | reverse complement strand
ATGTACGAGATCGGCGAGGAGTCCGGCGAGCTGGAGTTCTGCCACAACCCCTTCTCCATGCCCCAGGGCGGCATGGATGCCCTGCTGGCCGCCGAGGGCGACACCGAGAAGCTGCTGGCTATCAACGCCGACCAGTACGACCTGGTCATCAATGGCTATGAGTCCGCCTCCGGCGCAGTGCGCAACCACAGCCCTGAAATCATGATCAAGGCCTTCCAGATGGTGGGCCTGGGCGAGGAAGACGTGAAGAGCAAGTTCCCCGCCATGTATAACGCCTTCACCTACGGTGCTCCCCCCCACGCAGGTGCCGCCCCCGGCATCGACCGCATGGTCATGCTGCTGACCGGCGAGGAGTCCATCCGCGAGGTCATCACCTTCCCCATGAATCAGAAGGCTCAGGACGTGATGATGGGCGCTCCCTCTCCCGTCAGCCAGAAGCAGCTGGACGAGCTGCATATTGCCATCACCGAGATGGAGGAGGAGGAATAAGCGCGAGGGCGCGGAATTCGCCCTGGGGGTGAACCCCAAAAACAGCGAACCAAATCGCTGCCAGCTGACAGCAAAAGCACCTCCCCTGTATAAAAAGCAACCCATCACCTTTGGGGACGGTCCCGCCGGACCGTCCCCATCTTGCCATGAGGATCCAAAATGAAAATCAAGCTTTTTTCCCTGCTGCTGGCGCTTCTTCTATGCACCGCCTGCACTTTCCAGCCAGCGGCCACCCTGCCTGATCCGCCGGATAACTCCACAAATACCGCCGGAAATGTGGAAAACTCTGGCGAAAAAGAGGAAAAACCCGTGCAGCCGGAGTCATCCACCCCGGATGAGCCGGAACCTTCTCCACAGCCGGCTGTGAAAACGGTGGTCATTGCGGATATTCTCGCCCGTATGACGCTGGAGGAGAAGGTGGGGCAGATGTTCTTCGTCCGCTGCCCTGCAGAGGAGCAGACCGCGTTGATCGAACAGTACCACCTGGGCGGCTACCTGCTCTTTGGCCGCGACTTCAAGGACGGCAATGACAATTGGCTGACTGCCCAGCAAGTGACAGACACCATCGCCGCCTATCAGGCCGCCAGCGACATTCCCCTGTTCATCGGCGTAGACGAGGAGGGCGGCACCGTGACCCGTGTATCCCGCAACCCCAACCTGGCCGACAGCAAGCGCCAGTCACCCCAGCAGGTCTTTGCCGACGGCGGACTGGAGGCCATCAGCCAGGATGCCGCCGACAGCAGCCAGCTGCTGCTGCGCCTGGGCATCAATGTCAACTTCGCCCCTGTGGCGGACGTATCCACCGCCCCCGAGGACTTCATCTACCCCCGGGCCTTCGGCCAGGACGCGGAGGCCACCGCTGACTACGTTCGCACCGCTGTCAGCGCAATGGGGAGCAGCGGCATCGGCTCCGTGCTGAAGCACTTTCCCGGTTACGGCAGCAATGTGGACACCCACACCGGCATCGCCACCGATATCCGCGCCTATGAGGACTTCGTGCAGTACGACTTTCTCCCCTTCCAGGCCGGTATCGACGCGGGGGCCAGCTCCGTGCTGGTGAGCCACAACATCGTGACATGCATGGATGCCGCTCTCCCCGCCTCCCTCTCCCCTGAGGTCCACCGCGTTCTCCGGGAGGAGCTGGGCTTTCAGGGCGTGGCCCTGACAGATGACCTGGCCATGGACGCAGTGGAGGCCTACGCCCAGGATGGCTCCGTGGCAGTGCTGGCCGTGCAAGCAGGCAACGATATGATCGTCACCACCGACTTTGAGACCCAGATCCCCCTGGTGATCGCCGCTGTACAGGACGGTACCATCAGCGAGGACGTCATCAACACCGCCGTCACCCGCGTTCTGGCCTGGAAGTACGACCTGGGCCTGCTGGGAGACAGCCAATAAGGAGAATATCATGACCGAAAAGCTTTTCTATGCCGATCCCTTCCTGCGCCAGTTCACCGCCACCGTGCTGGACTGCCAGGAGGACAAGACCGGCTTTCTCGTCACCCTGGACCGCACCGCCTTCTACCCCGAAGGCGGCGGCCAGCCCGCTGACCACGGCACGCTGGGAGATGCCGCCGTTACCGACACCCGTGAGAAAGACGGCGTCATCCTCCACACCTGCGACCGTCCCCTGACCGTTGGCAGCACCGTCACCGGCCAGATCGACTGGGCCCGCCGCTTCGACCTGACCCAGCAGCACAGCGGCGAGCACATCGTCAGCGGCATCATCTGCGAGACCTTTCACTGTGACAATGTTGGCTTCCATATCGGCCACGACCTGGTGACCATCGACTTCAACGCGGAACTGACCACGGAGGATCTGCGTCAGGTGGAGGCCCGGGCCAACCAGTACATCTGGGAGGACCACCCCATCTCCATCACCTGGCCCACCCCCGAGGAGCTGAAGGTCCTGCCCTACCGCAGCAAGAAGGAGCTGACCGGTGCGGTGCGCATCGTGACCTGGCCTGGCGACGACTGCTGCGCCTGCTGCGGCACCCATGTGGCACGCAGCGGCCAGGTGGGACTGGTGAAGCTCCTCAGCGTCACTAAATTCCGTGACGGCGTGCGCATCGAGATGGTGGCCGGCGGCCGGGCTCTGGACCACTACACCGCCATCTGGGAGCAGAACACCCAGATCTCCCGCCTTCTTTCCGCCAAAAGTCAGGACACCGCCGCCGCTGTGGAGCGGCTGCTGAGAGAAGTCCAGGCCCTGCACAATCGGGTGGCTGCTCTGGAAGAGAGCGACTTTGCCCGCCAGGCACAGGCCAATCAGGGCGCAGGAGATGTACTCCTCTTCCAGGGTGATATGAGCCCCGACTCCCTGCGCCGCCTGTGCGACGCGGTGATGAATACCTGCGGCGGCCGCTGCGCCGTGTTCGCCGGATCTGGCAGCAGCTATAAGTACGCCATTGGCCAGGTGGGCGGAGATCTGCGGGCACTGGTGAAGGATATGAACGCTGCGCTCCAGGGCCGCGGCGGCGGCAAGCCCTTCTTTGCCCAGGGCAGCGTCAGCGCCGATGAGGCCGCCATTCGCTCCTATTTTGAGAAAATTTAAAAACAAAACGTAATTTATGAAGTATTTATCACAATTCGCTATCATCATTGCCGTCACCGTGGCGGCGGAGCTGATCAAATTTCTGCTGCCGCTGCCCATTCCCGCCAGCATCTACGGCCTGCTGCTGCTCTTTGGCCTGCTGAAAAGCGGCCTTCTGAAACTGAGCGCCGTGGAGGACGCGGGTGACTTTCTCCTGGGCATCATGCCCCTGATTCTGGTGCCCACCTCCGTGAGCTTCATCGGCTCCATCGACGCTATGCTGGAGCTGCTGGCCCCGGTGGTGATCATGGGCCTGCTGGGGACCATGCTGGTAATGGCAGTGACCGGTCAGGTGGCCCAGTGGGTCGCCCGGCGGAGAGGAGGCGGCGAGGATGCGTGATTTCATCGCCCAGTCCGGCTATTTCGGGCTGCTGCTGACCCTGGCCACCTTCCAGCTGGCCCGCTTTGCGAACCGCCGGGCGGGGCGCGAGGTGCTCAATCCCCTGCTGTTCTCTACCCTGTGCTGTATCGCCTTTCTCCTGCTGACCGGCACCGCACTCGACGACTATTTCATCAGTGCCCAATATCTGGATGCTCTGCTGACCCCCACCACCATCTGTTTAGCCATTCCCCTGTATCGGCAGTTTGAGCTGCTGAAGAAAAATGTCCCCGCGGTGCTGGCGGGCTGCTGCGCGGGCGTGCTGGCCAATATTCTGGCCTGTCTGGCAATGCTGGTCCTCTTCCAGCTGAACGACGCTCAGTTCGCTACCCTGCTGCCCAAGTCCATCACCACCGCCATCGGCAAGAGCCTCAGCGGCGAGCTGGGAGGCTATCCCACCATCACCATGGCCTGCATTATGCTGGCAGGACAGTTCGGCGCGGTAGCCTCTCCCCTGCTGCTGCGGCTGTTCCGCATCACGGATCCCCTGGCCCAGGGGCTGGCTATCGGTACCGCCTCCCACGCCGCCGGGACTTCCCGGGCTGTAGAGCTGGGGGACGCCCAGGGCGCGGCCAGCAGCCTGGCTATCGTGGTCACCGGTCTGCTGACGGTCATCGCCGCCCCCATCGTGGCCGGACTGGTCTAAACATCTCCTGTATCAGAGAGCTGCCGCCGTATGGCGGCAGCTTTTTTTGCTGTTTTGTCTGCGACAGCCCCTAAAAACGAAGAGCCCTGCCTTTTGGCAGGGCTCTTCCCTCATCCGTATATAAAATTTGTTCGCCAGTAGTGCTGCAGATACTTAAACTCGTCAAACATCTCCTGCCGCTCCTGCGGGATCGCCGTCACGAACTGGTCATCCACCACATAGCAGCCATGGGTGGTGACCACCGGGAACACCTGGCGTATATCCTCCATGGCCTGCATAAAGGCGGGGCCCTCCCAGCCCATCTGCTCAAAGGCCAGATTCATCAGATAGCAGGGGGAGATAGTGGGGCCGTTCCCCTGGAAATCGCTGTCCAGGACCGCCTTGGCTGCGTCGTTGGCCCAGAGGAGATACTCCGTGGTGTAGTGGCTGCGGAAGCCCTGCTCCGTGCCGGGGTCGATGTCCAGCCCCAGCTCGTCGTAGAAGATGTTGCCGTCTCCCATCCAGGGCAGATGGTCGCTGTAAAGCACCAGCACCACGGGATCCGGGTCGCTTCGCAGATCCTCCACCAGCTTCATCAGCTCCACGTCGCCTGCCATGATGTTGCTCATATAGTTGTTCATGGCATTTTTGCAGGCATCACTGTAGCTGCCGGTGAGGTACTCCTTCGTCCCGCCATAGCTGGTGGTGGAGTAAGGGCCATGGCTCTGTACATTCAGCACGAAAGAGAAATAGGGCTTGCCGGTGTCCTTGTTGGCCACATAGTCGGCGTAGACCTCCGGATAGAGGATACTGTCCTCCGGAAGGTAGGCGCTGGTGTAGTTCTCATAGTCCCCCTCCAGGAAGCGGTAGCGCTCAAAGCCCAGATAGCCGTTGACATTCTGGCGGTTGTAGAACCACTGGTAATAGGGGTGGCTGCCCTCCACGGTGTAGCCCTGGTCCCGGAGGTACCAGAGATAGGAGTTGGCTGGGCCGCGGAAGTTTTTCAGCTGGTAGTTGCCGGTGAGGAAGCAGCGCTCGCTGTCGATGGTCCCTCCGGCGAAGATGTTCACCAGCAGATCACCGGACAGGCTCTCCGCCTGGAGCTGGTGATAGAGGTCATAGCCGCTGGTGTCCAGCCCCGGAATGTCAAACTGTGAAAAGTCCACATACGCCTCCCGCATCACCGCGATGACGCTGACCTTCTTCTCCTCCGGGATGTCGGCATCCTGGTACTGAGCCAGCAGCGCCTCGGCCTCCGCCTCCTGATAGCCCGCCGGGGGTGTCTCCACAAACTCGGTGACGCTGTGGAGGAAGGGATAGAAGAAGCCGTGGGAGATATAGTTCTGGGTGGGGCTCCATTGATTCAGATACTGGTAGTTCTGCACGCTGCTGTAAAGACCAGTGTCCATATAACTGCCCCAGACGCACCCGGCTGCCACAAGGACCGCCAGCACGATAGGTGCCCGCTTTTTCCAGCCCCGCAGCACACCACGGGCCAGCAGAGCCAGTGCCAATGTCCCCAGCAGCCAGCAAAGGGCCACAAATACGATCCGTCTGTCCACAAACAGCTCGTAGTGGTCACCCGTGGCCATAGCTCCCGCCTCCCGCAGGATCAGCATATCCTCGAAGTACAGCGGATCGTCCCGGAAGGTCAGCTTATAGTAGTTGCCCAGGCTGAAGCCAAAGGCAGCGAACCCTCCCAGGAAGAAGGACAGCCACATCCGGCCCGACAGACCGTACAGCAGGAGGATCAACAGCGCCACCGGCAGGATGTTCATCACCATCACTGTGCCGGAAGCCAGATACTCCCGCAGCACAGCCGCCGGATACTGCCCGTGGGCCAGCAGCAGCACAACGGCCCCCATGCAGACGGCGGCGCACAGAAACATGACCGCCCGCCACAGCACATAGACCGTCTTTTTTCCTCTGGACCACGTTGGCTCCATGCCGCCGCGGAAAAGAAATATCCGGTCCAGAAGCTTCGTCAGTTTTTTCAAGAGATCACCTCGCAGAAGATAAAAAGCAATAAAGAAAGAAGCGGCCAAAGACCGCTTCCTTACATTATATCCATATCTGCCGACTATAGCAAGAGAAGAAATATGAAATCTTTTTCTATCGCACAGAACTGCCATCGGGATCCGGCCCGAAATGCCCGGCGCTTGACAAGTGGAGGAAAAAATGATACAGTGATTGCCAATAGCGAAGGCTTTGACGAGAAGGAGTATCTCACAGACAGCTCACAGAGAGGGGACGGACGGTGCGAGTCCCTGGGCGCGGGTGGGAGAAGGCATCTCGGAGCCGCGGGGAGGAAATGCCCCGCCGGGTGTCCCCGTTACAGGATAAGAGCGTACCTCTGCGGAGGTAAATTCAGGTGGGACCACGGACAAATGCTTTGTTCGCCCTGAGGCCGACAGCGGCTTCAGGGCGTTTTTTATTTTCACGTGAAATATTTTGATAAATAAAAGGAGAGTCACCATGAAAAATACGGAAAAGACCATGGACAAAATCGTTGCCCTCTGCAAAAACCGGGGCTTCGTCTTCCCTGGCAGCGAGATCTACGGCGGCCTGGCCAACACCTGGGACTACGGCCCCCTTGGCGCTGAGCTGAAGAAGAACATCAAGAACGCTTGGTGGAAGAAGTTCGTGCAGGAGAACCCTTACAACGTGGGTCTGGATGCCGCCATCCTTATGAACCCTCAGGTCTGGGTGGCCAGCGGCCATCTGGGCGGCTTCAGCGACCCCCTGATGGACTGCCGCGAGTGCAAGGAGCGCTTCCGCGCCGACCAGGTCATTGAGAACTGGTGCGCGGCCAACAGCTTCGAGCTGCCTAAGCCCATCGATGCCTTCACCCAGGAGGAGATGAAGATCTTCATCGAGGAGCATCAGATCCCCTGCCCCACCTGCGGCAAGCATAAC
>CAYSDG010000093.1:0-7017 GCA_964429705.1 uncultured Oscillospiraceae bacterium | reverse complement strand
CGTCGCCGATGACGTTCATGACCTCGCACTGGTTGGCCTTCTGGCGGCGCTTGTCGACGATGGCCAGGTTCATGTGCAGCTTCTGAGCGAAGGCGCGGGCACGGGCAACGGAGCCCACGTCGGGGGAGACGACCACCATGTCCTCGCACTTCTCACCAAACTTCTTGGCGTAGTAGTCCACGAAGACGGGGTTGCCGTACAGGTTATCCACGGGGATGTCGAAGAAGCCTTGGATCTGGGCGGCGTGCAGGTCCATGGTCAGCACGCGGTCAGCACCGGCGGCAGTGAGCATGTTGGCCACCAGCTTGGAGGAGATGGGGTCGCGGGCCTTGGTCTTGCGATCCTGACGGGCATAGCCGAAGTAGGGGATCACGGCGGTGATGCGGCCGGCGCTGGCGCGCTTGACGGCGTCGATCATGACCAGCAGCTCCATCAGATTGTCGTTAACGGGACGGCTGGTGGACTGGACCAGGAACACATCGGAGCCGCGGACGGACTCGTAGATAGAAGCACTCACTTCGCCATCGGCAAAGTGGCCGATCTCAGCATTGCCCAGCTGAATACCGATGAGCTTGCAGATGTCCTTTGCCAGACCGGGGTTGGCGTTGCCGGTGAAAATCTTCATGTCCTTACCGTGAGAAATCATTTCCAAAATCCTCTTTCTTTGTTGTTAATTAACCTTCTCTATTATTCCAAATCTGCCGCTTGCAGATAGAGGCTACATGTTATTTCTTGCTTTTTCCCTTGAGGGCGCGCTGTCTTTTGGCCCAGCCGGGCTTTCCCTCCTGCCGGACCCGGCCGATGGCCAGACTGTCGGGCTCCACATCCCGGGTCACGGTGGTACCGGCGGCGATATAGGCGCCGTCGCCGATGGTGACGGGGGGGACCAGATTGGTGTTGCAGCCGACAAATACATCGTCTCCGATGACGGTGCGGTGCTTCTGGAAGCCGTCATAGTTGCTGGTGATGGTGCCGCAGCCAAAGTTGACGCGGCTGCCTACGTCGCTGTCGCCCACGTAGGTGAGGTGGCTGAGCTTGGTGCCCTTGCCGAAGACAGCGTTTTTGATCTCCACGAAAGCACCGATCTTGCAGTCCTCGCCGATCTTGCATTTGGGGCGGATGTGGGCGTAGGGTCCCACATGAACGCCGCGGTCCAGTGCGCTCTGGTAGACCTGAGAGGCGTTGACGACACAGCCCTCGTCCAGCACACTGTCCTCAATCAGGGCGTTGGGGCCGATGACACAGTTGGGACCGATAACGGTGTGGCCCCGCAGGATGGTGCCGGGCAGGATCGAGGTGCCGGGGGCGATGGTCACGCGGGGGTCGATGTAGGTGTGGTCCGGATCGATGATCTGAACGCGGGTGCGCTGGTGGTAGAGGGCGATGTCCTCCTGCACGGCCCGGCGCAGGCGGACCAGCTCCTCGATAGTGCGGAAGGAGAGCATCATGCTGCCGACGGGCAGCATCGCGTCGTGGACCTCGTCGATCCAGCAGCCCTTGGCAAACTCGGCCAGGTCGCTCTCGTAGGTGTCCAGCGTACCCACGGCGGCCACAGCGCCCTCGGGGAAGCAGGCGGTCACTTCGTCGTGGTATTCACTGTCGCAGACAACAAAAAACCGCCCGATGCCCTTTTCCATCCAAGAGCGCATGCACCAGTTCAACACAGGGCAAAACAGCACCTCTTGCAGCATCAGCGGCTTCGCGTCATAAGTCTGGGCTGTGTCCTCCGTCAGGAAGATCACGATACACTTCTGACCCACGGATGATCCACTCCTTCCATATAAGCAGCATATTTATTTTTTATTATATCAGACCGGGCTAGTTATGCAAGGGTATTTTTCAAAAAAACGTTTACATTTTCAGGGAAAAGCGCCCTCAGGCGGGGCGGCTGTCCGTTTTGCACAAGGTTTCCGGAGAAAAGAAGAATAAAATTGTGGGTTCTCAGCCTGCTGCGCTGAAACGGGAACGATTTTTCCGGGTTTCTATAAAAAATTACTTGTTTATGCTTGAATTCGCCCTAAAACTGTTTTACAATGTACAATGTTATTATATGCCCCCTGTGGGGCGGGACAGGAGAAAGAAATGCTGCATATCGTTCTGGTGGAGCCGGAGATCCCGCAAAACTGCGGCAACATCGCCCGCACCTGTGCCGCCACCGGCAGCCGTCTGCATCTGATTGAGCCGCTGGGCTTCGATATTTCGGAGAAGGCCGTGCGCCGGGCCGGGCTGGACTACTGGCATCTGGTGGAGGTCTCCACCTATCGCAGCCTGGAGGAGCTGTTTCAGCGCCATCCGGAGGCTGCGGCGGGGGCATGGCTGGCCACGACCAAGGCGCCGAGAGATTACAGCGAGGCCAGCTTTTCCGCTGACAGCTGGCTGTTTTTCGGCAAAGAGACCGCCGGGCTGCCGCTGGACTTCCGGGAGAGATTTCGTGACAGATGTATCCGCCTCCCCATGGTCAGCGACGCCAGAAGCCTGAATCTCAGCAACAGCGTGGCGGTGCTGGTATACGAGGCCCTGCGGCAGAACGGCTTTCCCGGGCTGCAGGGGACGGGCGAGATGCGCCAGGCGGAGTAATGGCCGCGCAGGTGCGCATACTGGTCAAAAAAGTGATCATACTGTAGATTCCCCAGCTTAAATTTGAAAGGAGTCGAACCCATGAATTACAGCAAGAAGACCGTGAAGGACATTGCCGTGAAGGGCAAGAAGGTCCTGCTGCGCTGCGATTTTAACGTTCCTCAGGATAAGAGCACTGGTGCGATCACCGATGATAAGCGCATCCGCGCCGCGCTGCCCACCATCCAGTATCTGCTGGACCAGGGCGCTGCCGTGATCGCCTGCTCCCATCTGGGCAAGCCCGAGCCCAGCTTTGAAAAATGGGTGAAAAAGCAGACGGAGAAGGGCAAGGAGCCCGCTGAGCTGACAGAGGAGAAGTGGGAAAAGAGCCTGCGTAAGCTGACGCTGGCCCCTGTGGCGGTCCGCCTGAGCGAGCTGCTGGGACAGGAGGTGGCAATGGCCGCCGACGTGGTCGGCCCCGACGCGCAGGCCAAGGCCGCCGCCCTCCAGCCCGGTCAGCTCCTGCTGCTGGAGAATACCCGCTTTGAGAAGGGCGAGACCAAAAATGACCCCGATTTCGCCAAGGCCCTGGCTGGTCTGGCGGATGTCTATGTGTCCGATGCCTTCGGCGCGGTGCACCGCGCCCATGCATCCACCGCCGGTGTGGCGGCCTATCTGCCCGCTGTCAGCGGCTTCCTGATCGAGAAGGAACTGGAGATCATGGGCGGCGCGCTGGCGGATCCCAAGCGCCCACTGGTGGCGATCCTGGGCGGCTCCAAGGTCAGCTCCAAGATCGGCGTTATCAACAATCTGCTGGATGTAGCCGATGCTATCATTATCGGCGGCGGTATGGCCTATACCTTTGCCAAGGCCCAGGGTGGCACCGTGGGCCAGAGTCTGCTGGAGGCCGACTGGCTGGATTACTGCAATGAGATGCTTGCCAAGGCCAAGGACCGCGGCGTGTCCCTGCTGCTGCCTGTGGACACGATGTGCGCCCGGGAGTTCTCCCCCGATGCCCAGCCCGTTCTCCACGACGCCGGTGCGATCCCTGATGATATGATGGGCATGGACATTGGCCCCAGGACCATCGAACTGTATACCCAGGCTGTGAAGGGTGCCGGCACTGTGATCTGGAACGGCCCCATGGGCGTTTTTGAGTTCCCGGCCTTCGCGGAGGGTACCCGCGCTGTGGCCAGGGCTCTGGCGGAGACGGATGCCATCACCATCATCGGCGGCGGCGACAGCGCAGCGGCCGTGGCCCAGCTGGGCTATGCCGACAAAATGACCCATATTTCCACCGGCGGCGGTGCCTCTCTGGAGTTTCTGGAGGGCAAGGAGCTGCCCGGCGTAGCGTGCCTGCTGGATAAGTAATATTTCCGAGAGGGCAGCTCCGCAGGGTTCCCGCCGGAGCCCTGCGACAGCGGGTCCGGTGGGAAAGAGGAGGCGCAGCGCAGCGAGCAAGCCCTGGCCGCAGGGCGGGGCGCGGGATGAGAAGCTTGCGCCGACGACGATGCCCGGCGTGGCGTGCCTGCTGGGTCGATAAATTTTCGGGCGGGCAGTCCCTTGGGACGCCCGCCAAAGGCAATACATATACCCCAACCCGAAATCCAAGGAGAAAGAAACCACAATGAACCGTAGATACCGCAAGACCATTATCGCAGGCAACTGGAAGATGAACAAAACTGCCAGCGAGACGAAGAAGTTTGCAGAGGAGCTGAAGACCATCCTGCCCCGCGCCAAGTGGTGCGACGTGGTGATCTGTGTTCCTTTTGTCAATATCCCCGCGGCGCTGAAGGCATTCAAGGATATGCGCGTGGCTATCGGTGCCCAGGACCTGCACTACGAGCCCAGCGGTGCTTACACCGGCGAGGTGTCCGCCGAGATGCTGAAGGATCTGGGCGTGAAGTATGTCATCGTTGGCCACAGCGAGCGCCGGGAGCACTTCGGTGAGACGGACATCACCGTCAATAAGAAGGTCCATGCAGCGCTGAACGCCGGGCTGCACCCCATCATCTGCGTGGGCGAGAGCCTGGAGCAGCGGGAGATGGGCGTGACGCTGGAGCTGATCGCGCTGCAGCTGAAGTCCGCTCTGGCCGGTGTTCCTGCGGAGAAGGTCCGCAAGTGTGTGGTGGCCTATGAGCCCATCTGGGCCATCGGCACCGGTAAGACCGCCACCGCCCAGCAGGCGGCAGAGGTCTGCACTGCCATCCGCACCATCATCCGCGGCCTGTATGGCGCCCGTGTGGCCCGTTCCGTTACGATCCAGTACGGCGGCTCCATGAATCCCGGCAACGCCGCTGAGCTGCTGGCGCAGCCCGATGTGGACGGCGGCCTGATCGGCGGTGCCTCCCTGAAGCCCGACCAGTTCGTGGATATCGTCAACGCGGCCAATCAGGAGTAAGCTTTCACACCTGCGTGTGTGTTTCGATTTGTAAAAGTGTTATTAGAGAAATGAGGCTATGAGAATACTATGAACAAGACTCCGATCACCCTGATCATTATGGACGGCTTCGGTCTGCGCGGCGAGACCCAGGGCAACGCCGTGGACTTTGCCAAGACGCCCGTCCTGGACAAGCTCTTTGCCGAGTGCAACCACACCACCCTGTCCGCCTCTGGTCTGGACGTGGGCCTGCCTGACGGGCAGATGGGCAACAGCGAGGTGGGCCACACCAACATCGGCGGCGGCCGTGTGGTGTACCAGGACCTGCCCCGCATCACCCGCTCCATTGAGGACGGCAGCTTCTTTGAGAACGAGGCCTACTGCGCCGCTATGGACGCTGCTCTGAAAAACGGCAGCAGCCTGCACCTGTACGGCCTGCTCAGCGACGGTGGTGTTCACTCCCACAACACCCACCTGTGGGCCCTGCTGAAGATGGCCAAGATCCGCGGCCTGAAGAAGGTCTACATCCACGCTTTCCTGGATGGCCGTGATGTGTCCCCCACCAGCGGCAAGGACTTCGTGGCGGAGACCGTGGCCAAGTGCAAGGAGATTGGTGTCGGCAAGATCGCAACGGTCATGGGCCGCTACTACGCTATGGACCGCGACAAGCGCTGGGACCGTGTGGAGCGGGCCTATGACGCCATGGTCTATGGTCGGGGCGAGCAGAACAGCGACCCTGTTGCCGCTGTGGCCAGAAGCTACGCCAACAATGTTACCGATGAGTTCGTGGAGCCTGTTGTCTGCGACAGCGAGGGTATGATCTCCGATAACGACAGCATCATCTTCTTTAACTATCGCCCTGACCGCGCCCGCGAGATCACCCGCGTCTTTGTTGACCCCGATTTCGACGGCTTCCAGCGCGAGATCTTCCCTCTGACCTATGTCTGCACCACCGAGTACGATGCCACCATGCCCAATGTCCAGGTGGCCTTCCCCCGTCTGCGTGTGGCCAACGGCCTGGGTGAGTATCTCAGCAAGATGAACATGCGCCAGCTGCGCATCGCTGAGACGGAAAAGTACGCCCATGTCACCTTCTTCTTCAACGGTGGCGTGGAGGAGGTATTCCCCGGTGAAGACCGCGTTCTGGTGGCTTCTCCCAAGGTTGCGACCTATGATCTGCAGCCTGAGATGAGCGCCGTTGAGGTGGCTGACAAGTGCGTGGAGCGCATCGAGTCCGGCGAGTACGACGTCATCATTCTGAACTTTGCCAACTGCGACATGGTGGGCCACACCGGCGTGTTCGAGGCCGCTGTGAAGGCTGTGGAGACGGTGGATACCTGTGTCGGCAAGGTGGTGGAGGCCACCCGCAGCATGGGTGGTATCGCCATGATCACCGCTGACCACGGCAACGCCGAGGAGATGAGCAAGGCGGACGGCTCCCCCATGACCGCCCACACCACCAATCTGGTGCCCTTCATCCTGGTGGGCGCGGATGCCAAGCTGCATCCCGGCCGTCTGGCCGATATTGCCCCCACCATTCTGGACATCCTGGGCCTGGAGTGCCCCCCGGAGATGGATGGCAAGAGCCTGATCGGCTGAGCGATCTGATAAGACATAAAAAACGACACCCCCCGGGGTGTCGTTTTTTGTTTGCCGGAGTCGAAATCTAAAAGAATGACCGCCCCTCTGCGGTTGGCGGAGGGACGGCTGCTGTTTACTCCGCGTGATCCACAGAGTACATGTATTCGATCAGACTCAGGACCTTGTCGGAGTAACCAGTCTCGTTGTCGTACCAGGCCACGACCTTGACAAAGGTATCGGTGAGGGCAATGCCTGCGCCGGAGTCGAAGACGGAGATCCGGGTGTCGCCCAAGAAGTCGGAGGAGACCACGGCGTCGTCGGTGTAGCCGAGGATGCCCTTCAGCTCGCCCTCAGCGGCAGCCTTCATGGCGTCGCAGATCTCATCGTACTTGGCGGGCTTGGCCAGATTCACCGTCAGATCCACCACGGAGACATCCAGCGTGGGGACGCGCATGGACATGCCGGTCAGCTTGCCGCTGAGCTCGGGGATGACCTTGCCA
>CAYSDG010000092.1:0-7069 GCA_964429705.1 uncultured Oscillospiraceae bacterium | reverse complement strand
CCCATGTTGTAGCCCACGATGGGGATGCACCCCGCCGCCATGCCCACCACGATGGAGATGACGATCTGGAAGAACTTCATCACGATGCCCACCACCGCCATGGGGATCTGGGCGTACTGCTCCTGACTGAAGATGGGGTCCAGCGCGCCGTACTTGCGCAGCATGTTGTTGATGGCGGCCATGGCGGCCACCAGACTGATCTGGGACAGGAAGCTGGTCACGCCCAGCAGCAGCGTCTCCAGACAGATGGAGGTATCCGGCACCAGATCCTGAGCGGCGGGCTGGATGACCTTCATCCTCGTCAGATACCAGACCGCCAGCGCCGCCGTGGCCGCCTGGCCCAGCACCGTGGCCACCGCCGCGCCCATCATGCCCCAGCGGAAGGTAAAGATGAAGATGGGGTCCAGAATGATGTTGATCCCCGCGCCCGCCAGGGTGGAGATCATGGCGAAGCGGGGGTTGCCGTCCGCCCGGATGATGGGGTTCATGGCCTGGCCAAACATATAGAAGGGGACACCCAGGGTGATGTAGAAGAAGTACTCCCGGGAGTACTGGAAGGTCTCGGCGTTGACCGTGCCGCCGAAGAGGGCGATGATGCTGTCGGCGTTGAGGAGATAGACGGCGGTCAGCACCAGACTGGCCGCTACGGTCATCACCACGGAGCTGCCCACGCTCTTTTTCGCCCGGTGGACCTGGCCGCGGCCCAGGCAGATGCTGACGAAGGCACAGCAGCCGTCACCGATCATCACGGCGATGGCCAGGGCCACCACCGTCAGGGGGAAGACGACGGTGTTGGCCGCGTTGCCGTAGGAGCCCAGATAGCTGGCGTTGGCGATGAAGATCTGGTCCACGATGTTGTAGAGCGCGCCCACCAGAAGGGAGATGACGCAGGAGACGGCGTACTGGCCCATGAGCCTGCCGACGCGCTCTGTCCCCAGATGCTGGTTCGATTGTTCCATAAATTCTTACCTCTTTCTCACTTGTTTTGACACAAAAGCAGCGCGCAGCCCCGGTGCTGGAATTACGCCGAAGGCTACACGCTGCTTTGGTTCCGTATTTGATTGCTATCAGTCCAGATAGTCGCCCACAGGGCTGGCGTTGTACTGCTTGATGACCTTGACCATGATGGAGCCGTCGGGCTGCTCCGTCTCGTCGATGATCTTGTACTGGGTGCGGTTGCGCTCCAGCGTTTTCTTGTACTGCTCCACCTCGTCCTTGACCAGCTTCACCGCGTAGTCGTGGCCGACGTCCTCCTTCAGCATAAAATGAAGCGTCTGGCAGATACAGGCTGCCTTAACACGTTTCATGGGCTTTGCCCCTCCGTTTCAAAAAATAAACGTGCGGCCCATTCTGCGCAACTGGAATTACGCCCCATGAGCCACACGTTGTGGCTTTACTTTACCACAGAGCCCCGAATTTTTCAAAGGAACTTTTGTACAAAAAATCCGCTGCCCCCGCCACAGGCGGCGGGGGCATTTTTGCGGCGCTGGGCAGCGGGCGGCCGGTGGAAGGAAAAAAACAAAAAAGCCTATTGACAACCGGTACATACTGTGTATAATGTGAATACATGAACAAATGCTCATATGTTCAAACTTTCAGTTTTAAGGAGGTCGTCCTATGGAGAGGGAGCCTTTGGAGTGCTGCGAGGTCAGCACCATCCACAGCGACGTGCTGGAGCGGGTGCGGCAGCAGATGCCCAGCGAGGAGCCGGTGTACGAGGTGTCGGAGCTGTTCAAGGTTTTCGGCGACTCCACCCGGGCCCGCATCATCTGCGCGCTGAACATCGAGGAGATGTGCGTATGCGACCTGGCGGCGCTGCTGAACATGACCCAGAGCGCCATCAGTCACCAGTTGCGGCTGCTGAAAGTCAGCCGCATCGTCAAGAGCCGCAAGCAGGGGAGAGTGGTCTACTACTCCTTGGACGACGGACATATCGGGCAGATCTTTGCCATGGCGTTCGACCACGTCATGGAAGAAATGGAGGGATAACGATGGAAGAGAAGGAGCGCTGCACCTGCGGCTGCGGCCACGACCACGATCATGAGGAGGCCCACAGCTGCGGACACCACCATGATCACGAGCACGAGCATCATCATCACGACCATGACCACGGCGAGAGCTGCGGCTGCGGGCACGAGCACCACCATGATCATGAGCATGAACATCATCATCACGACCATGACCACGGTGAGAGCTGCTGCTGCGGGCATGAACACCACCATGACCATGAGCATCATCATGAGCATCACGACCACTGCGGCTGTGGCTGCGGCCATGATCACGACCACGAGGGGGGCTGCACCTGCGGCCACGACCACAACCACGAGCAGGACCCCGCCGAGGCCCGCCGGGAGTTGACCATCCTGGGTGTCGGCGCGGCGCTGCTGGTCCTGGGTATTCTGCTGCCGGGGCTGGCGGGGAATCTGGTGCTGCTGGCCGCCTTCGTCCTGGTGGCCTGGGAGATCGTTGTGGGCGCGGTGAAGAACATCCGGCGGGGCGAGATCTTCGGGGAAAACTTCCTCATGACCCTGGCGGGCATCGGCGCGGTGTGCATCGGGGAGATCCCCGAGGGTGTGCTGGTGTTCCTGCTGTACCGCCTGGGGGAGTATCTCCAGACCCGGGCTGTGTCCTCCTCCCGCAAATCCATTTCCGCGCTGCTGGATGTCCGGCCTGACCGGGCCAACCTGCTGCGCGGCGGCGCTGTCATGGAGGTGGACGCTGAGACCGTGGCCGTGGGGGAGACCATTCTGGTCCGCCCCGGCGAGAAGGTCCCCCTGGACGGCGTGATCCTCACCGGTCAGTCCCAGCTGGACACCGCCGCCCTCACCGGTGAATCCCTGCCCCAGGACGTGGAGCCGGGCCAGTCGGTGATGGCCGGATGCATCAATCTCACCGGTGCGCTGGAGCTGCGGGTGGAGAAGAGCTTCGGTGAGTCCACCGCCAGCAAGATCCTGGAGATGGTGGAGCACGCCAGCGAGAAAAAGGCCGCCAGCGAGAAGTTCATCACTCGCTTCGCCCGGCGCTACACCCCCTTCGTGGTGCTGGCCGCCGTGGTGGTGGCGGTGCTGCCTCCGGTGCTGGGGCTGATGGCCTGGCGGGACGCCCTCTACAGCGCCCTGTGCTTCCTGGCCATCTCCTGTCCCTGCGCGCTGGTGATCTCCGTGCCTCTGAGCTTTTTCGCCGGTATCGGCCGGGCCAGCCGTGAGGGCGTTCTGGTAAAGGGCGGCAACCATCTGGAGACCCTGGCCGCCGCCGAGATCGTGGCCTTCGACAAGACCGGCACCCTCACCCAGGGCCGCTTCTCCGTGTCCCGGCTGATCCCCGCCCAGGGCGTTGACCAGGAGCGGCTGCTGTCCCTGGCTGCCGCTGCCGAGAGCCGCTCCAACCACCCCATCGCCCGGTCCATTCTCTCGGCCTGGGGCGGCGAGATCGACGAGAGCACACTCACCGACTGCCAGGAGCACTCCGGCCACGGTGTCAGTGCCGTTTGGAATGGCTGCCGCATCATGGCTGGCAAGGCGGAATACTTGACAGAAAATAGCGTATCCGTCCCCCCGCTGGACACCGGCGCGGCCACCGCCATCCATGTCGCCGCCGACGGTGTCTATCAGGGTGCTATCCTGCTGCGGGATGAGCCTAAGGCCGATGCCCGCAGTGCCATCGCCGCTCTGAAGACGCTGGGCGTGCGCAAGACCGCCATGCTCTCCGGCGACAACCAGGCCGCCGCCGAGGAGATCGGCCGGGAGCTGGGGCTGGATGCCGCTGTGGGCCAGCTGCTGCCGGAGGATAAGCTCCGCCAGCTGGAGCAGCTGCGGAGTCAGCTGACGGAGAAGGGCAAGCTCCTCTACGCCGGTGACGGCATCAACGACACCCCTGTTCTGGCTGCCGCCGATGTAGGCGTAGCCATGGGCGGCCTGGGGGCCGATGCCGCCATCGAGACCGCCGACGTCATCATCATGGGCGACGAGCCCAGCAAGGTGGCCGCCGCCATCCGGGTGGCCCGCCTGACCCGCCGTATTGCCACGGAGAACATCGTTTTCTCCATCACGGTCAAGGTGCTGGTGATGCTCCTGTCCGTGCTGGGCCTGGTGGAGCTGTGGGCCGCGGTGCTGGCGGATGTGGGCGTGTGCATGCTCTGCGTCCTCAACACTCTGCGCATCAACCGCTGAACGGACCCGCTGGAACGATAGAAAGTAAAAAGAAACAGAGCCGCTTTCCGCCCATATGCCGGGCAGGGAGGCGGCTCTGTGTCCTGCTCTGGCGGATCATGGCCACGCCGCTTCCGCATTTTTTGGGGGTGCGGCGGTCAACGTGCGCGGATCGGGCTTTACAGGCGGCGGAAAATCTTTTATCATAGAAAAAAACGACGATGCAGGTGATATGATGAGAGCTTTTTTTCGCCGCTTGGCGGCGCTTCTTCTGCTGCTGGCCCTGATTGGCTGCGCCGCTCCTGTGCAGCGGCAGTACACGACGACCTTTCTCGACGTGTTCGACACCGTCACCACCATCAAGGGCTTCGCTGCCAGCGAGGCGGACTTTGCTCGGCTGACGGACCCCGTCCGGGAGGAACTGCTGCGCTGCCACCAGCTCTTCGACATCTATAACGAATACGACGGTATGAACAATCTCAAGACCATCAACGACAGCGCCGGGGGCGGCCCTGTGACAGTGGACGGGGCCATCATCCAGCTGCTGCTGGACTGCCGGGACTTCTATGATGCCACCGGCGGCCGGGTGAATGTGGCCATGGGCAGCGTGCTGTCCCTGTGGCACGAGGCCCGCACCGCCGCTCTGGAGGCCCCGGACAGCGCCGCTCTGCCGGACCAGGCGGCCCTGGAGGAGGCGGCGCAGCACACGGATCTCAACGCCGTGGTCATCGACGAGGCGGCCTCCACCGTGACCATCACCGACCCGGATCTCCGGCTGGATGTGGGGGCTGTGGCCAAGGGCTGGGCCGCCCAGCGGGCGGCGGAGGCCGCGCCGGAGGGGCTTCTCATCAGCGTGGGGGGCAACATCTGCGCCACCGGCGGAAAAGGGGAGAGCGGCGAGCCGTGGGCTGTGGGTGTGCAGGACCCGGCGGACCCGGAGGGGCTGCTGTGCGGCGTGTATGTGACGCGGGGCAGCGTGGTCACCAGCGGGGACTACCAGCGCGCCTATGAGGTGGACGGCGTGAGCTACCACCATATCATCGACACGGACACCCTCTATCCCGGCAGCTATTGGCGGGCGGTCACGGTGGTGTGCGCCGACTCCGGCGCGGCGGATGCCCTCTCCACGGCGCTGTTCCTGCTGCCCCGGCAGGCGGGGCAGGCCCTGCTGGAGCGGTATGACGCCCAGGCCCTGTGGGTGGACAGCAGCGGAGATGTGTTCTATAGCCCCGGGTTCGAGGCGCTGCTGGTGGAGTGAGGGCGCATTTGCCCGCCGCTGGTACCGACAAAAAACGCATCCCGCCGCAGACAGAAAACAAAGCCATCCGTCAGAGACGGATGGCTTTGCCTGTTAGCGTTGACTAACCCTGTGCCGCTGTAGTAAAATGAAACAACTTCATGAGGGAGTAGTGGCGGGGCAGCCCGCGGCAAGTCAACACACTGGCCCTGGGGCCTGGCTTGCCTTAATCAACGAGACTCATGTATGGCGTTGTGCTGTGCATGGGGAGTGGTATCGCTTGTCAGGCGCGGCGCGTCTGGCATTCTTTTTTTGCCGGAGACTGGAAAAAAGAGAGAAATTGGAACAAAAAGGAGAAACAACGTATGACTCTGATGGAGCTGTTTTTGATTGCCGTGGGGCTGAGCATGGATGCCTTCGCCGTGTCCATCTGCAAGGGGCTGAGCCTGCAGAAAATGAGCATCCGCCGGGCGCTGCTGGTGGGCGCGTTCTTCGGCGGCTTCCAGGGCTTCATGCCCCTGCTGGGCTGGGTGCTGGGCAGCCAGTTCGAGCGGTACATCGTCAGTGTGGACCACTGGATCGCCTTCATCCTGCTGGCCTATCTGGGCGGCAAGATGATGTGGGATGCCTTCCACGATGATGACGAGGCCGGGGCAGAGGGGGCCGACGCCTTCGCCCTGCGGGAGCTGTTCGTCATGGCAGTGGCCACCAGTATCGACGCGCTGGCAGTGGGCATTACCTTCGCTTTCCTGCGGGTGGACATTGTCCCCGCCGTGTCCTTCATCGCCGTCATCACCTTCACCCTGTCGGTGATCGGCGTGTGGATCGGCCAGAAGTTCGGCGCGCGCTTTAAGAACAAGGCCACCTTCACCGGCGGCCTGATCCTGTGCCTCATCGGGCTGAAGATCCTGCTGGAGCACCTGGGCATCCTGGTCTGAGGGCGCGCCCATGGAGCTGATCGTCAAGCATTTTGAGGACCTGACCGCCCGGGAGCTGTTTGCAATCCTGAAGCTGCGGGTGTCGGTGTTCGTGGTGGAGCAGAGCTGCCCCTATCAGGAGGTGGACGATAAGGACCTGACCGCCATCCACGTCTGGCTGGAGGAGGACGGCGAGATCCGGGCCTATCTGCGGGTGCTGGACCGGGGCGTATCCTTCCCGGAGCTGTCGCTGGGCCGGGTCATCGCCGTGGAGCGGCGGCGCGGCCTGGGGACCCGGATCGTCCGGGAGGGGATCCGAGTGGCCCGGGAGCGCTTTGGCCCCGGCCCCATCGTCATCGAGGCCCAGACCTACGCCCGGCAGCTCTATGAGAACCTGGGCTTCCGCCAGGAGTCGGCGGAGTTTCTGGAGGACGGCATCCCTCACATCCGGATGCGGCTGGCGTGAGCCCACCGCCGCGCCGGTTTAGGATAAGGCAAAAATGCGGAACGGTCCGGCAGGAGCACTGCGCTCCCGCCGGACCGTTTTCGTTATGCTCGGTGGTCGTTACAGGGTCACGATCCCCGCGTCCACCATCTTCTGCAGGCTCATGAGGATGCCCAGCTTGGCGTGCTGCCAGGTGAGGCCGCCCTGGAAATAGACGGCGTAGGGGGGACGGATGGGGCCGTCGGCGCTGAGCTCGATGCTGCTGCCCAGCTCCACGGCCTGAATGATGTCGTTGCGGGGTTCCGAGGCGTTGGGGATGCAG
>CAYSDG010000091.1:0-7272 GCA_964429705.1 uncultured Oscillospiraceae bacterium | reverse complement strand
TCTCGTCGATCTTGATCTGGGTATAGAGCTTGTCGCCCCGCTCCAGAATATCCCGGACCTCGTCCGTGGTGATGGCATCCACGCCGCAGCCGAAGCTGACCAGCTGCACCAACTGGGTGTCCGGATGCTCACAGGCGTACCGGGCCGCCCGGTACAGCCGGGCGTGGTAGGTCCACTGGTTCAGCACCCGCACGGAGACCGGCTCCGCCAGGTGGCAGACGCTGTCCTCGCTGACCACCACAAAGCCCAGGGAGGTCGCCAGCTTGTCGATGCCGTGGCCGATCTCAGGGTCCACGTGGTAGGGGCGGCCCGCCAGGATCATGATGCGCTTGCCGTTGGCTCTGGCCCAGGCCACAGCCTCCTCGCCCTTCTGCCGCAGCCTTGCCATATAGTCGTCATAGGCGGCAAAGGCGTGGTCCAGCGCCTGGCGCACCTCTTTTTTCGTGATGTCCCGGAACACAGGAGACAGGGCGGCAAAAAGTTCCTTGGTCAGCTCCCGCCGGTCGTTGATGTTCAGGAAGGGATACAGGAACCGGGTGTTTGCCAGATCGTCCATGTTGCCGTGGAGCAGCTCCGCGTAGTAGGCCACCACCGGGCAGTTGTAGTGGTTGTCCCCCGCCTTCTCGTCCACGTTATAGGTAAGGCTGGGGTAGAAGATAGCGTCCACTCCCCGCTCCAGCAGCAGCTCCATGTGGCCGTGCATGATCTTGGCGGGATAGCAGGCGGTATCGGAGGGGATGGAGAACTGCCCCTTCTCGTAGACCCGCCGGGTGGAGAGGCCGGACACCTCTACCCGGAAGCCCAGCTTCGTAAAGAACGCGTGCCACAGGGGCAGCAGCTCATACATGCCCAGGGCCAGCGGCAGACCGATGGTGCCCCGGATAGCGGGGCCGGGCTGCAGCGCCATCAGCGTCTCCCGCTTCCAGGCGTGGAGGTTCGGGACCTCCTCCGCGTTCTGCAACCCCAGGCCCTTCTGGCACTGGTTGCCGGAGATGTACTTCTTGCCGCCGCCAAAGCTGTTGATGGTCAGGCGGCAGTGGTTGGTGCAGCCCTGGCAGGTGGCCGCCTTGGCGGTGTGCTGGAAGGACTGGAGCCCCTGGGGCGTAATGATGCTGCTCTCCTGCAGATCCATGGCGTACAGCGCCGCGCCGTAGGCACCCATCAGGCCCGCGATGGCGGGTCGGATCACGTCCTTGCCCAGCTCCTGCTCAAAGGCCCGCAGCACCGCGTCATTGTAGAAGGTGCCGCCCTGGACCACCACATGCTCACCCAGCTCATCGGCGCTGCCGGCGCGGATGACCTTGTAGATGGCGTTTTTCACCACGCTGACGGAGAGACCGGCGGAAATATCCTCCACAGAAGCGCCGTCCTTCTGGGACTGCTTGACGGAGGAGTTCATAAACACGGTGCAGCGGCTGCCCAGGTTCACAGGGGCCGTCGCATGGATACCCTTTGCCGCGAAGTCGGCAATGGAGTAGCCCATGGATCTGGCAAAGGTCTCGATAAAGGAGCCGCAGCCGGAGGAGCAGGCCTCATTGAGCATAATGGAGTCGATGGCCCCATTTTTGATCTTAAAGCACTTGATGTCCTGGCCGCCGATGTCCAGAATAAAATCCACCTGGGGGCAGAAATGCTTGGCGGCGGTGTAGTGGGCGATGGTCTCCACCACGCCCCGGTCCACGCTGAAGGCCGCCCGGATCAGCTCCTCACCATATCCGGTGACGGCGCTGCCGCAGATGCGGACCCGGTCGCCGCAGAGGCTGTAGATCGTCTCCAGCTGCTCCTTGACGATCTGCACCGGGTTGCCCCGGTTGGAGGAGTAGTAGGTGTACAGCAGCTCTTTCTCCCTGCTGAGCAGAGCCACCTTGGTGGTGGTGCTGCCGCAGTCGATGCCCAGCCAGGCATCCCCCGTGTAGTCGCTGAGTTCTCTGCGGGCCACATCAGCCTTGCCATGGCGGTCGCGGAAGGCGACATACTCCGCCTCGTCGGCAAAGAGGGGCGGCAGCAGATTGGCGCTCTTGCGGGCGGCACCCGCGCTGCGGATCTTCTCCAGCAGCTCCGGCATGGTGAAGGTCACACCGGACTCGCCGCCGTACAGCGCCGCGCCCATGGCCACAGCCAGGCGGCCATACTCCGGAAACACCGCCTGCTCATCCGTCAGCTTCAGTGTCTCCTGGAACCGCTTGCGCAAGCCCTTGCAGTAGTACAGCGGGCCGCCCAGAAACAGCACCTTGCCCTGGATCTTCTTGCCCTGGGCCAGACCGGCGATGGTCTGGTTCACCACCGCCTGGTAGATGCTGGCAGCCACGTCGGCGTGCTTGGCACCCTGGTTCAGCAGGGGCTGGATGTCCGTCTTGGCGAAAACGCCGCAGCGGGAGGCAATGGGGTACAGCCGCTGGCTCTGCAGACTCAGCTCATCCAGCTCGTCCACCGTTACATCCAGAAGGGTGGCCATCTGGTCGATAAATGCCCCTGTGCCGCCGGCACAGGAACCGTTCATACGCTCGTCGATGCCGCCGTCGAAGAAGATGATCTTGGCGTCCTCGCCGCCCAGTTCAATGACAGCGGAGGTATCCGGCTCCAGCAGGCGCACCACCTCGCCGGTGGCAAAGACCTCCTGCACGAAGGGGATGCCCGCGCTCTGGGCCAGGCCCAGTCCGGCAGAGCCGGAAATGGCCGCCGTCAGCGGCCGGTCCCCCACCAGAGGCGCCACTTCCTCCAGCAGCTCCAGCGTCTTCTGCCGCACCTGGGAGAAGTGCCGCTGGTATTTTTCAAAAAGGATCTTCTGGCCGTCCACCAGAACGACCTTGGCTGTTGTGGAGCCGATGTCGATGCCCAGCTCCAGCATGTTCTCTCTGTTCATATGCTCTGTTTTCCTTATCCCATTTCCTAAGGTCGTATGATCGCGACAAAACGCCTATACTCCCATTATTGCAAGTATTATACCATAGATCTCCCCCGCTGTTCATGTACAGTTTGTTAAATCTACGCTAAAATTTTCCGTTTTTTCTTCTTTTTCCGCTTTACCCTGCCGCCAGCAACGGCTGTCTGCGGCAAAAGAACGAGCAGCCTTACGGCTGCTCATCCCGCACTCTCGGGTTATAGTATCTTCCCCGGGCCTCGTCCGCCTTCTTCCAGTGGATCGCTCCGCCGGGGCAGCGGTGCAGGCAGCCCAGACAGTGGACGCACTGGGGCTTGGTCCACACCGGTCTGCCGCTCTCCAGCCTGATCGCCTCACAGGGGCAGACCTGCTGGCAGAGACCGCAGCCCGTGCAGGCATCTGTCACCACAAAGACCTTGGTGGGCCGCCGCCTCTCATACAGCGGATAGGCCGCGGCGGTCAGTGCGGCAGGTGCCACGCCCTGGCAGCGGTTATAGTCTCCAAAGCCGCGGGAGCGAACGGCCCGCCGTGCCTCGTCGATATACTCCTCCGCGGCGTCCAGGCACTTCTCCCGCTTCTCCTCCCCCGCCAGCTTGCTCATGGGGATATAGTTGTCCACCATGGGCACCGCGAACTGGGCGGACAGGGTGATCCCCTTCTTCCGCAGCATTTTCGCCAGCATGCCCGCCGCGTCCCCCGTGCTGCCGCCGCAGGTCAGCGCCACATAGACATACTGCTCCTCATACCCGGTCAGCGTCAGCTTCTCCACAAAGAAGCGCAGCACACTGGGCAGGCCATAAAAATATGTCGGCACCACAAAGCCGATGCGCTCCTCCCGCCCTACTTCATACTGGTAGCTGCGGGCCTGGATCGCCTCCGGCATGGAGATGAGCCTGTCTCCCGTGGCCTCGGCCAGACACTGGGCCATATACTTGCTGTTGCCGGTGGCCGAAAAATAAAAGATCATCGCTGTCCCCCGTTCCCTTTTTCCTTCCTCTATCATACGCTGTTTTCCGGTATTTTTCCATAGAAAAAATCAGCTTCCCGCAGAAAATGGACAGGCCCGCGAGCCTGTCCATTTTGTCACATCATCCAATTTTTATGCCCAGAGTTCCTCGGGGTAGAGACCGTTGGCCGTCATCTCCTGCAGCGCGGCCACCACAGCGGGCTTGTCCTCGTGATAGGTCACGCCGAACCACTTGTCCTTGCAGGGCAGCACCTTGACCTGTGCCTTCCCGCTCTCCACCAGGCTGCTGACCGGCAGGGGCAGATAGACCTCCCCCTTCTCCGGGTTCTCCGCCATCACCTTCTCCAGGAAACCGGCAAAGAGCGCACCGCTCTCCTCCATGAAGCTCTTCTGGAAGCCCCAGAAGTTCATGGACACCAGTGTGGAGCCGGGCAGCTCCTCCCAGGTCGCGCCGTCATCCATGGTGGAGCGGGCATTCTCCCCGTCCTTGAAGATCTTGGTATGCTCCACCACCTGGCGCAGGTAACCGTTGTCATCCACCTGGCAGACGCCGCGGGCCACGCTGCCATGCTCCGACACCGTGTTGCCCAGCAGATAACCGGCCATGGCGTACTCGCCCCGCTCATGGTGGGTGGAGAGGTACTGGTACATATCCCGGAAGGCCTGGGGGCCATAGTAGTCATCAGCGTTGATGACGGCGAAGGGGCCGTCGATCAGCTCCCGGGCCGCCAGCACAGCGTGGGTGGTGCCCCAGGGCTTCTTCCGCCCGGCGGGCACAGAAAAGCCCTCCGGCAGATCGCTCATCTCCTGAAAGGCATACCGCACCCGGATGCCCCGGCCGATCCGCGCGCCCACCAGGGCCTTGAAATCCGCCTCGATCTCCCGCTTGATGACGAAGATCACTTCCTCGAAGCCCGCACGGCGGGCATCGTACACCGAGTAGTCGATGATGTTCTGACCGTAGCCGGTCATGCTGTCCATCTGCTTGAGTCCACCGTAGCGGCTGCCCATTCCGGCAGCCAGGACCACCAACACAGGTTTGTTCATTTCAGCTCTCCTATTTCTCTCTGTTCTGTCATGTATACGTCTCTGATAACGGTGCCGCAGAGTGCGTCCGCATCAGATCCAGGTCTCATCCACCTCGTTGCGCCGGTCGCGGGTCATCAGCTGCCCCACCACCGACTCCACGGGCTGGTTCTCGTACAGCACACCGTAGGCGCACTGGCAGATGGGCGTTTCCACGCCCACCCGGCCCGCCAGCTGGTGGGCGCTGAGGGCGGCAAAATACCCCTCCACGGTGGCTCCCACCTCGCGCATAGCCTCCTCCACCGGCTTTCCCCGGCCGATAAGGATGCCGCAACGGCGATTTCTGGAGTGCATGGAGGTACAGGTAACGATCAGGTCCCCCATGCCGGAGAGCCCGGCAAAGGTCTCCTTCCGCCCACCCAGGGCCACGCCCAGGCGGGCCATCTCCGTCATGCCCCGGGTCATCAGCAGGGCCTTGGTGTTGTCCCCCAGCCCCATGCCGTCATTGATGCCGCAGCACAGCGCCAGAATATTTTTCAGCGCCGCGCCCAGCTCCACGCCAACAATATCGGTGTTGGTGTACACCCGGAAGCGGGGGCTCATAAAGATCTCCTGCACCAGCTGCGCGGCCCCGAGATCCCGGCAGGCGGCCACCACGCCGGTGGGGATCCGGCGGCCCACCTCCTCCGCGTGGGAGGGACCCGACAGCGCCACCACAGGCACGCGGCCGGACAGCTCCTCTTCGATGACATCCGTCAGGATCAGATTTGTGTCCTTCTCAATGCCCTTTGACACCGAGACCACTACGGCGCTCTCCCGGACCAGGGGCGCGATGCGCCTGGCCGTATCCCGAATGGCAAAAGAGGGCGTCGCCATCACGACAACATCGCTCTCCCCCACCGGGGCCAGCTCCGACACGATCTTCAGACCATCCGGCAGCGGAACGCCCTTCAGCAGGCGGTTCTCCCGCGTCTGGCGCAGGATGGCAGCCTCCTCCTCCCGGTGGGACCACAGCGTCACCTCGTGGCCGTTATCCAGCAGCAGGATAGCCAGGGCCGTGCCCCAGCCGCCGCTGCCCAAAACAGTGATCTTCATGATTGCATTTCCCTTCCTGTCTATGGGATCATTTTTGAACGGCGCTCAACGCGCTATTTTTTGAACTGGAACTTGCTCTCTGTCCCGTGGGCCAGGCGCATGATGTTGCTCCGGTGCGCCCAGATCACCATACCGGCAATGAGGGTCATCACCGCGATAGCAAACCAGTGCCCGGGGTAGCACAGCAGCGTGGAGATGGGGGCCGTCACCGAGCAGACCACGCTGCCCAGGGAGATGTAGCGGGTCAGCACCACCAGCAGCAGGAAGGTGCCCCATGCCACCAGCGCCACCCGCCAGTCCAGCAGGATCAGCAGCGTGCCGCTGGAGAGGATACCCTTGCCGCCCTTGAACTGGTAGAGGGCCGGGAACATATGCCCCAGCACGCAGAACAGGCCGCCCCACAGCTTGGCCTCGATGGTCCACCCCATAAAGAGGCAGGCGATGACCACTGCCGCCACCATCTTCAGCATATCCAGCGCGATTACAAAGGCCACATATTTGCCGCCGTAGTTGCGGTAGAAATTGGTGAGCCCCGCGTTGCCGCTGCCCTTGGAGCGGACATCCTCTTTGAAAAAGTACTTGGAGATCAGAATCGCCCCGTTGACGCCGCCGCAGAAATAGCCCGCCACTGCCGGGACCAGCATACACACCGCGAAATACCGCAGCCAGTCGATCACACTCACAGGCATCGCTTATCCCTCCTTGTCACCCTTCTGCCGGATGGTCATGCGGATGGGCGTACCCTCCAGACCGAACACGCTGCGCAGCTGGTTCTCCAGATAGCGCTGATAGGAGAAGTGGAACAGCCGCGCGTCGTTGCAGAAGCAGACGAAGTGAGGGGGCTTGATGCCGGTCTGGGTCATGTAGTAGATCTTCAGGCGGCGGCCCTTGTCCGTGGGGGGCTGCACTCTGGTCTGCGCGTCCGCCAGAACATTGTTGAGCATACCGGTGGTGATGCGGGTGCTGGCCTGGTTGTTGACATACTGGATCAGCTCAAAAAGCCGCTCCACCCGCTGGCCCGTAACGGCGGAGATAAATAGGATGGGGGCGTAGGTCATAAAGCTCAGCTCCCGGCGGACCTCCTCCCGCATCCGGTCCATGGTCTTGCCGTCCTTCTCCACCAGGTCCCACTTGTTGACCACGATGATGCAGGCCTTGCCCGCCTCGTGGGCCATACCGGCCACCTTGGTGTCCTGCTCGGTGACGCCCTCGGTGGCGTCGATGAGGATCAGGCACACGTCGCACCGCTCGATGGCCATCTGGGAGCGCAGTACGCTGTAGCGCTCAATGGACTCGTCCACCT
>CAYSDG010000090.1:0-7299 GCA_964429705.1 uncultured Oscillospiraceae bacterium | reverse complement strand
CGATATGGGTCTGCTTTTCGCTATCCGTGTGGGTGGCCGCACTGTTGGTTCGGGTGTTGTCATCGAGGTCGCTGAGTAATCAGTTATCCATTATAGCGTAATTGCTTTCAGGCGGTCACCGAAAGGTGACCGCCTTTTTTGTTGCTGAAGCGAAGAAATATATGATAAGAAAGGATGTGCGCGATGGCGAAAGAGCGTTTGGACAAGCTGATGGCGGCCACAGGGCGCTGGTCGCGGCGGGAGGCGAAGCTCCTGATCAAGGAGGGGCGGGTCCTGGTGGACGGTATGCCTGCCGCCAATGGTGAGGAAAAACTGGACCCCGCGCTCCAGGAGATCCTGGTAGACGGCGAGGCGCTGGGGTACCAGGCGTATACGTATATTATGCTCCACAAGCCGGCGGGCATTCTGACAGCCACCGAGGACCGGCGGCAGCCCACGGTGCTGGATCTGCTGGCGCCGGAGCTGCGCAGACGGGGACTCTCTCCAGTCGGCCGATTGGATAAGGATACCGAGGGACTGCTGCTGCTGACGAACGACGGCGACTTGGCGCATCGGCTCCTGGCCCCCAAGAGCCACGTGGATAAGGTCTACTATGCCCGGCTGGATCAGCCGCTGGGGCTGGAGGATCAGGAGGCTTTTCGCCGGGGCATCACACTGGCGGACGGCCTGGTGTGTATGCCGGCGGGGCTGGAGCTGTTGGGAGATGGCCGCGAGGTCCATATCACCCTGCGCGAGGGAAAGTTCCATCAGGTCAAGCGAATGACCGCCAGCAGGGGGGCGGAGGTCCTCTACCTGAAGCGGCTCTCCATGGGGCCGCTGCTGCTGGACCCCGCTTTGGAGAAGGGAGAATACCGCCATTTGACACCGGAAGAGGTGTGCGCGTTGGGCGGACAGATGCAATAAGAATGAATGACGATTTAGCCAAAAAAGTTATATATTTTTTGTGTAAAAAATAAAAAATATCTTGCTTTTTGTCAAAAGAACCCGTATAATGAAAATCGAACTTGACATATTGCACAAATCATTGTTGTGACTTAGGACATATGGAGGATAAATATATGTCGGGAAGGATATTTCAGAATGTAGTCCTGCAGATCAAAGAGGCGACGGACCGCGTTGTTGGCGTGATCGACGGCGAGGGTGCGGTCATTTCCTGCAGTGACCTTGGGCTGCATGGCCGGAAATGGCCGGAGTACGTGAGCGTGATCAATCAGGCGGAGGGCGCTGTGGTATCTGTGGATGGCCGCACCTTCCGGGCGCTGAGCGGTTGGGGCTCTCACTTCGACTATGCCGTTTTTACCATGGGAGATGATGAGGTGAGCCGCGCGGTGTGCGCTATGGCCAGCGTCTCTCTGAACGGAGCCAAGAGCTATTATGAGGAGAAGCATGACCGCGGCTCCTTTATCAAGAATATCATTTCCGACAATATCATGCCCAGTGATATTTATATGCGGGCGAAGGAGCTGCATGTTCTGCCCGAGGTGCCCCGCGGTGTCTTTGTGGTCCGTCAGGCGGAGAACAATGAGGTCATGCTGGTGGATGTGATCCAGGGACTCTTCCCGGACCGCCAGAATGATTTTGTTCTCAGCATCGGTGATAATGATGTAGCTCTGATCCACCAGCTGCCGGAGAATGGCTATGAGAAGGAGATCCAGCGCGTGTCCGCTATGCTGGAGACGGCCCTCTGCGGCGACGAGGAGAACCATCTGGTCATCGGCGTGGGCACAGTGGCGATGCATCTGCGGGAGCTGGCCAAGTGCTACAAGGAGGCGCAGATCGCCATCGAGGTGGGTAAGGTTTTTGACACGGAGAAGTGTGTTATCAACTATGAGAACCTGGGCATCGGCCGGCTGATCTACCAGCTGCCCACCACCCTTTGTGAGATGTTTCTGATGGAGGTCTTTAAGAAGAATCCCATCGACTCCCTGGATCAGGAGACCCTGTTTACGATCCACAAGTTCTTTGAGAATAATCTGAACGTCTCGGAGACGGCTCGCAAGCTCTTCGTCCACCGCAATACGCTGGTCTATCGTCTGGAGAAGATCAAGAAGCTGACTGGACTGGACCTACGGGAGTTCGATGACGCCATTACATTCAAGGTCGCTCTGATGGTCAAGAAATATCTGACCAGCCGTGGGATCGACGCTTAACATAATTTGGAAAACAGACGCCGGAGGCCGCAGGTCTCCGGCGTTTTTTCGCAGAGAACAGGGGAGGGAAAGGCGCAGTATTGCCCCTCCGATTCGTTTTTCCAAATAAAAGAAAAAGGGCGAAAAACGGGATAGCGCCTTGACGGCGGGGGGATTTTTGTGTATCATTATTATGTAACTTTTTGTAATTTTCTACAGAACCAATGTGTTAACATAAATTCTATACAGCACACAGGAAGGTAATATAGATATATGATTCGATTGACAGATGTAGTAAAGGAGTATCCCAATGGCACCCATGCCCTCAATGGCTTGTCGCTGGAGATACAGGACGGCGAGTTCGTCTTTATGGTCGGTCCATCCGGCAGCGGTAAGTCCACAGTCATCAAGGTGCTCATCGGTGAGGTGGAGCCCTCTGAGGGCCGGGTCATGGTCAACGGCTTTTCCCTCCGGAATATCAAGGAGCGCCAGATCCCCTATCTGCGCCGCACGGTTGGCGTTATTTTTCAGGATTTCCGCCTGATCGAAAACAAATCCGTGTACGACAACATGGTTTTCGCCATGCGGGCTGTTGGCGCAAGTTCCCGGGAGATCAAAAAGCGCATCCCCTATGTGCTGGAGCTGGTGGGGCTGGAAAATAAGAGCCGCCGCCTGCCCTCGGAGCTGTCCGGCGGTGAGCAGCAGCGTGTGGCCATTGCCCGGGCGCTGCTGAACAATCCCAGCACCATCATTGCCGATGAGCCCACCGGCAATCTGGACCCCGCCCGCTCCCTGGAGATTATGCGCCTTCTGGAGCGCATCAACGCTCTGGGTACCACGGTGCTGGTGGTCACCCATGAGAAGGACCTGGTCAACCGCTTCGATAAGCGGGTCGTGATGCTGGAGCGGGGCTGCGTGGTCAGCGACGGCAAGGGCTATTACGGGAGGAAAGCGCAGTGAGCAAGCACAACATTTTTTACTTTATGCGCGAGGGCGCCAACAACATGTTCAGCCACGGCTTCATGTCCTTTGCGTCCATCGGTATCACCGTGGCCTGTCTGCTGATCATGGGCACCTTTGCCCTGGTGGCCGTCAATGCCAACGCCATGCTGGAGGATATGGAGTCCAGAAACCAGATGCTGGCCTTTGTAGACGAGACGCTGACGGATGAGGAGGCAAAGGCGCTGGAGGCACAGTTGGAGAAGGTGCCCAATGTGGCCAATGCGACCTTTATCTCCAATGTTGAGGCGGCGGAGGCATTCCGCAACAAATATAAGGGCAAGGAGCTCTTCGAGGGTCTGCCGGACGAAAACTTCCGCCACCGCTATACCATCGACCTGGAGGACATCGGCTATATGGCGGCAACCCGGGATGCGCTGGAGGATATTTCCGGTATCGCGGATGTCAACGCTATGGAGAATGAGGCGGAGGGCTTTATCACCATCCGCAATGTGGTGGGCATCGTGTGCGTCGTACTCATTGCGGTACTCTTTATTGTCTCGGTGTTTATCATCGCCAATACCATCAAGCTTACTACCTTTGACCGGCGGGACGAGATCGCGATCATGAAGATGGTGGGCGCCACCAACGGCTTCATTCGCTGGCCCTTTGTCTACGAGGGCTTTTTGCTGGGCCTGTTTTCCGCGGTCATCGGCTTCTTCCTCCAGTGGGGACTCTACGAGGCTGTGACCCGCTCCGTGGCCCAGAATGACACCATTAACCTCATCACGGTGCTGCCCTTCGCGGAGATGTGGCAGCCTGTGGCAGCCGTCTTTGCGGCGGCCGGTATGCTGATCGGCGTAGGCGGCAGTCTGTCCGCCATCCGCAAGTTCCTGCTGGTGTAAGAGCGAAAGGAGCAAGCTGTGAAAAGACACTGGAACATGCTGGGAAGAACGCTTGTTGCGGCGCTGCTGCTGGCGGCGATGCTGGCCGCCCCCATGGGGGAGACCGCGAGCGCTGTGACCCAGAGCGATATTGACAATCTAGAGAGCGAGGCTTCGTCTCTGGCGCAGCAGCGCAAGGCGCTGAAGTCCGAGCTGGCCAGTCTGAAAAACGACAAGGCCAACGCTGTTTATCGCCGCAATCTGCTGGATCAGCAGATCGAGGTGACGGAGAAGGAGATCACCAACACGGAGCATCAGATCTCCGGCTATGAGGCGCTGCTGAGCCAAACAGCCTATGAGCTGGAGGAGAACCAGGCACAGGAGGCGGAGCAGTACACGCTCTTCTGCCAGCGGGCCCGGATGATGGAGGAGCAGGGAACGCCCTCCTTCTGGGAGGTACTGTTTTCCGCGGAGGATTTTTCGGACCTCCTGGGCCGACTGTCCGATGTGCAGATGGTCATTGACTATGACCAGAGCCTGATGGACGATATTATGGCGCTGCGTGGGGAGATCGAGACCAAGCAGGAGACGCAGGAGCAGCTGAAGGGCGAGAGCGAGGCGGCCAAGACCAAGCTGGAGGAGCAGAAGGTCGACCTCTCGAACCAGCGGGAGGAGGCCAATCAGCTGGTCAAAGAGATCGAGGCCAATGTAGAGGAGTATGCTGAGGCCCTGCAGCAGGTGCAGGATGAGGAGGAGCAGATCCAGAAGGAGATCGTGAAGAAGACCGAGGAGCTGGCGGCTCAGCTGGGCTGGAGCACCTCGGTGGGCGGCTACATCTGGCCCTGCACCACCAGCCGCCGCATCACCTCCCCCATGGGCGGCCGCAACACCGGTATCCCGGGTGCCTCCACCAACCACAAGGGTGTGGACATCGGCGGTGTGGGCTATACCACCAATGTGCTGGCCACCAAGGCCGGCGTGGTTATCACCTCCAAGCACTCCAGCTCCTATGGCAACTATGTGGTCATCAGCCACGGCAGGGGCAACACCACCCTGTATGCCCATATGTCCAGCCGCGCTGTCAGCGAGGGACAGACGGTGAGCCAGGGACAGGTCATCGGCATCAGTGGCTCCACCGGCATCTCCAGCGGTCCCCATATCCACTATGAGATCACGGAGAACGGCTCCCGCGTCGATCCTTTGAACTATCTGCCCGGTTACATCAAGGCCTGGTAAGGCACTGCGTCAGCATAAAATCGCCCTTTTCCCCATACCATGGGGTGAAGGGCGATTTTATGCTTTGCGGGAAAGGACGGGGGAAAGGATGCTGGGATATATCAGCTATGGAGACGGACCCAGGCGGCCAACACTGGAGAGGCGGCAGCTGCTGGGAACAGGCTTCGCCGTGCTGCGAGTGTCAGAGGAGCGGCGCGGGCTGCTGCAGCGAAAACGAATCGCGGCCGCGGCCCGCCGACTGCGTACACAGGGCGTGCGTCAGGCGGTGTTCCCGGTGGATCTGCCCTGTACCAGCCTGTTTCTCAGGCAGGGGATCATGCCTGTGGATGTTCTGGCACTGCGCCAGGCGCTGGCGGTTCCGCTGGTGCAGCGACAGCTGACAGACAGGGGACTGAGCGGCACACAGGCCACCATTGCTGTCAGTGGGCAGCACCTGAGCCGACCGCTGATGGACGCTGTGAAGACACTGGCGATCCGCTATCGCTATGTGCTGCTGGATGTTCCCGGCGGGGAGAAATTCGCCCGCGGACTGCGGCGGGAGTACGGAATATCGCTGCTGCTGTCGCCAGGGAGAGAGCAGCTGGAGCGGGCGGACGCCCTGCTGCTCTATGGCCGCCGGGAGGGGCTGCGGGCCGAAAATGCCATTTGCTATGCCCTTTGCCCGGGAGACGATCTGGGGTGGCAGGCGGTGCGCTACGGCCTCCCCGCGGCGCTGGCGGAGCAGACGGAGCCAAATTGCTGCCGGGAGCAGCTGCTGGCGGCGCTGTACGGCGCGGGCAGCCTGCCGTTAGAGAACATTTTGGCTGAAATTGAGGTTGACAGAATGGGAAAATACCGCTATAATGCTTACGCATTATGATAAAATGACTAAATTGGGTCGTTGCACCTTTCGGTGGGCGACCCATGAATACGGAAGACCGGAAAGGACATTGGACATGAAAAAAGAATTCAAAATGAGCCAGGCACGCTTCGATGAGCTGCAGCAGGAGCTGAATTATCTGAAGACCACCCGCAGCGACGAAGTGGCAGAGATGATCAAGGTGGCCCGCGGTTTCGGCGACCTGAGCGAGAACAGCGAGTACGATGAGGCGAAGAACGAGCAGGGCAAGCTCTACTCCCGCATCGGCGAGCTGGAGAACATCCTGCTTCACGCTGTGGTCATCGAGGAGGATGACATGCCCGCCGATCAGGTCACCATCGGCAGTACCGTGACCGTCACAGCTGTGGCCAACGGCATGTCCCGTGTGTTCAAGATCGTGGGCAGCCAGGAGGCAGACGCAATGCACGGCAGCATCAGCGAGGACTCCCCCTTCGGCAAGGCCCTGATGGGTGCCAAGGAGGGCAAGGTGGTCACCGTGGCCGCGCCTGCCGGTGATATGCAGTATAAGATTGAGAAAATCGAGCGCTGAAGCGCTTACCAATGAGGAGATAGAGATATGGCTGAGCATGTGAACAACAGCGAGGTCCAGCAGGACCTCAGCGAGATCCTGAAGGTCCGCCGCGAGAAGCTGGCGAATCTGCAGAAGGAGGGGATGGATCCCTTCCAGGAGACCAAGTTCGAGGTGACCCACCACACCCAGGATATCAAGGACAATTTTGACGCGCTGGAGGGCAGCGCTGTCTCCGTGGCTGGCCGCCTGATGAGCAAGCGCGGCATGGGTAAGGTCAGCTTCTGCGATATGCAGGACAAGACTGGCCGTATCCAGCTGTATGCCCGCAAGGATGAGATGGATGAGGCGGTCTATAACCGCTTCAAGAAGTATGATATTGGCGATATTGTGGGCGTGAAGGGCGAGGCTTTCCGCACCCAGCGCGGCGAGATGAGCGTCCGCGTCAAGGAGGTCACGCTGCTGAGCAAGTCTCTGCTGCCTCTGCCTGAGAAGTTCCATGGCCTGACGGACAAGGAGATGCGTTATCGTCAGCGCTATGTGGATCTTATTATGAACCCCGATTCCCGCCGCAACTTTGAGATCCGCAGCAAGTTCGTCAAGTATCTGCGCAACTTCCTGGATGAGCGGGGCTATATGGAGGTGGAGACGCCTGTCCTGAACACGCTGGCTGGCGGCGCTGCGGCCCGTCCCTTCATCACCCACCATAATACCCTGGACATC
>CAYSDG010000089.1:0-7376 GCA_964429705.1 uncultured Oscillospiraceae bacterium | reverse complement strand
CTCCGTGGCCTTCGCCATCCACACCCATCTGGGCACCGTGGTCCACACCGGCGACTTCAAGATCGACTCCACCCCCATCGACGGGGAGGTCATTGACCTGGCCCGGTTCGGCGCTCTGGGCAAGGAGGGGGTCCTGGCCCTGCTGGCGGACTCCACCAACGTGGAGCGCCCGGGCTACACCATGAGCGAGCGCACCGTGGGCAAGACCTTCATCCGGCAGTTCACCGGGTGCAAAAAGCGCATCATCGTCACCACCTTCGCCAGCAACGTCCACCGCATCCAGCAGGTCATCGATGCCGCGGCCGCCTGCGGGCGGAAGGTGGCCGTCACTGGCCGCAGCATGGAGAACATCATGAAGGTAGCCACGGAGCTGGGCTACATGAAACTGCCCAAGAACACCGTGGTGGACATCAACAAGCTGAAATCCATGCCTCTGGACAAGCAGGTGGTCATCACCACCGGCAGCCAGGGCGAGGAGATGAGCGCCCTGTACCGCATGGCCTTCTCCCAGCACCGGCAGATCGATGTCGGCCCCGGCGACCGGGTCATCATCTCCGCCAGCGCCATCCCCGGCAATGAAAAGACCGTGGGCCGGGTCATCAACGAGCTGATCCGTAAGGGCGTGGACGTGGTGTACGATAAAAGTGACCCCCTCCACGTCTCCGGTCACGCCTGCCAGGAGGAGCTGAAGATCATCCACGCCCTCACCCGTCCCCGCTTCTTCATTCCCCTGCACGGCGAGCAGCGCCATCTGCGCCGCCACATGCAGCTGGCTCTGGAGATGGGCATGGACAAAAAAAATATCGTCCTGCCGGAGATCGGCAACGTCATCGAGCTGACCACCAAGACCATCAAGGTCGCTGAGAATCCCGCCCCCTCCGGCGAGGTATTCGTGGACGGCAGCGGCGTGGGCGATGTGGGTGCCGTCGTGCTGCGGGACCGCAAGATCCTGGCCGAGGACGGCATGGTGGTCATCATCCTGAACATCCAGAACGGCCAGCTCATCAGCGATCCGGAGATCATCACCAGGGGTTTCATCTACGTGAAGGAGTCCGAGGAACTGATGCAGCAGCTGCAGGAGGTGGCCAGCAAGGCCGCCCTCACCGTCATCGGCAAAAACAGCCGAGACATGGGCGAGCTGCGGGGTGCGGTGAAGTCCGCAGCCAGCAACTACCTCTTCAAGCACACCAAGCGCAGCCCCATGATCATCCCCGTGGTCAACAAGCTGTAACATACGAGAAAAAGCGCGTTCCGTCCCGGCTCTGCCGGGGCGGGGCGCACATTTATATATGCGATCTCACGATCGACAGAAAGGACGGATCCTGCTATGAGCTTTCAGCTTCACCCCTATCACCACCCGGACTTCTCCCGCCCCGAATTTATCAGCGCCCCTGACGCTGCCATCGCCCCGGCAGAGCAGGACGGCGTCGCGCCGGAGCATTTCCACAGCACCTCCATGTACCCGGAGTACTTCAAGATCGGCGGCAAATGGGCGCTGGCGGAGGAGAGCCGCATGGACTCCTGCGTGGTCCTGCGGGATGACGGCCATCTGGACGTGGTGGAGCCCCGCAATATCCGCCTGGGAGACAAGGTGATCCTGGGGCGGACGGAGCGGTGCGAGGAGGGCATCTATCTCCACGCCACCGGCTTCCTGCCCGAGGGCACTCAGACCGCGGATCAGTTTGCCTTCCGCCAGGGCCGCAGCCGGGAGACCTCCTTTGCCCGGGACTACGACACTCTCTTTGAGCTTCTGCGCCACGAGAAGGAGCACGGCAACATCGTGTGGGTCATGGGTCCCGCCTTCGCCTTTGACTACGACGCCCGCCGGGCCATGCAAGCCCTGATCGAGAATGGCTACGCCCACGGCATCCTGGCCGGCAATGCCCTGGCCACCCACGACCTGGAGGCCGCACTGCTGCACACCGCCCTTGGGCAGGACATCTACACCCAGGCCTGCCAGCCCAACGGCCACTACAACCATCTGGATGTCATCAACAAGGTCCGCCGCAGCGGCTCCATCCCCCAGTTTATCGAGGATCACAACATCGACAACGGCATTATCTACAGCTGCGTGAAGCATAATGTCCCCTTCGTCCTCACCGGTTCCATCCGGGATGATGGCCCTCTGCCTGAGGTCATCGGCGACGCCTATACGGGCCAGATGGCCATGCGCCAGGTGGTGAAAAAGAGCACCACCGTCATCTGCCTGGCCACCATGCTCCACACCATCGCCACCGGCAACATGACCCCCTCCTTCCGGGTCATGCCCGACGGACAGATCCGCCCCGTCTACCTCTACACCGTGGATGCTGACGAATTTGTGGTGAACAAGCTGCTGGACCGGGGCAGCCTCTGCGCCACCACCGTGGTCACCAATGTGCAGGATTTCATCACCATCGTGGCCAAAGGCCTGGGCGTGATGTAACTGACCGGACAATTCACATACATAAAACCATAAAACGGCCGGTCTGGATCGGATGATCCGGACCGGCCGTCTGGTGCTTTTGTGTGGATTTTCCTGTTTTGCTTGGGATTCGCCCCCAGGGCGGGTTCCGCGCCCCGGTGCGGATGACGTTTGGGGTATTTCGGCCCTTGGGCCGAGGTACTTTGCCCTCGGCGGCCAAGTACCCAAACCGCCGCCGAAACCTCTTTGGTTTCGGTCTTCCAGCTTCTGCTGGGTACTCATACACAATATCACCAGGAGATAAGTTGTCGGGAATCGTTTCTCCCACCAAGATACTGCTTGCAGCAGTGCGCCTGTCGCCCCTCGAAATGAAATGTTAGCCGAAGCCACTGACCCAGCGGGGCGCATAGACGCAGTTCTTTGCTGAAAGTCCCGGATACGAAAGTCCGCAAGTCTCCACCGCATGAGCATTCGCCCAAAAACACGGAGGTCCGGGGCGCTCCCCGGCGCGTTTTGGGTACTCTTTCGCGGGAAAAAACACCCCGCCGGAGGCAAACAGCGTGACAAGTAGATACCAACTGCCAATAAAAAGCAACCCGCCCGGAGATCAAACCCCTTACTCGTCCAGTTTCAGCACTGCCATAAACGCCTCCGTGGGCAGCTGCACCGTACCCAGGTTGCGCATCTTCTTCTTGCCCTCCTTCTGCTTCTCCAGCAACTTCTTCTTGCGGGTGATGTCGCCGCCGTAGCACTTGGCCAGCACGTCCTTGCGCATGGCCTTCACCGTCTCGCGGGCGATGACACGGCCGCCGATCGCCGCCTGGATGGGCACCTCGAAGAGCTGACGGGGGATGTTGTCCTTCAGCTTCTCGCACAGACGGCGGGCACGGGGGTACGCCTTCTCCCGGTGGGCGATGAAGCTGAGAGCATCCACCTGGTCGCCGTTGAGCAGCAGATCCACCTTCACCAGGTCACTGGGGCGGTACTCACTCAGCTCATAGTCCAGGGAGGCGTAGCCCTTGGTGTGAGCCTTCAGGGTGTCGAAAAAGTCGTAGATGATCTCGTTGAGGGGCATCTGGTAATGCAGCTCCACCAGACGGGAATCCAGATACTGCATGTCCTTGAACTCGCCCCGGCGGTCCTGGCACAGGGGCATGATATTGCCCACGTACTCATTAGGCGCCAGGATGGTCACCTTCACATAGGGCTCCTGGGCCTCGGCGATGGAGGCGGGGTCGGGGTAGTTGTGGGGGTTATCCACGTTGACCACAGTCCCGTCGGTCTTGGTGACCTTGTAGATAACGGAGGGCAGGGTGGTGATGAGGTCCAGATCGAACTCACGCTCCAACCGCTCCTGGATGACCTCGCTGTGGAGCATGCCCAAAAAGCCCACGCGGAAGCCGAAGCCCAGGGCCACGGAGCTCTCCGGCTCAAAGGTCAGGCTGGCATCGTTGAGCTGCAGCTTCTCCAGAGCATCCCGCAGATCGGGGTACTTGCTGCCGTCCTCGGTATACACGCCGCAGTAGACCATGGACTGGGCCTTGCGGTAGCCGGGCAGAGGCTCGTCGGCGGGGGCCTCCACGCCGGTGATGGTGTCACCCACCTCGGTATCCCGGACGTTCTTGATGGAGGCGGTGAGGTAGCCCACCTGTCCGGCAGAGAGGGTGTCACATGCCTCGTAGCCCAGGGGGCGCAGCAGACCGCACTCCAGCACCTGGTACTGGCTGCCGCTGGCCATCATGCGGATCTGCATCCCCTTCTTCAGGGTGCCCTGCATGATGCGGAAGTAGACGATCACGCCCTTATAGGCATCGTAGTAGCTGTCAAAAATCAGGGCGCGGAGGGGGGCATTGGGGTCACCGGTGGGGGCAGGGATGTTCTGCACCACATCCTCCAGCACAGCGGGGATATTCACGCCCAGCTTGGCAGAGATCTCCGGCGCGTCCATGGCGGGAAGGGCCAGGATGTCCTCCACCTCATGCTTGACCCGAACAGGGTCGGCGGCGGGCAGGTCGATCTTATTCACCACGGGACGGATCTCCAGGTCGTTGTCCATGGCCAGGTAGGTGTTGGCCAGGGTCTGGGCTTCAATGCCCTGACTGGCATCCACCACCAGCAGCGCGCCCTCGCAGGCAGCCAGGGAGCGGCTGACCTCATAGTTGAAGTCCACATGGCCGGGGGTGTCGATGAGGTTCATGGTGTAGGTTTCGCCGTCCTGTGCGGTGTAATCGAAGGTGACGGCGCGGGCCTTGATGGTGATGCCGCGCTCCTTCTCCAGATCCATGTTGTCCAGAAGCTGGCTCTCCATCTCCCGCTCACTGACCGCGCCGCACTGCTCCAGGAGGCGGTCCGCCAGGGTGGATTTGCCGTGGTCAATGTGGGCGATGATGCTGAAATTTCTGATGTTTTCCTGTTTCATTATGATATTACCTCTTATATAGTAGGGGTGGTTTATGGTATCAGGGGAGTTTCGGCTTCTAGGCCGAAGTGCTTTTATTGCGAGCTGTCATCTGTTCGATACTCTGTTTTGTCTCCGACGGCCCACTTTTTGCCGCCAAAAAGTGGGGAAAAACCGTTCGGGGGATACCCCCGAATGCCCCCGATTTTTGGGGCGCTGGCTCAATTTTGCACCAGAAGAGGAAACTATTCCAGGTCGCTGCGGTTCGGTGCCAGATCCATCTCACAGAACTTCGCCTGACGGCCCACGACGCCGACAGAAACAGACTTGTCGGTTGTTGCTGCCGTCTTACATTTCAGACAATGGTGCGGTACGACCCTGCGGTTTCGTCAACGGAACACCCAGCAACCCGCCGCAGCTATGCGCTGCACTTGGTCAGTGGCTTCGGCAAAAATCTTAGGAATGTCCCATTTCGAGGGCCGACAGGCGCACTACTGAAAGTAGCATCTTGGTGGGAGCAACAACTCTCGAACACGTTTCTCCCGGTAACGCCACGCATGAGCACCCAGCAAAAACTGGGGGTCCGGGACCAACGAGGACCCGGCGATCTTTTCACCCGCCCGCAGGCGGGCGCTTACGGAGCCAACCGCCGCAAAGCGGCGGCTCTTAGGCGGAGTGGGGTACTTTTCAATCGCTTGAAAAGTCACTCGCCCTGGGGGCGAAACCCCTTAAAAACGAGGGCAAAGCACCTCGGCCTGAGAGCCGAAATGCCCTCATCTGTACCGGGGTGCGGAATACCCCCCAGCAGCAGTGCTGCCTCTTACTCCCCCAGTTTTTTCACCCGTTCGTCGGCGGTATGCACCACCTGGGCCACGGCCTGGGCCAGGCCCTGATACCCATCGGCCAGAGACTGTGCATCCATGGCGGGCACCTCGCCCTCGTAGTCGGCCAGGGCCTTTGCGTACTGGATGCGAGCCAGAGTCATATCCGCTGTGAGCACATCCATGTCGAAGTCCAGCTTCGGCGTGGCAAAATAGCTCTCGTTGCCGCCGGAGCGGCGGTACAGCTGGCGGAACAGCTGGTACAGCGCGCCGCTGAGATACGCGCCCGCATAGGTGACGGCCTCCTTGCTGCCGGTGCGGCCCAGAAGATCGAAGAGCACGCTGGTGGTGTTAACGATCAGCTTCTTCTGCAGCTTGGCCATAATGCTGCCCCGCAGGCTCTCCTTGGCCTCACTGGCATCCATCAGCTCCTCGGCCTCGATGATAGCCCCATCCCGGCTGTGGGTGCGGCCCAGCAGATAGTCCGCCGACACGTGGTAGTAGTCGCAGGCCCGGGTCACAAAGGCCAGACCCGGCTCCCGCACGCCGTTTTCATAGTGGCTCAGAAGGGCCTGGCTGATGCCCAGGGCGGCGGCAGCCGTCCGCTGGCTGACGCCCTTCTCCTGCCGCAGCAGACTCAGGACCCGTGAAAAATTCTCGTTCATGCTTTCCTCTATCTTTATCTTTCTCCGGCTCCCGCCGGTCATAAATACAGTTAGTATAGTGTACCAAACCCTATACGTTTTGTAAAGTACTTTTCATCCCTATTTTGGGATTTTTTCCCGGCTGATTATTCACAATCCACAAAAATGGGGCCTGCGATTCTGCTATCCTGCCCATTGCATTCCGGCCGGGTTTTTGATAGGATAAAAGTGTCAAAAGGGAGTAGTTCCCCGGCGTATCCGGGGTGCGCACCGACATCACGGCCCACGTTGGCCCGGGCAGCGCAAAGATCTCTGACAAGGATTTTAACGAGACTTTTACCATGGGGGTAGAAGTCTCGTTTTTTGCATCCTGGCCCTCCCATGGCAGAAGTGCCTTTTGGCGCGGGCCCCCGGCCGGGCCGTTCCGCTGTGCAGCGCGTCCCACAGTGACCGGACGCGACAGAGACGATACAACATTTGAAATGGAGGAAGAATGCTATGTTGAAATTTGTGATCCCCGCCGTGATCGTTCTGATCATCCTGCTGTTCTGCATGGGCTATCTGAAGGCACCCCCCGACACCGCCTACATCATCTCCGGTCTGGGCCGCAAGCGCATCCTCATCGGTAAGGCCGGCTGGCGTATTCCCTTCTTTGAGCGTGTGGATAAGCTGAGCCTGCGCATCATGCAGGTGGACGTGAAGACCAGCGAGGCTGTCCCTACCAACGAATTCATCAACGTCAGCGTAGACGGCGTGGCCAACGTGAAGATCAGCTCCGATCCCGAGCTGCTGGAGCTGGCCAGTGAGGCCCTGCTGGGCAAGCGGCCTGAGGAGCTCATCGGCCTGGTGACCCAGGTGCTGGAGGGCAACATGCGCGAGATCGTCGGCTCCGTGGGGCTGAAGGAGATGGTGCAGGACCGCCAGGGCGTGGCCCGGAAGATCACGGAAAACGTGGTGCCTGACATGCGCAAGCTGGGTCTGGAGGTCGTCAACTTCAACATCCAGAACTTCAAGGACGGCGCTGGCACCATCGAAAACATGGGTATCGACAACGTGGAGCAGATCCGCAAGAACGCCCAGATCGCCAAGGCTAACGCCCAGCGCGACAT
>CAYSDG010000088.1:0-7493 GCA_964429705.1 uncultured Oscillospiraceae bacterium | reverse complement strand
CGGGGAAGGTGATGTCGATGTCCTTCTCCTCGCCGGCCTTCATGCCGATGACCTGCTCCTCGAAGCCGGGGACGAACCTGCCGGAGCCCAGCTCCAGGTCGAAGCCCTCGCCCTTGCCGCCCTCGAAGGGCACGCCGTTGTCGAAGCCCTCGAAGTCGATGTTGGCGGTGTCGCCCTTCTTGGCCTTGCGGTCCACGCTGACCAGACGGCCGTTGTTCTCAGCCATCTCCTTCAGGCGGGCGTTGACATCAGCGGCCATGACCTTGACCTCGGCCTTGGGAGCCTCCAGGCCCTTGTACTGGCCCAGGGTCACCTCGGGGTACACAGCCACGGTGGCCTTGAAGGAGAAGCCGTCCTTACCAGCGTCCAGCAGCTCCACCTCGGGGTAGCCGACGACCTCCAGCTTCTCATCGTTGATAGCGGCCATATATGCATCGGGCATGGCGATGTTGATGGCCTCCTCGTAGAAGATCTCAGCGCCGTACATGGACTCGATCATCTTGCGGGGAGCCTTGCCGGGACGGAAGCCGGGCAGGCGGATCTGGCCGCGCTGCTTCTTATAGGCCTTCTCGATAGCGGCTTCAAAATCGGCAGCGTTGACCTCGACGGTCAGCGCGACCATGCTCTTCTCTAATTTTTCAACGTTTTTAACACTCATTTTTTCTATTCCTCCGTTTACTCTCAGCTGTCATAGTCAGCCAGCTAATAATTGTAGCATAGAATATTGAAAAAGGCTAGTACTATTTTGCGGATTTTTGCCTGTTTTTTCATCAATCTAAAATTTTCCGGGGCACAAATCCCAGATAATCGGCGGCCACCAGGCTGTAGGTCACGCCGCCCACCGTCCCCTCGATGGCCCGTTTGTGGGTGGGACCGTGGAGATGGCCGTAGTAGCAGCGCTCCACATGGTACTCCTCCAACTTGCGGATGACCTCGGGGCAGCGGTAGCCTGTGTAGAGGGGCGGATAGTGGAGAAAAGCCAGGATAGGCCGCTCCCCCGCCGCCTTCAGCGACGCCTCCAGACGCCCCACCTCCCGGTTGAGGACCTTCTCATTGTGGCCAGACTGCTCCTCCTCATAAAACCAGCCCCGGGTGCCGCACAGGGCATAGTCTCCGTAGACATGGCAGTTGTTGTGCAGGATGTCCAGGGTGGTGATGCCGTTGTCGGCGAAAAACTTCTTCATCTTCGCGGCGGTACCCCACCAGTAGTCGTGGTTGCCCTTCACGATCAGCTTTTTGCCCGGCAGCCGGTCGATAAACTGAAAATCCGCCAGGGACTGGGCAAAATCGATGCCCCAGGAGGTGTCGCCGCAGAGGACGATCACATCGTCATTCGCCAGCTGGGAGAAGGACGCCTCGATGCGCTCCACATGGTCCTCCCAGCCCTTTCCAAATATGTTCATGGGCTTGTCCACGCTCAGCCCTAAGTGCAGATCGCCAATGGCGTACAGTGCCATGGATACCTCCTGATCGTAAAAATTTCATCATTGCGAAGGGAGATCCCCCGCCGTTACTGCAAAAAGCCCAGGACCGCCTGCTCCATCCGCTCCTTCTCCACCACATCGGAGAACCGGACGCTCTTTCCCTTCAAGGCGGCCAGGTTCCGGGGCGCGGCCACGCCGGAGACCCGCTCCAGCTGCTCCAGCCGCTCCAGGCTGTCCGCGGTAGGGCTCTCGCCGATGGCCTCCAGCACACTGTCGCAGAACTTGAAGGGGCTGGCCGTGGAGGCAAAGACAGCGGGGGTCTCATCCCCGGTCTCCCGGCGGTAATCCGCCAGGACCTTGGCCGCCACAGCGGTGTGGGGGTCGATGAGATAGCCCCGGCGGTACATGCCACCGATGGCGGCGCGCGTCTCCGCCTCCCCGCAGGAGCCGCCATAGAACAGCGCCTGCAGCTTCTCCAGCAGATCCCCGCCGATCTCGTAGCGGCCGGTGGTCCCCAGCTGCTCCATGCAGCGGCGCACCAGCGCGTCGTCCCCGCCGCTGAGGGCGAAGAGCAGGCGCTCCAGATTGCTGGAGATCAGAATATCCATAGAGGGCGACATGGTGGTGTGGAAGGGGCGGTTCCGGTCGTAGATGCCGGTGCGGATAAATTCCGTCAGCACGTCGTTGCTGTTGGACGCGCAGATCAGCCGCCCCACAGGCAGCCCCATCTCCTTTGCGTAGAAGCAGGCCAGGATATTGCCGAAGTTGCCGGTGGGGACACAGAAGTTGACCTTCTCCCCCATCTGAAGCTCCCCGGCGTTCAGCAGGTCGCAGTAGGCAGAGATGTAGTAGACCAGCTGGGGCAGCACCCGGCCCCAGTTGATGGAATTGGCGGAGGAGAGGAAATAGCCCCGCTCCGCCAAGCGGGCGCGGATGGTCTCATCGGAGAAGATTCGCTTCACGCCGCTCTGGGCATCATCAAAGTTGCCACGCACGGCGCACACGCCCACGTTCTTCCCCCGCTGGGTGACCATCTGCAGCTTCTGAATCTGGCTGACACCATCCTGAGGGTAGAAGGTCATGATCTTCGTCTGCGGCACATCGGCAAAGCCCTCCATGGCGGCCTTGCCCGTATCGCCGGAGGTGGCCACCAGGATACAGGCGGTCTTCTCCTCCCCGGTCTTCCGCAGGCTGGCGGACAGCAGCCGGGGCAGCATCTGCAGGGCCATATCCTTAAAGGCACTGGTGGGGCCGTGCCACAGCTCCAGGCACCAGGTCCCGCTGTCCACCTGCCGCAGGGGCGCGGTATCGGGGTGGTCGAACGCAGCCGGACCATAGGCCTCCCGGGCGAAGTCCAGCAGCTCCCGGGCGGAAAAGTCCGGCAAAAAGCGCCCCATCACATGGGCCGCCCGCTCCGGGTAGGGCATAGCCCGCAGCCGGTCCAGCTCCCCCTCCGCAAGGCGCGGAAGCTCCACCGGCGTGAACAGGCCGCCGTCCCGGCTCAGTCCCATCTTGATGGCCTCGGCGCCGGTCAGGCGCAGGGACCGGTCACGCGTGCTGCAATATCGCATAGACATCCCCTCCCGAAAGGTTTCCATATCTCGTTTCCGCATCGCAAAAAGCGGCACAGCCGCTTTTTCATGCAGCGCTCAGTAAAAGGCGCTCTCCATATAGTGGATGTGGGGACGCTCCCAGTCCCCGCCGGGGCCGGGATACACCTCCGCCACATCAAAGCGGCAGGGCGCGTCCAGCTCCGTCTGGACCAGATACATCTGGGCCGCGGCCCGCAGCCGCCGCTGCTTGGCAGGGGTGACCGCCTCCAGCGCCCGGGCAAACTCCGCCTCGGTCCGGGTCTTGACCTCTACAAAGCAGAGGATCCCCTCCGGCGACCAGGCAATCAGGTCGATCTCCCCGAACCGGCAGCGGTACTGGCTGGCCACCAGCCGGTATCTCCGCCTGCGCAGGTACGCCGCCACAGCGGCCTCCCCCCTGTCGCCCCGGCGCTTGCGCTCATCCATGGCGCTTGGCCTCCCACTTGGTCAGAAAGCTCCGCCGGTGGATGGGGCTGGGGCCGTACTGGTCCAGCAGCGCATAGTGGAGCTTGGTACCGTAGCCCTTGTGCTGGGCAAACTGATACTGCGGGTATTTCTCCGCCATCTCCTCCATATACCGGTCACGGCTGACCTTGGCCAGAATGGAGGCTGCGGCAATGCTGGCGCTGAGGCTGTCGCCCTTGACGACGGTCTCATGCGCTGTGATGATGGCGCAGCGGCTGCCATGATCCCGGTTGCCGTCGATGAGGGCATAGTCCGCCGGAACCGGCAGCGCGTCGATCGCCAGCTGCATTGCCTTCATCCGGGCATTCAGAATGTCGATCTCATCGATCTCCCCGGCGTCCACACTGGCCACCGCCCAGGCCGTCGCCTGCTGGCGAATCTGGTCGAAGAGCTGGTCCCGGCGCTTGGGGGTGACCTTCTTTGAATCGTTCAGATAGGGCAGCTCCAGCCCCCTGGGCAATATCACCGCCGCAGCATACACCGGACCGGCCAGGGGACCCGCCCCCGCCTCGTCGCAGCCGCAGACGCTGGCATAGCCCCGCTCCATGGCCGCATACTCCAGCTCCCACATATCTTATGCCTCCTTCTGCTCCATGTCTTCGGGCAGCTCCAGGGTAAAGCGCCCCAGCTTGCCGCCCCGGAACTCGTCCAGCAGGATCTTCGCCATCCGCTCGGTGTCGATCTCGCCGCCGCGGACCACAAAGCCCCGCTTGCGCCCGGCCTTGATGAGCAGCTCATAGCCGGTGTCCTCCGGCTCCACCTCTACCTTATAGCGCTCCAGCAGCGCCTTGGGATAGCGGCGGCCCAGATAGGCCATCAGATTGCAGGCCAGGGTCTCAATATCCATGATCTCATCCCGCACCGCGCCGGTGTAGGCCAGGTTCAGCCCCACGCTCTGGTCCTCGAACTTGGGCCAGAGCATACCGGGGGTGTCCATCAGCTCCAGGCTGGCGTCGATGGGGACCCACTGCTTCGTGCGGGTCACGCCGGGGCGGTCCTCCGTCTTGGCGGTCTTCCGCCGGGCTACCTTATTGATAAAGGTGGACTTGCCCACGTTGGGGATGCCCAGGATCATCACCCGGATCATCCGGCCTGCCTGTCCCTTCTCGGTGTAGGCGGCGATCTTCTCCGCCAGAAGCTCCCGGACGGCGGCGGGGAATTTATTGGTATTCTTCCCCTCCTTGGCGTTGGCCTCCATCACGGCGAAGCCCCGGCCGCGGAAATACTCCGCCCATTTTCGGGTGGCGGCGGGGTCCGCCAGATCCACCCGGTTCAGCACGATCAGCCGGGGCTTCCCGGCAGTCAGCTCCTCCACATCGGGATTGCGGCTGGAGATGGGGATGCGGGCGTCCAGGATCTCACACACCGCGTCCATATGCTTCATCTGGTCCACGATCATCCGGCGGGTCTTGGTCATATGACCGGGATACCACTGGATATTCATGGCCAGCTCCATATTCTGCTCACTCATGGGTACACCTCTCTCACTTGATCAGGCCGATGCGGCCGAAGTCCATGCGGCCCGTCTCCGGCGTCCTGCCGGGCAGGATCAGAAATACCGCCTTGCCCTGGATATACTCCTCCCGCACGGGGCCCAGCGCGTAGCTGCGGCTGTCGGTGCTGTGGTTGCGATTGTCCCCCATCAGGAACACCTCCCCCTCCCCCAGGGTCAGAGGAAACTGGGTGCCGTCGGTGGTATAGGTAGGCTCCGCGGTATACGGCTCCTCCAGGGCAACGCCATCCACATAGACCGTACCGGTGAAAAAGTCGATGTCCACCGTCTGCCCCTCCACGGCGATGATGCGCTTGACGATGGTCTCGCTCAGCAGGGTGTTATAGGCGTTCACCACCACCACATCGCCGGGCGCGAAGTCGCAGAGAGCGGCGTTCACCACCACCATTTTATCCCCGTCGTACAGCGTATTCTGCATGGAGATGCCGCTGACGCTGATCAGCCGCAGCAAAAAGGTGAACACCAGCACCACCGTAACAACGGCGGCGATCAGGCAGCGGCCCCAGTCGTATACGGTGCTCTCCAGGGTGTCCTTTTCCTTCTCCTGCACCCCGGCCTTCTCCGCCTCCCGGACGGCCTCCGGAGTCTCCTCCGGCTGCTGGGCGCTCTCCAGCTTTTTCTCTTCAGACATCTCTCACACGCTCCTTAGCGATAATTTTCTAGTTTTTAACTATAGCACAGATCCGCCGGAATAACAACCGAAATTTCAGCAGCTTCCCCCGGCAGAAAGCAAAAAAGCTGCCCTGTCGGGCAGCTTTTTCTCGCTTCTCTATTAGAGCTTCTCGCGGACCTTAGCAGCCTTACCAACGCGGTCACGCAGGTAATACAGCTTGGCGCGGCGAACGATACCGTGACGAACGACCTCGAACTTCTCGATGATGGGAGAGTTCACGGGGAAGATCTTCTCGACGCCGACACCATAGGACAGGCGGCGAACGGTAACAGTCTCCTCGATGCCGCCGTGCTTCTTGGCGATGACAATGCCCTCGAAGACCTGGATACGCTCACGGGCGCCTTCCTTGATCTTCACGTGCACCTTGACGGTGTCACCGACATTGATGGCGGGGACTTCTTTGATCTGGGACTGGGTCAACTCTTTGATGAGATCCATGGATAATTTCCTCCTAATATATAGGCGTTCGTAACAATTTTGTATGGCGGGGCACTCTTTGGCCCCTCCTTGACAGAGGACCGCCCTTTTCGCCATGATAGAATATCACAGTGGGCAGGAAATTGCAAGCATTATTTTTATCTTTTTGGTATTTTTTTGGTTTTTTACTGCATCAGCAGGACCAACACGGCCTTCTGGGCGTGGAGGCGGTTCTCCGCCTCATCAAAGATCTCATCGGCATGGGCCTCAAAGACCTCGTTGGTGATCTCCTCCCCCCGGTGGGCAGGCAGGCAGTGCTGCACCATGCAGCCGGGCTTGGCCACAGCCAGCAGCGCGTCGTTGACCTGGAAGCCAGCGAAGGCTTTTTCCCGCTGGGCCTTCTCCTCCTCCTGGCCCATGGAGGCCCACACGTCGGTGAAAATGACATCGGCATCCGCTGCGGCGACCATGGGATCGTCCGTGACGGTGAGGCCGCCGTTGGCGGCGGCGAAATCCAGCACCTGCTGGTCCGGCTCATAGCCCGCAGGGCAGGCCACGGACACGGTCATGCCGCACTTCAGGCCGCCGACGATGAGGGAGTTTGCCATGTTGTTGCCGTCTCCGATGTAGCAAAGCTTCAGCCCAGCCAGCTGGCCCTTGTGTTCCCGAATGGTCATCAGATCCGCCAGCACCTGGCAGGGGTGGCAGAAGTCCGTCAGGCCGTTGATGACGGGGATGGAGCCGTATTTGGCCAGGTCCTCCACCTCCTGCTGCGCATAGGTGCGGATCATGATGCCGTCGCAGTAGCGGCTGATGACCCGGGCGGTGTCCTGCACCGGCTCGCCCCGGCCGATCTGGCTGACGGCGTTGCTGAGGAACAGCGCGTGGCCGCCCAGCTGGAACATACCGGTCTCAAAGGAGACGCGGGTGCGGGTGGAATTCTTGCTGAAGATCATGGCCAGGGTCTTGCCCTTGAGCAGCTCATGGGGAATGCCGTTCTTCTGCTGATATTTCAGCTTGTCCGCCAGGTCCAGGATCTCCAGGATCTCCTCTCCGCTAAGATCCAGCAGCTTCAGTAAATGTTTGTTCTGCATCGTATGCTCCTCCTGTTCAGCTCTGTGTTCTGTGCTCTGCCACGAACTGGCTTAGTTCGCTAATCTGCCGGGCCGTCTCGCTGACGGCGGGGCCGCCGTAGCTGCTGCGCTGGCCCATGCAGGTCTCCAGGCTCAGCGCCTGATAGACATTCTCCCCAAAGAGCGGGGAGATATTCTGCAGCTCCGCCAGAGTCAGCTGCTCCAGCGTCTTGTGGTGCTCGCCGCAGTAGTAGACCAGGTTGCCCACGACAGTGTAGGCATCCCGGAAGGGCATGCCCTTCTTGGTCAGGTAGTCGGCGCAGTCGGTGGCGTTGA
>CAYSDG010000087.1:0-7510 GCA_964429705.1 uncultured Oscillospiraceae bacterium | reverse complement strand
GTACCAGGCCTTCGGCTGGGAGGTCCCCACCTACGTCCACTGCTCTCCTGTGATGCGCGACCAGCACAACAAGATGAGCAAGCGCCACGGCGACCCCTCCTATGAGGATCTGAAGGCCCAGGGCTTTGTCACCGAGGCCATTCTGAACTATGTGGCCCTGCTGGGCTGGAGCCCCCGGGGCGACAAGGCCGAACAGGAGGTTTTCTCCCTGGCCGAGCTGGCCGAGTCCTTTGACATCGGCGGCATCTCCAAGTCCCCCGCCATCTTCGACATCGAGAAGCTGACCCACTTCAACGCCCTCTATCTCCGCGCCATGACGCCGGAGCAGTTCCACGCCGCGGCACTGCCCTATATCCGTCAGGCCATCCAGAGTCCCGCTCTGGACACCGCCGCCATCGCCGCCCTGCTCCAGGCCCGCTGCGAGCGGCTCACCGAGATTCCTGAGAAGATCTCCTTCTTTGAGACCCTGCCCGACTACGACAAGGCTCTCTTTACCAACAAGAAGTCCAAGACCAACGACGAGGTCAGCAAGGCCATGCTGGAGGCCGCCATCCCCGCTCTGGAGGCGCTATCCGCCTGGGAGCAGGAGAGCATCCACCAGTGCCTGATGGATCTGGCCGCCAAGCTGGAGGTCAAAAACGCCACCCTCATGTGGCCCGTGCGCATCGCCGCTGCCGGCATGACCGTCACCCCCGGCGGCGCGGTGGAGATCTGCCACATTCTGGGCCGCGAGGAGTGCCTGCGCCGTCTGCGCATCGGTCTGGAGAAGCTCGCATGAGCTTCCTGAATGAGCAGTTCGCTCTGCTGCGCCACTTCTGGGGGGCGTATCTGCCCAAGTTTCTGCGCTTCTCCTGCCTGTTCTTTCTGGTGTCGGCGGCGCTGGGCTTCTTCCTCGGCCTGACCGAGCCAGACACCACCGCCGCCGTTCTGGAGTCCTTCAGCCAGCTGGCGGAGGAGTCCGGTGTTCTCGACAAGGCCACCGGCGGCATCGCCCTCTTTCCGCTGCTGGAGAACAACTGGATGGCTATGCTCACCACCATGGTGATGGGCTTCATCCCCTTCCTCCTGCTGCCCGCGGTCAGCCTGCTCTCCAACGGTGTGCTGGTGGGCGTTCTGGCCGGAGTATACTGCACCACGGAGGAGCTGGGTCTGGGTCTGTTTCTGGCAGGCATCCTGCCCCACGGCATCTTTGAGATCCCCGCCCTGCTCCTCAGCGGCGCCTGCGGCGTGGCGCTGTGTCTGAATACCAGCCGCTTCTTCCTCGGCCGCTCGCCCCGTCCCGTTCTGCCGCTGATCGAAGATCTGCTGCGGGTCCTGCTGCTGCTCGTAGCCCCGCTGACGGTGGCTGCCGCCGCGGTTGAGTGCTATATCACCCCGCTGATCCTGTCCCTGCTGTAACGCAAGCGCCCGCCCCACCGGCGGGCGCTTCGATCTATTGGATGCCTCGCAGAGTTTCGCCGCCGCAGCGGCGAAATAAAACAAAATCGTTTTTCACCGCAGCATGTATGTGGGGAAAAACACCTCTCGCGGAGCGAGTGTCGGATTGTCCGCCTTCAGCGGGCAACCGAGGCACAGAGCGCAGCGCGGACTTTTCAAAAAAGTGGCACAGCCGCTTTTTTGAAGACCTAAGCGCCCGCCCCACCGGCGGGCGCTTTTCCAAACACTTCTACTATTCTCTTCCGGGAGCTGATGCACCATGAAAAAGACCTATATCACCACCATGCCCGACCATGTGGGCGCATTCCTGCGGGCCAGCCGCTGCATCGCTCAGTTGGGGCTGAATATCACCCGCGTCAGCTACAACAAGGCCATCGACGTCCACACCCTGTTCATCGAAGCCGAGGGCAGCGAGGCGGATCTGGCGCTGGCCACGCAGCAGCTGCGGGAGATCGGCTATCTCCAGGGCAGCGGCCAGACCGGTCAGGTCATTCTGGTGGAGTTCAAGCTGCTGGATGCCCCCGGCGTGGTCACGGATATGGTGGAGCTGATCGGGCGATACGGCTTCAATATCTCCTATATGAGCTCCCAGGCCGACGGCAGCGGCTATCAGCCCTTCAAAATGGGCCTTTTTGTGGAGGACAACGACCGCTTCGCCGCGTTTCTCAACGACGCCGCCCGGGTCTGCCCGGTGCGGGTGCTGAACTACGACAAAACGGAGAAGATCCTGGACAACAGCATCTTCTATGTCTCCTTCGCCACCGATCTGGCTGCCCGGATGGGCCTCGGCTCCGTCAGCCGCGCCGACCTGGTGCTCAACGCCAACCGCATCATGCAGATGCTGGACGAGCGCAACGAGCCCTTCCACCGGACCTTCGAATACATCCGGGGCTTCACCGACGCGCTGGCCCGCAGCCGGGGCGAGGGCTTCCAGCCCCGGATCACGGAGCACGACCTGGGGCCTGACCTGCACCTCACGCTCATCGAGCCGCCCTGCGGCAGCAACACCTGCATCCTCCGCCATCAGGGGCGCTATCTCTTCATCGACACCGGCTACGCCTGCTATCATCAGGAGATGCTCTCCCTGCTGCGGCAGCTGATCCCCGATCTGGACACCTGCCGCAAGGAGGCCCTCATCACCCACGCTGACGTGGACCACTGCGGCCTGCTGGATCTCTTCTCCACGGTATACATGAGCCAGAAGAGCGCGGACTCCCTGCTGGCGGAGCGAAAGACCGGCGGCTTCCGGGAGATCAACCCCCTCCACGCCCCCTACATCCAGATCTGCAAGACCCTCACCGGCTACCGCACGCCGGACCCGGAGACCCTGGTGGTCATCGGCGGCAGCTCTGCGCCCGTGGAGCATCCCCTGGAGCCTATCGGCAGTTTCTCCTTCGGCGCGCTGTGTTTTGACCTCTACGAGGGCCAGGGCGGCCATCTCCCCGGCGAGATCGTTCTGGTGGAGCGGCAGCGCCGCCTGGTGTTCACCGGCGACATTCTCATCAACATCCGGGACACCACGCCCCAGCAGGCGGAGTACAACCGCTACGCCCCCTATCTCATGACCAGCGTGGACACCGACCCCAAGCTCTGCGCGCTGGAGCGCAAGGCGCTGCCGGAGATCCTGGGCAGCGGCAGCTGGAGCATCTTCAGCGGCCACGGCTACCGCAAGGAACTGACCGTGGAGTAACGCTGGATTTTGGCACATTTCTCCGCCGCCTGCGTCTCAGGGAGTAAGATCAAATCAGGAGGTACCGCTCATGAAACGACTTCTCCCCTTTTTTCTCAGCGCTCTGCTGCTCCTCGCCGCCTGTGCCGTTACCGACGACACCGGCAGCACCTGTACCGCCGCTCCGGACACTGCACCGGAAACCGTGCCGGAAACCGACCAGCCCCTGGAGGTCCCCGATGTCATCTGGGAGGAGGAGATCCCCGATTTCCGGCTGGACATCACAGCGCCGGAGGCTGGGGCGGAGCGTCTGCTCTTCTCCATCATCAACGACAGCGGCGCGGATGCCCAGATCCTCCTGATCCCCACGCTGACGCGGAAGGCCGCCGACAGCTGGGAGACGGTCCCCTTTCTGGACACCGTCGGCTTCTGCGGCACCCCCAGCCCCCTGCCCGCCGGGCAGAAGGACTGGGCCGAGGACCTGGCTTTCCTCTGGGGCAGCCTCCCCGGCGGAGAATACCGGCTCAGCTATACCGTGACCGACAGCGCCGGGCGGGAGCACACCGCCCTGGGGACCTTCACCCTGCCCGACGGCAGCAGCACCTGATTTTCGCCCCAAAAAATAAAAAATTTTTCTCCCCCCATTGACTTCAACCGCCAAAAGTGATAAAGTGACCCTATTCCATAGTAAACGCAATGACGGAACCAAGTAGAGGATCAGTCGCTTTTTTCAGAGACCTGCCGGGTCGGTGTGAGGCAGGAGAAGCGCGGCCCTTGAATTCCTTCCCGAGCGGCCTGCTGAACAGATCGCAGATCAGTAAGCAGAGACGGGTGCGCCCGATACAGCGCCGGGGATATGCTAGTATCCCATGAGGCCGCGCTTGTGCGGTAAACTGAGGTGGTACCACGGGAATTCTCGTCCTCTGTAAGCAGATCGCTTACAGAGGACGTTTTCTTTTATCCGCCATCCGCCGAAAGAATCCATAAACCCCATATACCTGCCCGGAACAGCAGGTACATGCAAGGAGGAACGATCATGAAAAAACTGATGCTGGGCAACGAGGCCGTTGCCCGCGGACTGTACGAGGCCGGCTGCGCCTTTGTCTCCAGCTACCCCGGCACCCCCAGCACGGAGATCACCGAGTGCGCCGCCAAATACGAGGAGATCTACGCGGAGTGGGCCCCCAATGAAAAGGTGGCCATGGAGGCCGCCTTCGGCGCGTCCCTGGCGGGGCGGCGCAGCTTCTGCGGCATGAAGCATGTGGGCCTGAATGTGGCCGCCGACCCGCTCTTCACCACCAGCTACACCGGTGTCAACGCCGGCCTCATCATCGGCGTGGCCGACGATGCCGGGATGCATTCTTCGCAGAACGAGCAGGACAGCCGCCACTACGCCGTGGCCGCCAAGCTCCCCATGCTGGAGCCCGCCGACTCCAGCGAGGCGCTGGAGTACACCAAGCTGGCCTACGCCATCTCCGAGCAATTTGACACCCCCGTGCTAATGAAAATGTGTACCCGCGTGGCCCACTCCCAGAGCGTGGTGGAGACCAGCGAGCGGGAGAACATTCCCCAGAAGCCCTATGAAAAAGACGGGGCCAAGTACATCATGATGCCCGGCAACGCCAAGCGCCGCCACCCTGTGGTGGAGGAGCGGCTGGAGGCGATCCGCACCTGGGCGGAGACCAACTCCGTCAACCGCATCGAATACGGCCCCGACTGCGACTTCTCCATGGGCGTCATCACCTCCTCCACCAGCTACCAGTACGTGAAAGAGGCCCTGGGCGACCGGTACCCTGTGCTGAAGCTGGGCATGATCCACCCCATGCCGGTGCGGAAGATCCGCACCTTCGCCGGTATGGTGGAGCGTGTGGTGGTCGTTGAGGAGCTGGACGGCATCATTGAGAGCCACTGCCGCAGCATCGGCGTGGAGGTAACGGGTAAGTCCCTCTTCAGCCCCATCGGCGAGCTGAGCCAGAACATCGTCGCCCAGCAGCTGCTGGGCAGCGCCCCCAGCGGCAGACAGCTCTCTGAGAGCATCCCCGCCCGTCCCCCGGTCATGTGCGCAGGCTGCCCCCACCGCGGCCTCTTCTACACCCTGAAGAAGAACGATCTGACGGTGCTGGGCGACATCGGCTGCTACACCCTGGGCGCGGTAGCTCCCCTGGGCGCCATGGACACCACCATCTGCATGGGTGCCTCCGTGTCCGGCCTGCACGGCTTCAACAAGGCCGGCGGCCGGGGCGTAAACAAGACGGTGGCCGTCATCGGCGACAGCACCTTCATGCACTCCGGCGTTACCGGCCTCATCAACGTGGCCTACAACGAATCCAACTCCACTGTCATCATTCTGGACAACTCCATCACCGGCATGACCGGTCACCAGCAGAATCCCACCACCGGTATCAATCTGAAGGGCGACCCCTGCGCCAAGATCGACCTGGAGAGCCTGTGCCGGGCCATCGGTATCCGGCGGGTCCGGGTAGTCGACCCCTACGATCTGGCCGCCTGCGACACCGCTGTGAAGGAGGAGCTGGCCGCCGATGAGCCAAGCGTCATCATCAGCCGCCGCCCCTGCGCCCTGCTGAAGACGGTCAAGCACCCCGGTCCCATTCAGTCCGACGCGGACAAGTGCGTGGGCTGCAAGTCCTGCATGAAGATCGGCTGCCCCGCTATCTCCGTCGTGGACGGAAAGGTCAGCATCGACAACACCCTCTGTGTGGGCTGCGGCGTGTGCCGCCAGCTGTGCAAGCCCGGCGCGCTGGGCTGAGCCTTTTCGGGAAGCGCATAAAAATTCACTTGAGCGATGGACCGCTATAGGAGAATATAGATATGGAAACAAAAAACATCATGATCGTCGGCGTTGGCGGCCAGGGCACATTGCTGGCCAGCAAGCTGCTGGGCCGTCTGCTGCTGAGCCGTGGCTATGACGTAAAGGTCAGCGAGGTCCACGGCATGAGCCAGCGCGGCGGCAGCGTCGTCACCTATGTCCGCTACGGCGAGAAGGTCTTCTCCCCCATCATCGACAAGGGGCAGGCGGACCTGATCCTCTCCTTCGAGCTGCTGGAGGCCGCCCGCTGGACGGAGTATCTGAAGCCGGACGGCAAAATCATCACCAACACCCAGCAGGTCAACCCTATGCCCGTCATCACCGGCGCGGCGGCGTACCTGGAGGACCTGGTGGGCAAGCTGCAGGCCCTGGGCATCGACGTGGACGCCATCGACGCGCTGGCGCTGGCCGAGCAGGCCGGTTCCGCCAAGGCCGTCAACCTGGTGCTGCTGGGCCGCCTGGCCAAGTGGTACGACTTCTCTCAGGAGGAGTGGATGGCCGCCATCGAGGAGAGCGTGCCGCCGAAATTCCTGGAGATGAACCGGAAGGCGTTCACACTGGGGCTTGGCGCGTAAACGCCCCTCCCCGCCGCAAGCATATTGAATTTAACAGTTCCTGCCGCCGCAGGCGGCGCAACATCCAGATAAAATAAGGAAGTGTACCTATGGAGCATTATTATCAGCCTGAGATCGAATGTGCCAGCCGGGAGACGATCCTGGCCCTGCAGAATGAGCGCCTGGTCAAGCAGGTGCAGCACGTCTGGGACAACGTCCCCTACTACCGCGCCAAGATGGAGGCCAAGGGTCTGACCCCCGCCGACATCAAGGGCGTTGAGGACCTGCACAAGCTGCCCTTTGTCACCAAGGATGACCTGCGCCAGGCCTACCCCTACGGCCTGCTGGCCAAACCCCTGAGCGAGTGCGTGCGCATTCAGTCCACTTCCGGCACCACCGGCAAGCGGGTGGTTGCTTTCTACACCCAGCACGACATCGACCTGTGGGAGGACTGCTGCGCCCGCGCCATCATGGCCGCAGGCGGCACCAAGGAGGATGTCTGCCAGGTCTCCTACGGCTACGGCCTCTTCACCGGCGGCCCCGGCCTCAACGGCGGCTCCCACAAAGTTGGCTGCCTGACCATCCCCACCTCCTCCGGCAACACGGAGCGCCAGATCATGTTCATCAAGGATCTCAGCGCCACTATCCTCTGCTGCACCCCCTCCTACGCCGCCTATCTGGGCGAGAGCATGAAGGAGATGGGCATGGGTCCCGATGATATTCCCCTGAAGGCGGGCATCTTCGGCGCGGAGGCATGGAGCGAGGAGATGCGCCAGGAGATCCAGAAGACGCTGGGCATCAAGGCCTATGATATTTATGGTCTGACCGAGCTCAGCGGCCCCGGCGTCAGCTTTGAGTGCTCGGAGCAGAACGGAATGCACATCAACGAGGACCACTTCATCGCTGAGATCATCGACCCTGAGACCGGCGAGGTGCTGCCCGAGGGCAGCACGGGCGAGCTGGTGTTCACCTCCATCACCAAGGAGGCCTTCCCCCTGCTGCGCTACCGCACCCGGGACATCT
>CAYSDG010000086.1:0-7807 GCA_964429705.1 uncultured Oscillospiraceae bacterium | reverse complement strand
ACCTTCGAGGGTGCGAAGGACATGATCGCCAACGGCATTCTGGAAAACCCCACCCCCGACGCCGCCCTGGCCTACCACGTCACCTCCGGCCGCATGCCCGTCGGCATCTATATGTACAACGCCACCGGCACCATGATGTTCTCTGTGGACGGCTTTAAGATCACCATCCGCGGAAAGGGCGCTCACGGCGCGTATCCCCACAACTCCATCGACCCCATCAATATCGGCGTTCACGTCTATCTGGCTCTGGAGGCGCTCATCGCCCGCGAGGCCGATCCCAGCAAGGCCTGCGTCATGACCGTCGGCAGCTTTAATGCCGGCTCCGCCGCCAACATCATCCCCGACACCGCTGTGCTGCAGGGCACCATCCGCACCAACGACCCCAACGCCCGCGAGCTGCTGGTCCGCCGCATGAAGACTGTTGCCGTCAGCACGGCCGCTGTCTACGGCGGCACCGCCGAGATCGAGATGATCAGCGAGTGCCCGCCCCTGATCTGCGACAGCAAATTCACCAACGAGATCGTGGGCTACATGCAGGAGCTGAACATCCCCGGTGCCATGCCCTACCCCGGCATCTCCTCCAGCGCCTCCGAGGACTTCGCCACCATCGCGGAGAAGATCCCCGGCGCCTTCATGTATCTCTCCGCCGGGTATCTGGACGAGCGCGGCGATGCCCCCGCCCACAACCCCAAGGCCCAGTTCAACGAGGACGTCTGCCCCATCGGCCCCGCCTGTCTGGCTCACTGCGCCACCCAGTGGCTGAAAAACAACAAGTAATTCTCCGTAAAACAAAATATAAATAAAGGAGCAACGATTTATGTCTACTGCACTCGTTCAGCTGAGCAAGGGCAAGAAGAACCTTGTTCAGTTCGGCATCATCATGCTGACTGTCTCCGTGGCCTGCTATGGTCTGGCCCTGATGAACCTGGTCCCCCCCATTCTGGCGCGACTGGACGGCATGAGCTATGCCGGCCTCGTTGGTCTGTGCATCTCCCTGGGCATCACCCTGATGTCCCCCATCGGCGGTAAGCTGGGCGACATCTTCGGCCGCAAGGCCGTTGTCGTGGTTGCCGGTATCGTCAACCTGATCTGCGGCGTGGGCATCGCCTTCGCCCCCAATGTGCTGACCCTGCTGATCTGCTGCTTCGGCGTTGGCTTCTCCCAGGGCGCTTATGTCTCCGCTCCCTATATCATCGCCGGCCTCATCAACGAGCGCCAGAATGTCCCCAAGGTCATGGGCTACCTGACCATGGCTCTGGCTATCGGCGGCACCGGCGGCGCTATCGTGGCCGGTATCCTCACCGACATGGGCCTGCTGAACGCCGCCATCCTCTTCCCCGCCATCCCCCTGATCCTGGGCGTGCTGCTGGTTGGTCTGTGCTACCCCGATGACAAGTCCGGCAAGAAGGTCAGCGTGGACTACGTCGGCATCCTGCTGATGGCCATCGCTCTGCCCTGCCTGACCCTGTCCCTGAGCGGCTCCACCCTCGGCTGGAGCACCGCTGTCACCGCTATTGTCTTCATCGTCGGCATCGTGTTCGCCGTGATCCTGCTCAAGCACGAGTCCTCCATCGAGCAGCCCATCATCCCCATGAAGCTCTTCAAGGAGAAGAAGTACGTGCTGTTCCTGCTGGTAGGCGCTATCTGCTACTTTGGCCGCGGCGCTGTGGACAACTACGCACCTCTGGGCGCACAGCAGGTCATTCAGACCTCCGCTGCCCTCTCCGGCTCTCTGCAGCTGCCCAAGACCCTGCTGACCATGATCCTGCCCGCTATCGCCGGTGTCTGGATGGCCAAAAAGAAGACCAATATGTGGAAGGCTATGTTCATCTCCACCCTGCTGTTCGCCATCCCCCTGCTGGCCATGGGCTTCACCGTGCAGGCCAGCTGGTACATCTGGGTCTACTTCATCGTCATCACCATCTCCGGTATCGGCGAGTCCTTCCGCGGCATCTCCTTCACCCCCGCCGCACAGAGCTGCCTGAAGCCTGAGGACATCGGCATCGGCACCTCCATGATCAACTTCGCCAACTCCCTGGTCGCCTCCGTGGCCGCCGCCATCTACAGCGGTATCTACGGTATGTGTACCGCCTCCGGCGTCACCGCTGACACCGTGCAGAAGGGCGTCAACGGCGTGTTCCTGGTGGCAGGTCTTGTCACCGTGGTCGGCGTGGTCATCGTTCTGACCATGGTCCGCCCCATGCTGGAAAAGGAAGCCAAGGCTGAGGCCGAGGCCGCCAAATAATCGTCTCCTGTCAAAGGGCCTCCGGATACTCCGGAGGCCCTTTTCTGTTTGCCGCCGCTCCTTCCATGCCATATTGGGGCAGGCTCCTTCGCCTGAGCGTCCCTTCTGGACAGTTCCTCTCCCTCATGCTATGATACAGAATAATATACGAGCCGCGGCACATTTTTCTCTGCTCTGCGTCTTACGTATCAAATGACCAAAGGAGGTGTCCGCTATGGACCGCCGTGGGCTTCTGGTGCTGTACGCACTGTCCCATTTCTGGGTGGATCTCAGCTGCGCCTTTCTCATGTTCCGCACCGTGACCGGAACGGAAAGCGCCGCGCTCGCCCTGCTGCTGTACAATTTCTGCACCTTCGCCCTGCAAATGCCTCTGGGGCTTGCGGCAGACCGGCTGGACCGCAATGGACAGGCAGCCGCCGCAGGCTGCCTTCTGGCAGCGGCGGCCTATGCTCTGCCCGGGCCGCTCTCCGCCGCTGTCACCGCCGGACTGGGCAACGCCCTCTTCCACCTGGGTGGTGGGCTGGACACCCTGAATGTCAGTGAAAAGCGGGCCGCGGCGCTGGGCATCTTCGTCTCGCCGGGCGCGCTGGGACTCTTTGTCGGCACACTGTGGGGCAAGGGGACCCGCCCCGCTCTCTGGCTGGGACCGGCTGGGTTGGTATTGCTGGCTGCGGGTATTCTGCTGCTGTACCGCCGGACGCTGGGCACCTGGCGCTCCGGCAATGCCCCGCTTTCGCTGGAAAGCACCGAGGGATACGGCCCGCTGCTGCCCCTCTTTCTGGTGGTGGTACTGCGCTCCTATATGGGGATGAACCAGACCTTCCCCTGGAAGGGAGAAGGGAACTGGGCGCTGCTCCTGACGCTGGCGCTGGTACTGGGCAAGGCCGCTGGCGGCTTCCTTATGGACGGGCTGGGCCCCCGCAGGGCCGCCGTCTGGTCCCTGCTGCCAGCCGCGGCACTCTACCTTCTCAGCGGCGTACCGCTGCTGGGAACGGCGGCAGTGTTCCTCTTCAACATGACCATGCCCATTACCCTGTGGGCGGTGGCCCGGGTGATGCCGGGGGCAAAGGGCTTTACCTTCGGTCTTCTGACCTTCGCCCTCTTTGTTGGGTATCTTCCCTCCTGGCTGGGGCTGCCCAGTCCGTTGAGGGAGCCGTGGGTCTGCGCCCTGGCGGCTGTGCTGTCCCTGCTTCTGCTGTGGCGGCCTCTGGGAAGGGCGGCGACAGCATGCTGAGCGTCTTAACGGTCTCCCTGCTGCTGACGCTGCTGCTGGAGGAGGGCTTCGCCCTCGTCTGGGGCCTGCGGGGCTGGCGGGAGCTGACGGTGGTGGCACTGGTAAATCTGCTGACCAATCCGGCGGTGGTGCTGCTCCATCACACCGCAGCAGGGCTGTGGGGCTGGAATGCCGCAGCGGTGACGGCAGCGCTGGAGCTGACCGCCGTGCTGGTGGAGTGGCGGTGCTATCGGGCCTGCTCCCGGCAACTGACGCAACCCCTGCGCTTCGCTGTGCTGGCCAACGCCCTGTCCTATGGCGCGGGCTGCATCATCAATTTGCTTTGACTGGAGGAAACGCTGTGAAACGAACTGTTACCCTGATCCTTGCACTGACGGCGGCACTGTGCCTTGCAGCAACGGCACAGGCGGATGTCATTGCCGGACCTGTCGTGATGGCGCTGGGGCTGGCCCAGCTGTTGGGACCTGTGCTGCTGGTGACGGCAGTGGTAGTGGTGACACTCCTGCTGCTGCGAAGCTTTCGAAACAAGAAATGAGGTGTACTATGAAGCGTATATTGACCTGTCTTTTGACCCTGACCCTGCTGCTGGCTCTGACGCTTCCCGCCCGGGCGGATGTGCTGTGGGAGCCGAACAACCGATTTTATGAAAAGCACTCCGAAGAATGCAGCTATCTCGGCCGCAGCTACTGTGCCAACGGCCCGGAGGGCTATATCACCCTCTGGGACGCCCCCAACGGCAGCAGTGTAGCCGCTCAGTACGAAAACGGAGAGAAGCTGTGGGTCTACTGGCTCTACGGGGATTGGGGCTGCGTCTCCCGCTGGGAGGACGGCCAGGAGCATGTTGGCTGGGTGGACATGTCCCATATGGAGCTGGTGTACGACTACATCAGCTTTTCCGAGGAGTACGCCGACCAGATCCGCCCCTATAACGGAGAATTTTCAAATTACAGCGGCGATGCCGCGGGCGCAGCCTTCTATGAGTACCCCGGTGCCCCCAGCGCCAAGCAGTACATGGCGTTCAGCGACCAGTGGAATGTGAAGGAGAACCTCACCGGACCGGACGGTTACATCCAGTCCGTCTTTGTGGACGAGAACGGACTGACCTGGGGCTTTGTAGGTTACATGTACGGCCGACTGAACGGCTGGTTCTGCCTGGATGACCCGGAGGGGGACGGCGATCCCCAGGCCGCGGCAGAGGACACCGTCTCCGTTTTTCCCCAGCGCGAGGTGGATGTCCCGGAGCTGATCCCCGCTCAGGAGCCCCAGCTCCCAGCCATAGGCTATCTGCCCTACGCGCTGGTGGGCGGCGTGGTGGTCATCACCGCGGTCCTGCTGCTCCTGTTTGCCAAAAACAAGAAAAAAGCTGCATGATCGACGCAGGCCGCTGTCAGTTTTGGACAGCGGCTTGCTTTTTTCGCCGCGCCAGCGTATAATCAGGCTATCATACTAAACTGAGAGGAGAACCTCCATGATCATCAAAAATGGAACGATCTACGACGCGATCCACGCCCAGCCCTATGTCTCGGACATCGCTCTGCGGGATGGCGTCATCGCCGCCATCGGCCCCGACCTGGCTCCCCAGGACGGTGAAGAAGTGCTGGACGCCAGCGGCAAGCGGGTCTACCCCGGCTTTGTGGACGCCCACAGCCACCAGGGTCTGGACAACTACGGCATGGGCTGGGAGGGCCACGACTACAACGAGATGGGCGATGTGGTCTCCGCTCAGCTGCGGGGCATCGACAGCTTCAACCCCATGGACCGCGGCCTGCGTCTGGCGCTGGAGGGTGGCGTCACCACCATCGGCACCGGCCCGGGCAGCGCCAACGTGCTGGGCGGCACTTTCCTGGCTGTGAAGACCCACGGCAAGTGTGTGGATGACATGGTGGTGAAGGCCGAGGTCGCCATGAAGTGTGCCTTTGGCGAGAACCCCAAGCGCTGCTATAAGGACAAGGGCGATGCCGCCCGCATGACCACCGCCGCCAACCTGCGCAATATGCTCTTCCAGGCCCGGGACTACATGGAGCGCAAGGAGGCCGCCGGTGACGACGTGCTCAAGCGCCCCAAGTACGACATGAAGATGGAGGCCCTGCTCCCTGTGCTGAAGGGCGAGATGCCCCTGAAGGCCCATGCCCACCGGGCAGATGACATCTGCACCGCCATCCGCATCGCCAAGGAGTTTGGCGTAAAGATGACTCTGGAGCACTGCACCGAGGGCCATCTGATCCCCGAGATCGTGGTCCGCTCCGGCTTCCCTGCCGCTGTGGGCCCCACTCTGACCAACGCCAGCAAGATCGAGCTGTGCAACAAGAGCTTTACGACCCCCGGTGTGCTGGCCAAGGCCGGTGTACAGGTGAGCATCATCACCGACTCCCCTGTTATCCCCCAGCAGTATCTGCCTCTGTGCGCCGGTCTGGCGGTGAAGGCAGGCATGGATCCCTTCCAGGCTCTGCAGGCCATTACCATCAACCCCGCAAAGCACCTGGGCGTTGAAGCCCGTGTCGGCTCTCTTGAGGTCGGCAAGGACGCTGACGTGGTCATCGCTGACGGCGATGTGATGGTCAGCGACTCCCATGTGGTGACAGTATTCCTCAACGGCGAGAGAGTCGTTGGCTGATCGGTTCCTCCGGCGGCGCTGCTGTGCAGCGCCGCCTTTTTCTTTCCCACTCCTTGACCCCGGCACACTTTGGGAGTATACTTTATCTGTACCAGTAGAGATTTTCCGGAGGATACCCATATGGCAGATACAACGAAAAAAGCGGGGCGCTCTGTGGCCCCTTACTACGGCGTGGCCGCCGTCTGGCTGGTGTACGCACTGCTCTTTGACCTGTACAAATTCAGCCATTTTGCGATGGTCATCGTTCTCTCCGCCGCCGTTGGGCTGCTGCTGAACGCCATCGTACAGCCGGAGGAGGCCGCTGGCTCCCCCTCTGAGAAGCCCCAGGAGCCCGCCAAGCCGGTGAGCACCGGCAACGCAGAGCTGGATAAAATGATCCGCGACGGTGAGCTGGCCATTGCGGAGATGAAGCGGCTGGCTGACAGTATCGTGGATGAGAAGATCTCCGCCGACATTCGCCAGCTGGAGTCCATTAGTGCCAAGATCTTCGAGCAGGTGAAGGCCCAGACAGAGAAGCTCAGCCAGATCCGCCGCTTCATGGACTACTATCTCCCCACCACCCTGAAGCTTCTGAACGCATATGACCGCATGGCATCCACCGGCGTCAGCGGCGAGAATATCGACGGCACCAAGGCCCGGGTGGAGCAGATGATGGGGACTATCACCGCCGCCTTTGAAAAGCAGCTGGACAGCCTCTTCGGCGCGGATGCCCTGGACATTTCCACCGACATCACCGTGCTGGAGACCATGATGGCACGGGAGGGGCTGACCGACGAGAAACCCCTGGAGGCCCAGACCACCGAGAACACCGACCTGCCCGACATCAAGCTGGAGCTATAAAAGCCCGGCATCGACAAAATACTTTGGAGGAACCGACCATGAACGAGAATCACAACACCATGCCCCAGCTGACGCTTGACACCCAGGCCGTTCAGGCCGTGGAGGCCCCCACGCTGGTGCTGGGCAACGAGGCTCCCGCAGCCCCCGCAGCGGAGGAAAAGAAGGTCGAGCCCGTTGTCATTGACGAGAGCATGCTCACCGAGGCTGAGAAGAAGATGGTCAACGACTTTGCCAAGAAGATCGACATCACCGACTCCCAGCTGGTGCTGCAATACGGCGTTGCCGCCCAGAAAAATGTGGCGACCTTCTCCGAGAGCGCGCTGAGCAGCGTGCGCACCAAGGATCTGGGCGAGGTGGGCGACTCTCTCTCCAGTCTGGTGGTGGAGCTGCAGAGCTTCGGCCAGGAGGAGGAGAAGGGCGGCATCTTCGGCTTCTTCAAGAAGGCCGGGAACAAGATGGAGACCATGAAGGCCCAGTACAGCAAGGCGGAGAGCAATGTGGAGAAAATCGTCCGCGAGCTGGAGCAGCATCAGGTTGTGCTGATGAAGGACATCGCCATGTTCGACCAGATGTACGAGCTGAATCTGAAGTATTACAAAGAACTGACCATGTATATCATCGCCGGTAAGAAGCGCCTGGCAGAGGTACAGGCCACCGAGGTGGAGGCTCTGCGCCAGAAGGCCGAGGCCACCGGCGCCGCCGAGGATGCGCAGGCCTATAACGACATGGTGCAGCTGTGCAACCGCTTTGAGAAGAAGCTCCATGACCTGGAGCTGACCCGCATGGTATCCATCCAGATGGGCCCCCAGACCCGTATGCTGCAGAACAATGACACCCAGATGGTGGAGAAGATCCAGTCCACGCTGGTCAACAC
>CAYSDG010000085.1:0-8186 GCA_964429705.1 uncultured Oscillospiraceae bacterium | reverse complement strand
ATCTTCTCCCAGTACGCCTTCGCGGCCTGCTCGGTCTTGTTGTCGCCGTATTGATAATACGTCCGGCCCACCAGCTCATCGGGCAGATACTGCTGCCGCACCCAGTGGCCGGGAAATTCGTGGGGGTAGCGGTAGCCCTGCTCCCGCTCCTGGCCGGTGGTATCCACATGGACATTTTGCAGCTCCCGGGGGATGCTGCCGGTCCTCCCCGCCCGGACATCAGCGGCAGCTGCCGCAATGCCCTGATAGACGCTGTTGGACTTGGGCGCCGTGGCCAGCAGCACCGCCGCCTGGGCCAGCGGCAGCTGTGCCTCCGGCAGCCCCAGCTGCATGGCGGTGTCCACGCAGGATTTCACGATGGTAATGGCCTGGGGATAGGCCATGCCCACGTCCTCGCTGGCGGAACACAGCAGCCGCCGACAGGGGGTGATCAGATCTCCCGCCTCCAGGAAGCGGGCCAGATAGTGGAGCGCGGCATCCGGGTCGCTGCCCCGGAGGGATTTCATCAGTGCGGAGGCGATGTCATACATGGCGTCGCCTCCCTTGTCGTAGCGCATGGCGCTGCGCTGGGCCACCTGCTGCGCGTCCTCCACGGTCAGGCGCAGCGCGCCGTCGCAGACAGCGGCGGCCTCATACAGCAGCTCCACCGCGTTCATGGCCTTGCGCACGTCGCCGCCGCAGGCCTGGGCGATGTACGAAGGCACGCCCTCCTCCCATGTCAGGGGCAGCTTGCTCTCCTGCGCCACCAGGGCCAGCGCCCGCTCCACGGCGGGCAGCACGTCCGCGGCGGTGACGGGCTTGAACTCAAAGACGGTGCTGCGGCTCAGAAGCGCCGAATAGACATAAAAATAGGGGTTCTCCGTGGTGGAGGCAATGAGGGTGATGGAGCCGTTCTCCATGAATTCCAGCAGTGACTGCTGCTGCTTTTTGTTGAAATACTGGATCTCATCCAGATACAGCAGCACCCCGCCGGGGGCCATCATGGTGCCCACATCCGCCATAATATCCTTGATGTCCTGCAGGCTGGCGGTGGTGGCGTTCAGCTTATACAGGGTGCGGTGGGTCCGCTTGGCGATGATGTTGGCGATGGTGGTCTTGCCGGTGCCGGAGGGACCATAAAAGACCATGTTGGCCTCGGTCCCCTTCTCGATAAAGCGGCGCAGCAGCGCATTGGGGGCCAGCAGATGCCGCTGTCCCACCACCTCGTCGATCGTCTGCGGCCGGATCCTGTCGGCCAGGGGTCTTTCCATAGTTCACCAGCTTTCTTGTATCGTTATAGCATGATCAGTGGGTGTCGAAAGCTAACAGCTATTCGTTAGTCTGTTTTTTGGGGGAGTTTCGGCCTCCGGGCCGAGGTACTTTTACCCGCAAAGGGCACGCCGCATCCGTAAAGCAGCAGAGCTTCTAACGGCTGCGCAGGCCCTCGGCGGCAAAGTATCCAAAACACCTAAGAACCGCCGCTTTGCGCCGGTTGCTGAGAGTCCCGTTAACGAAGCTACAGGGTAGCATCGCACCATGGACTGCAATGTAAGGCAGCGGCAAAATCGCGCAAGTCTGTTTGTTTCGGCGTCGTGGGCAGACAGGCGAAGTTGGGCGAGATACATCTGGCACCGAACTGCACAGTCTAAGAATCGTTGGCTCTTTTGGTGCAACATTGAGCCAGCGCCCCAAAAATTGGGGGTCCGGGGCGCTCCCCGGCGGCTTTTGGTACCTTTTGGCCGAACAAAAGGTACCCGCCGGAGGCAAACAGCGTAACGAGCCAGATGGCAGCCAGCGCCAAAGCCCCCCCGCCCGAAACACACCTCAATTCCGGCTGCACTTCTCCGCGTCGATGGCCAGCACCACCATCAGGGCGCAGAGGGTGTCGGCAGGGTCCGCCACGTCGATGACGTAGGTGTCCGTCCACTGGAACAGCTCCTTGCTGATGGTGGCCACAGGTCCTCTGCTGGGGCTGTGGATGCTGTAATCCCACTCCATAAACTGCCCCTCCACCGTCCAGTCGCTGCCGTCCAGGGTGAACAACGGCCGCAGGAACGTGAACTCCTTCCGGATGCAGCCCAGATACTCGCCGTAGGCGTACAGCTCAAACTTGGGCTGGAATGTCAGCACCTTCTGCTGCACAGTGCCGATATGCTGCCCCCGGGCGTCCAGAATATGGAGGCAGTGGCCCCAGCTCAGCTTGCCCTCCACGGTGAACACCGTCTCACCCTGCTCATTGTAGATGTCATAGCTGTCGAACCAGGAAAAAAACCGCTGCTTGAACAAAAGCTTCATGGGGCGTCCCTCCTTTTCAATTACAGTTTATCATATCACACTTTCTCCCGCTTGCACAGTAAATTTTTTGAAAATTGCGCGCGGGGCGGCTCCTGTCGCTTTCTCGGTTGACACAGCGGCAGAAGCATTCTATAATAGATGTGATTTTAACTGTTGCATATGGTACATTGCAGCAGATACCAAGGAGGCCCTTATGGCAATATCAGAAAAGACTCTGCAGCGTCAGAATATGATGCTGACCCAGCCCCTTCCCAAGGTCATCCTGCAGATGGCCTACCCCACCATCATCAGCTTCCTGATCAGTCAGATCTACAGTCTGGCCGACACCTACTTTGTCAGCTCTCTGGGTACCAACGCCGCGGCGGCCGTCAGCGTCAACGCCTCGCTGGACCAGATCATCATGATGGCCGGCAGCATGCTGGCCATCGGTGCCACCAGCTACATCTCCCGTCTGCTGGGCTCCGGGAACCAGGAGCGGGCCAGCCGCGTCCTCTCCACCGCCTTCTTCACCGCTATGGCCTTCGGTCTGGCGGTGGCCGTGCTGGGCTTCAGCTTCATGACGCCCATGGTCCGGTTGCTGGGCGCCACCCCCACCTGTGAGCAGTACGCCATCGATTACGCCACCTATATCCTTCTGGCCGCCCCCTTCATGACCGCCAACTTCGTCATGAACCAGTGCCTGCGCGGCGAGGGCAGCGCCCTGCTGTCCATGATCGGCATGGGCATCGGCGGCGTCATCAACTGTGTGCTGGACCCCATCTTTATTCTGGACTGGGGTCTGGGGCTGGGCGTGGCCGGTGCCTCCATCGCCACCGCCATCTCCAAGCTCATCAGCTTCGCCATTCTGGTCTACCCCTATCTGCGCAAAAAGACCATTCTGCGTCTCTCCCTCCGGCTGTTCACCCTGGAGTGGGACATCTTTGCCAAGATCGCCTCTGTTGGCTCCTCCTCCCTGTTCCGCAACGGTCTGGCCGTGGTGGCCGCTATCGCCCTGAACAACATCGCCGGCGGTATGTCCGACTCCGTTCTGGCCGCCGTCGGCATCACCAACAAGATCATGATGTTCCCCTTCGCCATCATTCTGGGCTTCAGCTCCGGCTTCCAGCCGGTGGCTGGCTTCAACTGGGGCGCCAAGCGCTATGATCGGGTGCGGGAGAGCTATCGCTTCGCCTCCAAGGTCGCGCTGATCGCCGCGGCGGTGATGGGCGTTGTGATGTACATCTTCGCGGGAGAGCTCATCAGTCTCTTTACGGAAACTGATGCTGAGATGATGCGTTTTGGTATGCTGTGTATCCGCCTGCAGTCCATCGCCATGCCCATCCACTCCTGGGTATCCGTGGTCAACGGCATGTGCGCGGGCCTGGGCTACGCAGGCTTCGCCGTGGCCCTGTCCACCTCCCGCCAGGGCAGCTGCTTCCTGCCGGTCCTGCCCATCCTGTCCACCTTTGGCGGCGAAAACGGTATTGCCGCTGTGCAGGCCGTGGCCGACATTCTCAGCATGTTTATCGCCATCCCCATCATCCGTATCGTGCAGCGCCGCATCACTGAGGCCGAGACCGGCCTGACGCTCTCCCAGGAGGACGACGAGCTGGACGATACCCCCGAAATCGCAGCAGGAGCGTGAAATTATGGATTGCCCCCATCTCTTATGCTATCTGAACCGGCTGAACCGCCGCCGCATCACCCACCTCCGGCAGACCCTTGCCCCCTACCAGTACGTGGGCATCATGCACCTTGTGATGCGCTATGTATCCAAGCACCCCGGCGCCAGCCAGGACGAGGTCCGGGAGTTTTATGCCCTGGACAAGACCAGCGTCTGCCGGGATGCCCGCCGCCTGGAGGAGCTGGGCCATGTCCGGCGGCAGATCGACGAAAAGAACCGCCGCCAGAACCAGCTGTTTCTCACCCCTGAGGGGGAGGCCTTCCTTCCGGTCATCAACGCCGCCTATGACACCTTCTCCCAAAAGCTGGTGGATGGCCTGACCGAGGAGGAGCTGGACACCCTGCTCGCCCTGCTGCAGAAGCTGGATGCCAACACCGCCGAGGGGATCGGGAGGAACACACTATGAAGGAGCAAGCCGCCATTCTGGCGATCATCGACGAGCTCAAGCGTCTCTACCCCGAGGCGGAGTGCTCACTGCCTCTGGATCCGAACAAAGCCTACGAGCTGCTGTTCGCCGTGCGTCTGGCCGCCCAGTGTACCGATGCCCGGATCAACATGGTCACACCGGTGCTGTATGAGAAGTACCCCACCCTGGAGGCTCTGGCCGCCGCCACCGAGGAGGAGGTGGGCGAGATTATCCACTCCACCGGCTTCTGGCGGGCCAAGGCACGGGATATTGTGGCCGCCAGCAAAATGCTGCTGATGGAATTCGGCGGCAAGGTGCCGGACAACATGGAGGATCTGCTGCGCCTGCCCGGCGTAGGCCGCAAGACCGCCAACCTGATCCTTGGCGATGTCTACGGCAAGGAGGGCTATGTCTGCGACACCCACTGCATCCGCATCACTGGTCTGCTGGGCATCACCGACGGCAGCAAAGACCCCCTGAAGGTGGAGCAGCAGCTGCGCCGCTGCATCCCGCCGGAGGAGAGCAACGACTTCTGTCACCGCATGGTGCTCCATGGGCGCGCTGTGTGCGTGGCCCGGCGGCCGGACTGCCAGCACTGCACCCTGCGGCCGTGGTGCGACTACGGCGGCGAAGCCCCGCAAAGCCTTCGATAGATCGCGGTTCCCCTGTCCCACGGGACAGGGGAACTTTTTTTCGTCCTCCCTCATATACTGGAGAGAAAACGATGCGGGAGGGATGACGATGACAAAGAACACCCTGCAGCAGCTGCTGGGCGACAAGGCCGCCGTGGAGCAGTTGTCCAGATCCCAGGAGGCGCAGGCCCTGGCGGGGCTGCTGACCCAGGACCGTGACCCGGCCGATCTGCAAAGGATCGCCCACGACGCCGCCAACGGCAACACCCAGCAGCTGAGCGAGCTGCTGCGCTCCATCACCAGCAGCCCCGGCGGAACACAGCTGCTGGAGCGTCTGAGCCGCTCTCTGGAAAAGAAGTAGCGCCGCGCACAGGAAGGAGGATGGCCTATGAGTGAATTTGAGGAGAAGCTGAACGCCATCCTGTCCGACCCCAACGCCATGGCCCAGGTGGCCAGCCTGGCCCAGTCCCTGCACCTGGGCGCCCCCCCGGACGGTGAGACCGCCGCCGGAGAGAGCGCCCCGCCGCCGGTATCCCAGAGTACGGGCGGCGAACTGGGAGATCTGGCCGGTGTGGGGGACCTGCTGCGCCAGATCGACCCCTCCATGCTGGCCCGGCTCCTGCCCCTGCTCCGGGAGCTGACCGATCCCACCGGCAGCGACCAGCGCATGGCACTGCTGATGGCTCTGCGGCCCTTCCTGCGGCCGGAGCGCCGGGACAAGGTGGAGCAGGCAGCCCGCGCGGCGCGGCTGCTCCATCTGGGCAAACGGTTCCTGACCACCGGGGGAGACGACCATGTATAATCGCTATATCCACAGCAGCGCGCCTCCACCGCCTCCGCCCTCCGGCTCCGGCGGGCCGGGAGCGCCCCCGTCTCCCCCGGAGAAAAAGGGGCCTCTCTCCTCCCTGCTGAGCCGCCTGCATCTGGAGGAGCTGGACAGCGGGGACCTGCTGCTCATTGCGATCCTGATCCTTCTCTTTCGCGAGGGTGAGGACGAGGAGCTGCTGATCGCGCTGGTGCTGCTGCTGATCCTGTAAATGGGAGCTGCCAAAAACCGCCCGGACAAAATATCCGGGCGGTTCTTGTGCAGCTTGGAGAAAGCATGTCGCAGGATCACAAAAAGAATATGGAACTCGTTGCCCCATTTGTTCAGGCACTCCAAAGGAGCGAAGGTTGTTTCTATGCGCTGCTTCTCAGCGCAAAACTGATGAAAAGTGTTTTGGGCAAGTTCAACATGCAGGATATGCAGACCAACTATGTCAAATGGGCCACAGAGGGTATCTTTGAATATATCCGTATAACTGAATTTCCCGAATGCTATAGCCGCATGCTGAGCAATTGCTTTTATGATAATCCCGCCGACATCAAGCGCTTATATGAAGTGGATTGTAATATGAAAGAAAAGCCGGAACGCTTTCATTTCCATGTGTACGAAATGGCCTTGGAGGATGAAAATCCCCAGAAAAGAGATATGCTTCTTTTTGACGAAGCATTCGACGCTATGTGGGATAACGATGACATACAAACTGCGATCTCATGTGCCCGCAGATATTTCAGGGGTGACCATACCGCGACACCTGTTTGGGAAATCATGAGCGATAAACCCGCCAAAGCAGTGAGGGATATTTCCTGCATCTTAAACGAGGGTAAACACAATTAGAGAAACTGCATATATCAGATAGACATATCAAAGGCTCCTCCGTATGATCCTGATCATACGGAGGAGCCTTTATCGCACGGATAACACGTTCCGCAGCGCTTTTCTCTGTTTAAAATGACGGAATTGTCACGGGATCAGCGTGCTGCCGTCCGGCAGCAGAAAGAGGCTGGCATCCGGCTGCTCTGCCGTGGGCTCGCTGGCAGTGAAACGGTAGACCAGCTCACCGCCCTCCGTCCGCTCAGCGGCCAGCAGCAGCCCGCTGGCAACGCTGACCCAGTAGCGCTCCGCATAGCCGTCGGCATTCTCCCGGGTGGCGAGGTAGATGCAGAAAACGCCGTCCCGCTCCCGGTAATCAGCCTCCGCAATGTCCTCCACCGCCAGGTCCAGCACCGCCTCATAGGTGAGCATCCGCTGGGCAATATCCGCCGAAAACTCCTGATCGGTCAGACGCGCCCACTCCGTCTCGGCATCGTACCAGAGGGCGGCCGTCCCGGCCACCACCAGCATATGGACAGCGGTACTGTCTGCCAGCGTATAGTCCACCCGGGTATAGTCCCCGCTGACAGCGACCTGGCTGACTGTTTTTCCGCTGCCGCCGGACCAGAAAAGCTCCACCGTCTGCTGGCGCTGGTAGGTCGCCGGGCGGGAGAGGGTGTCCACAGCGGTCTGCACGGTGTCCGGCGTGACAGCGATCACATTCATGCCGCTGTCCGCGTCGCCATCCACTATCCCGCCGCCGTCGGCAGGCATCTCCGGCAGCACGATACCGCCGGATTCCCGCAGATTGCCGCGGGCCAGCAGCAGCACGAAGATCAGCAGCACTACACCGAAGCCTACATTAAAAAGGATCTGCTTCCGCTTGTCCAGAAGGACACCTCCTTCCCCGGTCGCGGTGTTCCGTGTCTCAGGCCTGGAAATCCGCCGGCTTCTCCCCACGGCCAAAGTGCCAGAGGATCGCATCGGTGATGCGGCGGCACGCCTGACCGTCACCATAGGGGTTCACAGCGTGGGCCATGGCGGCGTAGGCGCTGTCGTCGCAGATCAGCTCGTTGGCCATGCGGACGATGGTGTCCTTGTCCACGCCCGCCAGCTTCACCGTCCCTGCGGCCACAGCCTCGGGGCGCTCCGTCTCCCGGCGCAGCACCAGCACGGGCTTACCCAGGGCGGGAGCCTCCTCCTGCAGTCCGCCGGAGTCGGTGAGGACCATGTAGCAGCGATCCATCAGATTGTGCATCTCGTCTGCCGCCAGAGGGGCGATGAGGTGGACGTTGCCGATGCCGTCCAGATGGCGGTGGGCGCACTCCTGGACCACCGGACTCAGGTGAACGGGATAGACCAGCTCCACATCATCGTGGGCGCGGGCAATCTCCGCCAGGGCAGTCATGATGTCCTCCATGGGCTGGCCATAGTTCTCCCGCCGGTGGCAGGTGACGAGGATGATCTTTTTCGTATCAAAGGGCAGCTCGTTGAGTCCCTCCGTTGTAAAGGTATAGTCCTTGCGCACAGTCGTTTTCAGGGCGTCGATGACGGTGTTGCCGGTGATGAACACAC
>CAYSDG010000084.1:0-8302 GCA_964429705.1 uncultured Oscillospiraceae bacterium | reverse complement strand
CGCCTACTCCATCCACTCCGCCGTGGGCAACTCCATGGTGGGGGCCAAGGTCAATGGCCGCCTGGTGGGCTACGATTGTCAGCTCAACAACGGCGACATCGTGGAGATCAATACCTCCAAGTCCGCCAAGGGCCCCAGCCGCGGCTGGATGACGCTGGCCAAGTCCAGCGAGGCCCGCAGTAAGATCCGCCAGTGGTTTAAGAAGGAGCGGCGGGAGGAGAATATTGCCCAGGGCCGCGCCTCCTTTGAGTCGGAGCTGAAGCATGTGGGCCTGACCATCAATCAGGTCACGGCGTCCGATGTGCTGCCGACGGTAATGAAGCGTCTGCCCTTTAAGACGCTGGAGGAGCTGTATGCCGCCATCGGCTACGGCGGCTTCACCGCGGTGAAGGCGGTCAACCGCATCAAAGAGGAGTTCGCCAGTCAGACCAGGGTGGAGAATGAGAAGGCTGCGGCGGAGGCGGCGGCCGGAGGGGACAGAGAGGAAAAGCCTGTCCTCAAGCGGGTGAAGAACGCCAACGGCATCATTGTGGAGGGGCTGGACAACTGTCTGGTGAAGTTCTCCAAGTGCTGCACCCCTGTTCCGGGGGACGAGATCGTGGGCTTCATCACCAGAGGCTACGGCGTCAGCGTTCACCGCAAGGACTGCCCCAACGCCAATCCCGGCCGCTATTCTCAGGAGGACCGGGGCCGCTTCATCAGCGTCAGCTGGGCGGACAATATCACGGAGAGCTACAGCACGGCGCTGGAGGTGCTGTGCAAGGACCGCACGGGCCTGATCACCGATGTGTCCAGCGTGTTCAGTGTCAGCAAGATCAATGTCTCCAACATGAATGTCCGCTCCACCGGCGATGGCTTTGCCATCATCTATGTCACCTTCACCATTTCCGATTCCAAGCAGCTGGAGCAGCTGATGCGCAAGCTCAATCAGATCTCCAATGTGGTGAAGGTCACGCGGCCGGCGGGATGAGCTTTTATAGAGGGGGGCGTTTTGCCGGCAGCTGGCAGATAGCTGTTAGTCTGCTGGGGATATTCCGCGCTCCGGCGCGGGGGAGTTTCGCTTCCGAACGAGTGACTTTTTCGACGCCGAAAAAGTCACCAAAAAGGCGTTCGGGGGGCACCCCCGAATGCCCTCGTGTTTTTTGACGAATGCTCATGCGGTGCTCCAGCAGAGAAACAGCCCTTCGGTCAGGCGAGTCCCGGTACCAGATCTATCTCCCAGAACTTCGCCTGACGGCCCACGCAAAAAAGCCCCGATGGGGAGGCAGGTGCGTCTATCCGACATGCAGACCATGGTGCGGCGGAAACTTGCAGGCTTTCGCATTCGGGACCATCAGCGGCCCACCGCATAAATGTGCCCAACTCGGTCAGCGGCTTCGGCTGCTAATCTTAGCGGCCTCTCATTTCGAGGGCCGACAGGCGCAGTACTGCAAGATGGTTCTTGGTGGGAGAAACAATTTTCGAGACCATTTTCTATTCTGACCCGCCGCACGACAGCCCAGCAGGGCTGGAAGTCCGAAACCAAAGAGGTTTCGGCGGCCCTTTGGTGACTTTGGGGCCGAGGCCAAAGTCACCCGCGCCGGAGCGCGGAATAACTCCAAGCAGCGTATCGAATAGATGCCAGCTATCAGGAAAAGCACCCCTTCCCTGGGGGCGAACCCCCAACATGATAAAAAATAAAGGAATACTACGATGCGAGCAGTTGTAACAAGAGTTCGCTCCGCCTCCGTCACCATTGAGGGTCAGGTAAACGGCGCCATTGGTCAGGGCTATCTGGTCCTGCTGGGCGTGGGGCCGGAGGATACGGAGGACACCGCCGTGAAGCTGGCGGACAAGATCTGCAATCTGCGGGTCTTTGAGGACGTAAATGGAAAGATGAATCTGAATCTGGAGCAGGTGGGCGGCAGCATCCTGTGTGTCAGCCAGTTCACCCTCTATGCCGACACCTCCAGCCGCCGTCCCGGCTTCACCGGGGCCGCCAAGCCTGCGGTGGCCATCCCGCTGTACGAGCGATTCATGGCCCATTGCCGGGAGCGTGGCTTTGTTGTGGAGCACGGCGAGTTCGGCGCGGACATGCAGGTGGAGTCCGTCAACGACGGACCGGTGACCATTTTGTTTGATATGTAAGAGACGGCTCCGGCCGTAGAGGAGGTACCATGTATTTACGATCGACTCCCGTGGCCCCGCTGGACGCCAACTGCTATCTGCTGGGGGACGAGACGGCGGGTGTCTGCGCCGTGGTGGATCCCGGCGGATCCCCGGAGCGGGTGCTGGGCATGATCGACGCCAGCGGCCTGCAGCCGGTGATGATCCTGCTGACCCACGGGCATTTTGACCACGCCCGGGGTGTTCCCGGCATTTTGGAAGCATATCCGGCGCTGCCCGTCTATATCCATGAAAAAGAGCTGTGCGAGGCGGAGGCCTGGCACAAGCAGTTCTGGCTGCCCCATCAGGGGGAAAATCAGCGAACTTACGGAGACGGGGATACCCTGGCTCTGGGGAACATCCAGATCCAGGTGCTCCATGTGCCCGGCCACAGCGCCGGCAGCGTGGCGCTGCTGGCAGAGGATGTGCTGCTGACCGGCGACACGCTGTTTGCCGGGGCCTGCGGGCGCTGGGACCTCCCCGGCGGTGACGGCGAGGCACTGCTGGCCTCGCTGAAGCGGTTGGCGGAGCTGAAGGGCGACTATCAGGTATACCCCGGCCACGGCGGCTCCTCCACCATGGAGCGGGAGCGGGCTAATAATATGTACATGAGGCAGGCGATAGCAGAATGAAGCTGATATTGAAGGGCCATGACTATCAATACGCCGTGGAGCAGAGCCTGCTGGCGTTTTTCCCCCAGGAGCGGCCCGTCTACGAAGGGGAGGATACGCTTTGCGCCATCGTTGCGCTGTCCGCGGGGCAGCGCTGGCACACGGCCACCACCGTCATCACCGGCGACGGCCGCCGGACCATGGGTACCGCCCGGGCAGATGTGACGGGCGTGGAGGACCACTATGAGCGGGAGCGCCTGCTGCAGCGGGCGGTGAAGCTCAGCTTTTTCAAGGCGGCCCGGGATTTCACCGGTGTCACTCCCGCCTGGGGCGCACTGACAGGTATCCGCCCGGCCAAGCTGGTCAGCGGGATCCTGCGCCAGGGCAATACCCCCGCCCAGGCGGACCGCATCCTGCGGGACACCTACTATGTCGCGCCGGAGCGGCGCCGTCTGGCGATCCAGTGCGCCCAGACGGGCATCGCTGCCCAGGAGGAGCTGCGGCCCAATGACATCTCCCTCTATGTGGGTATCCCCTTCTGCCCCACCCGATGCGCCTACTGCTCCTTTGTCTCCAACAGCGTGGAAAAGAGCTTCCACCTGGTGGAGCCCTATCTGGAGGCGCTGCTGGCGGAGGTGGATTCCGCCGCGGAGATGGTGAAGGAGCTGGGGCTGAACATCAAGAGCTTTTATATGGGCGGCGGCACCCCCACCACCCTGACAGCGGAGCAGATGGACCGTCTGCTGGCCCGGCTCAACGAAAAATTCGACATGAGCGGCACGGTGGAGTACACGGTGGAGGCCGGTCGGCCCGACACGATCACAGAAGATAAGCTGCGGGTCCTGCGCCAGCGGGGCGTCACCCGGGTGAGCATCAATCCCCAGACCATGTCTGACCGGGTGCTGGCGGCCATTGGCCGCCGCCACAGCGCTGATGACATCCGCGCGGCCATGGACCTGGTGGGGCGGTTCGACTTCCCACATGTGAACATGGACCTTATCGCGGGTCTGCCGGAGGACGACCCGGAGACCTTCCGTTCCACCCTGGACGAGGTCATCGCCTTCGGGACGGACAACATCACCGTCCACACCTTGAGCCTGAAAAAGGGCAGCCGCATCACCCTGGAGGGGACTCGTATCCCCCCGGTGGAGGAGGTAGCCGCCATGCTGGACTACGCCGACCCCGCCCTCCGCGCCGCAGGCTTCGATCCCTACTACCTCTACCGGCAGAAGTATATGTCCGGCAGCTTTGAGAACGTGGGCTGGAGCAAGAGCGGCGGCATCGGCTGGTACAATATTTATATCATGGAGGAGCTGCATACCATCCTCAGCCTGGGAGCCGGCGGCTCCACCAAACTGGTGGATACCGGCCGCGACCACATTGAGCGGGCCTTCAATCTGAAGTATCCCCTGGAGTATATCCAGCGGCCGGAGAAGATCCGGGAGAATCAGGCGGCCTTCCGCCGGTTTTATGAGGAGATGCAGCGATAACAGCAGAGAAAACAACGGGACCGCCGCCAGGCAGAAAGGAGAAGCGCCATGGCCTATTCACTGGAGAAGATCAACGAGGCCGTCCGCTCCGACCCGAAGGGCTTTGTGGAGGAGTGCGACGCCGCCTATGCCAAAAAGATCGACAGCGCCGCTAAAAAGATCGCGGACAATCTGAAGCGCAGCCGCATCGTGCTGCTCAGCGGCCCCTCCGGCTCCGGCAAGACCACAACGGCCAAGAAGATCGAGGCCCGGCTGGAGAAGATGGGGATCCGGTCCCACGCCATCGCAATGGACGACTATTTCCAGACGGTGGACCCGGAGACCTCGCCCCGTGACCGCAATGGGCAGATCGACTTTGAGTCCCCCTTCTGTCTGGACACCGAGCTTTTGAACCGCCACTTCGTTCTGCTGGACCGGGGGGAGCGGATCGAGATCCCCAAGTTCGAGTTTGCCCGGCAGATGCGTTCTGCTATCCGCAGCCACCCTCTGCAGCTGGGGAAGGACGAGATCGCCATTTTCGAGGGCATCCACGCCCTCAACGACATCTACGCCGGGAAAAATCCCGACGCCATGAAGCTCTATATCTCCGCCCGGTCCAATGTGCTGGACGGGGAGGGGAGAGTGGCCTTCAAGGGGACATGGATGCGACTGGCCCGCCGCACGGTGCGGGATGCCAAGTTCCGCGCTATGGACGCGGAGCGGACGGTCCGCCTGTGGGCCAGCGTCCGCCGAGGGGAGAAGCTGTATATCTCCCCCTTTAAGGACAATGCCAACATCCAGTTCGACTCCTCGCTGCCCTATGAGGTGTGCGCGGTGAAGCCCTTTGCCCAGCCCTTATTCCACCAGCTGCACATGGATGCGGCTATGGAGCGCTTCGAAGAGATCGGCCATCTGGTGGAGGCATACCCCAAGTTTGAGGCGCTGGAGGAGAGATACATAGCTCCCGATTCCCTGATCCGGGAGTTCATCGGCGGCGGGATCTACGATTCCTGAGCGCGGGAAACAGAACGCTTCAGTCTGTATACATGGTAAGGAGGTACGATCATGGATATTATTTTCACCAAGTCCAAGCTGGAGATCCTGCTGGATGCAACCAAGCACAAGGCGGATGCCATGAGCGACGCAGTACTGGCCGCCAAGCTCCGCAGACGGGTCCGGGACCTGGAGGAGGAGATCGACCTGCAGTTGGCGGAGGTGGGTGCCCTGGTCTATGCCACCCATACCGGCAGTCCCTCGGACACCGGGGAGATGCAGGAGATCCTCGCCTATATCGACGGGCTCTATGAGGAGCTGGCCGGTCACGAGGAGCAGCTGCTGCTGATGGCGGGCTGCCGCCCCTGCCCCGACTGCCAGACGATGAATGCGCCGGAGAATGCGTTTTGCCAGGAGTGCGGGCGGAAATTGAACTGATGGGTGTTCCGCGCCACCGGCGCAAGTGACTTTTTATCATTAGCTGTTATCTATTCACCGCACAGTTTTGCCTCCGGCGGGGCCATCAGCAACCCACCGCACAAATGCGCCCAACTCGGTCAGCGGTGTGGCTAAAATCTTAGCGGCTCTTCATTCCGAGGGCCGACAGGCGCACTATTGCAAGATAGTTCTCGGTGGGAGAAACAACTTCCGACAACTTATCTCCCGGTGATGCCATGTATGATAGCCCAGCAAAAGCTGGAAGGCCGAAACCAAAGAGGTTTCGGCGGCGTTTTGAGTACTTTGCCGCCGAGGGCAAAGTATCTCGGCCCGGCGGCGAACAGAGTAACGAACAACTATCAGCTTACGACAAAAGCACCTCAGCCCGGTGCCTGAACACCCCAAAAAACAAAAAGTAACAATCCCCGCCGCACAGCGGCGGCAAGCGAAGAAAAAAGAGGTTTTTCCATGTCCAACGAAAAAAAGCAATCCTTTATGGGCGGCGTCACGGTGCTGGCAATCTCCACCGTTCTGGTGAAGATCTGCGGCGCGCTGTATAAGATCCCTCTGGGCAATATCCTGGGGGATGAGGGCATCGCCCACTTCAACACCGCCTATAACATCTACTCCGTGCTGCTGACCATCTCTACCGCGGGACTGCCCCTGGCTCTGAGCAAGCTGGTCAGCGAGGCTGTCAGTCTGGGCCGGACCAACCAGGCACGCCGCTGCTTCCGGACAGCGATGGCCCTTTTCCTGGTCATCGGTGTGCTGGGGACGGCGGGGATGCTGCTCTTCACCGAGGAGATGGCTGCCTGGATGAACAACTCCCAGGCATACTGGCCTATCAAGATGCTGGGCATCTCCTTTATCTGCGTGTCCATCATGTGCGCTTTCCGGGGCTACGCCCAGGGGCGGCAAAACATGGTGCCCACCGCCGTCAGCCAGCTGATTGAGTCCTTTTTCAAGCTGGTGGTGGGCCTGCCTCTGGCCTGGTACCTCATCAAGCGGGGCTTCGGGCTGGAGATCGGCGCTGCCGGTGCCATTGTGGGCGTCACCGCCGGTATCATCCTGGCGATGCTCTTTATGATCGTCAACTACTTCCGCCACCGGGGCGACCTGCCTGCGGGCAGCGACACGCCGGACGGGCAGGGTGCGGTGCTCAAGCGGCTGCTGCAGCTGGGTATCCCCATCACCATTGGTCAGGCGGGCATGAGCATTCTGAACATGCTGGATCAGAAGATCATCATGGGTCAGCTCCAGGGCCTGACCCGCAGCCAGATCGCCTCCGGTGAGCTGGCTGCCATGACGGAGATGGAGATCGAGAAGGCATCCTCCGCGCTCTATGGCCAGTATACCCTCTCCAGCAATCTCTACAATCTGCTGCCCGCCTTTCTGCCCGCTGTGGCCATCAGTCTGATCCCTGCCATCTCCGTTGCGGCCACCCGGCAGGACCATAAGGAGGTCAACCGGGTGGTGTCCGCCAGCTTCCGGCTTATCGCTGTGCTGGCGATCCCCGCGGGCGTGGGCCTCAGCGTCATGGCCGGGCCGATTTTGAAGCTGCTCTATCCCAGCCAGGCTGAGGCGGCGGCTGCCGCTACCTACCACCTGCAGCTGCTGGGCATCGCCTCCATCTTCATGTGCGTGATGCTGCTGACCAACTCTATCATGCAGGCCCACAACAAGGTTAACTGGCCCATCTACACCATGCTCATCGGCGGCGTAGTGAAGGTGGCGGTGAACTATGTCCTGGTGGGCAACCCGGCGATCAACATCAAGGGCGCGCCCATCGGCACGCTGGTGTGCTACGGGCTCATCGCCGTGCTGAATCTGATCCTGGTCTACCGCCTGCTCTCGGAGAAGCCAAACTACTTCGCCTATTTCTGCAAGCCGGTGCTGGCCTCTGCCGTGATGGGCGCGGCCTGCTGGGCCTGCTACGGTCTGACCAGCAAAATCTTCGGCGCCGGGTATCTGCATCAGGCCCTGGCCACGCTGGTGTCCATCTGCGCGGCAGTGGTGGTGTATCTGGTGCTGGTCATCGCCCTGCGGATCATCACTAAGGAGGACCTGACCATGATCCCCAAGGGGGAGAAGCTGGCACGGCTGCTCCATATTCGGTAAATCGTTAATTTTTAGACAGTTTTTTCCCCGCTATCCGGTCACTTCTATTATAAAATTCTTGCAACCATGGGGAAAATGTGGTAGCATGAGAAGGAAGCGAACAAGAGCAAGCGTGGGACGTCCCACTGAAAAACCATAGATCTAACTTTAACGAATACAAAGGAGATACGCCGTATGAATAAGGCTGAACTGATCAATGCCGTTGCCGAGAAGGCAGGCCTGTCCAAGAAGGATTCCGAGGCTGCTGTCAGCGCCGCGCTGGAGGCCATCACCGCCACCCTGGCCGAGGGGGAGAAGGTGCAGCTGGTGGGCTTTGGTTCCTTCGAGGTGAAGAAGCGCGAGGAGCGCGTGGGCCGCAACCCCAAGACCAACGAGGAGATCAAGATCCCCGCATCCAAGGTCCCCTCCTTCAAGGCTGGTAAGGCACTGAAGGACGCTGTGGCCAAGTAAGAATAAAAAAGCAAGCAGGACCCCTGTACTGCCCCAGATTGTACGGACAGCACAAAAAAGCTCCCTGGCAGGGAAATA
>CAYSDG010000083.1:0-8579 GCA_964429705.1 uncultured Oscillospiraceae bacterium | reverse complement strand
CTTGAGCATATCTTCGACGGTCATCTGCTCGTTTTCCTTCAGCCAGATCTGGCTGCCGCCCATGGAGCAGGCATAGGCCGAGGCAGTGACAGTGTCATTGTAGGCCAGTGTCCCGGTGTCAATAGCCTCCATGGTCAGGAGAATGGTCATCACCTTGGTGACGCTGGCGGGCTCCAGCGGTTCATGCTCGTTGACGGCATAGAGAACCTGGCCGGTGGACTTCTCCATCAGAAGACATGCCGCCGCATCCACCGCCAGAGCTTCCGCTCCGGCGGCGGGGGACAGGGCGCACACCATGCACAGGATCAGCAGCAGGGATACACATCGTTTCATGGGGGGTACCGTCCTTTCTGTTTTCCACGTTTGTCCCAGCATATGTGGATAAAGAAAAGGAAATGCACAGATGACAAATTTTGCCTTGCCAAATGGAAAAAAGTCTGCTATAATACCATCGTTGCAGCGATGCGGGGTTAGTACATCGGTAGTACATCGGCTTCCCAAGCCGAGGAGGCGGGTTCGATTCCCGTACCCCGCTCCAAAGAGAAACACCTTTTGTCTACCGGACAAAAGGTGTTTTTTAAATGAGTCAGCCGCGAAGGCAGCTTGAGCCCGACCAACAAAAGGAGGAATCGGCGATGAAGCCAGTGATCGGAATCGTATTTGGAGAGGACCCCGCCCAGGGCGTGGGCCGCAAGTGTATGCTCAACAGCAGCTATATTGAAGCGATCACGGAGGCGGGCGGCATCCCGCTGCCCATCCCCGTAACGGACGATCCCGGCCGGGCGCTGGACTATATCGATATGCTGGACGGTCTGCTGCTGCCCGGCGGCGAGGATGTGACACCGTACCTCTTTGGGGAGGAGCCGGTGCCCCAGGTCACCTATGTGATGGAGAACACGGACCGGATGGAGCTGGAGGTGCTGCGCCTGGCGATGGAACGGCATCTGCCGGTGTTTGGCATCTGCCGGGGCATCCAGCTGCTGGCAGTGGCCATGGGCGGGAAGCTGTATCAGGATCTGCCCAGCCAGCTGCCCGGCGGCATTGCCCACAAGCAGAGCACCGCTGTGCGCAGCCAGCTGAGCCACACCGCTGCGGTGGAGCCCGGCTCTCTGATGGAGCGGCTGCTGGGGAAGGAGCCGCTGCGGATCAACAGCTTCCATCATCAGGCGGTGAGGGAGGTCCCGGCAGGCTTCCGGGCCACTGCTACCGCACCGGACGGGGTCATCGAGGCCATGGAGAACGCAGACGGCACCATGTTTGCCGTGCAGTGGCATCCGGAGCTGCTGGTGGAGCGCTATCCCCGGTTCCGTCCCCTGTTCAGCCATCTGGTGGAGCAGGCCCTGCGGGCAAAAAATGCGAAATAAGCAGAAAGAAGGACCCCAAACGGGGTCCTTCTCTTTTAGCAGCCCTATTGACAGAATTCCTCGTAGATCGCTACATGGTCCCGGATACAGGCCCACGCGCCGGAGGCATCGGCAGTGACGCAGATGTAGCGCCCGCCGCTGGCGGTCTCCGCATAGCTGGCGGCGCAGTTGCCGGACTGGACCACATAGCCGGTTTTGGCGCCCAGGACCGTCAGATCCTCGCTGACGTGGTCCTCAATGCGCCGCAGGAACCAGTTGCTCAGGAGCATCCCGTTGGGGTGGTCGCTGTTGGCAGGGATCTCATGGGTCCTGGCGGTGAGCACCTGGCGGCAGAGGTCGTTTTCCAGAGCGGCCTTCAGGATCAGGGCCATATCGTAGACGGAGCAGACGTTATTTTCATCATACAGCCCCACGCAGTTGGCAAAGCGGGTGCCGTCGCCCAGCCCCAGCTCCTCTGCTTTCTGGTTCATCAGTTGGACGAAGGCCTCCTGGGAGCCTGCGATATAGCGGGCCAGGGCCAGGGCCGCGTCGCCGCCGGAGGGGAGGATAGTGCCGTAAAACAGCTCCTCGACGGGGACGGACTCCCCCAGCAGGAAGCCGGCGGTGGAGCAGCCGTTGACATAGGCGTAGTCGGTGATCTCCAGGTCGATGGTGACGGTGTCCCGGAGCTGGCTGTCATCGGTATCAGGATCTGCCCAGCCAGCTGCCCGGCGGCATTGCCCACAAGCAGAGCACCGCTGTGCGCAGCCAGCTGAGCCACACCGCTGCGGTGGAGCCCGGCTCTCTGATGGAGCGGCTGCTGGGGAAGGAGCCGCTGCGGATCAACAGCTTCCATCATCAGGCGGTGAGGGAGGTCCCGGCAGGCTTCCGGGCCACTGCTACCGCACCGGACGGGGTCATCGAGGCCATGGAGAACGCAGACGGCACCATGTTTGCCGTGCAGTGGCATCCGGAGCTGCTGGTGGAGCGCTATCCCCGGTTCCGTCCCCTGTTCAGCCATCTGGTGGAGCAGGCCCTGCGGGCAAAAAATGCGAAATAAGCAGAAAGAAGGACCCCAAACGGGGTCCTTCTCTTTTAGCAGCCCTATTGACAGAATTCCTCGTAGATCGCTACATGGTCCCGGATACAGGCCCACGCGCCGGAGGCATCGGCAGTGACGCAGATGTAGCGCCCGCCGCTGGCGGTCTCCGCATAGCTGGCGGCGCAGTTGCCGGACTGGACCACATAGCCGGTTTTGGCGCCCAGGACCGTCAGATCCTCGCTGACGTGGTCCTCAATGCGCCGCAGGAACCAGTTGCTCAGGAGCATCCCGTTGGGGTGGTCGCTGTTGGCAGGGATCTCATGGGTCCTGGCGGTGAGCACCTGGCGGCAGAGGTCGTTTTCCAGAGCGGCCTTCAGGATCAGGGCCATATCGTAGACGGAGCAGACGTTATTTTCATCATACAGCCCCACGCAGTTGGCAAAGCGGGTGCCGTCGCCCAGCCCCAGCTCCTCTGCTTTCTGGTTCATCAGTTGGACGAAGGCCTCCTGGGAGCCTGCGATATAGCGGGCCAGGGCCAGGGCCGCGTCGCCGCCGGAGGGGAGGATAGTGCCGTAAAACAGCTCCTCGACGGGGACGGACTCCCCCAGCAGGAAGCCGGCGGTGGAGCAGCCGTTGACATAGGCGTAGTCGGTGATCTCCAGGTCGATGGTGACGGTGTCCCGGAGCTGGCTGTCATCGGTGATGGCCTCCGCGGCCACCAGCACTGTCATGATCTTGGTCATGGAGGCGGGACTCACCACGGTGTCGGCGCTCTTCTGGGCCACGATGCGGTCGTGCTCCAGGTCGATCAGGATGGCGTACTGGCTGCCGAGGGTATCGCCCATGGCGGCGGTGTCCTCGTCGGCGGAGAGCGCGTAGGGGAGAGCAGGCTCCGGCTCCTGCTGCACGGGAAGCGGCGCAGTGTCGGCTGACGCGTCCGATACGGCGGCGGGATCGGTGTTCGGCTGCGGCTCCTTCTGGGCCAGGGCGCGGCTGATGCCGAAGCAGCCCAGAGCCGCGATCAGGATGGCCGCGGGGGCCAGTCGCAGCAGCAGCCTCCGGCGGCGCTGCCGCTGCCGCTCCCTGCGGGCGGCGATGCGCTCGGTCCGGCGGCGGGAGCGCTCCTCCGGGGTGGTGGTGAAGGGATAGAGCTCGGCGCGGCGCCGCTGTGCGTCCGGATCCAGCTCCAAATCCAGATCCAGATCTTTGTCCATATCTATCATACAAGAAACTCCTGTTGGCAACATATTATGTTTATTATAGCCCAAGGCCAGGCCGGGGGCAAGGACTTTTTCCAAAGTGCGGCTATTGACGAAACAGGAATTATAGGGCATAATATAACTTCGAAGTGATACCCAAACTGACAGAAGAGGTACAATATGGAGCTTGTTTACGGAAAGAACAATATCGAAGAGCTGCCTCTGGAATTTTATCTGGAGAAATATAGAGCTGCCGATCCGGCGGAGATGGCGGTGCGCTGCGCTCTGCCCTACGACGGGGAAAAGCGGATCATTACCATGAATTTTCTGGGGGAGGAGTTCGCCGTGTCCCACCCGGATTTCACCATCGTCGGTCCCACGCCCCTGACCAATAAGGAGCGCATCCTGTTCCTGCGCTATCTGCTGGATGGGCGCTATACGCTGCCCACCGGACACTACATGACCTATCGGGAGTTTCCCTGGGGCAATGTATATCTCCAGCAGTTCGATGGCCGCTGCATCAAGCGCTTCGCCTTTTCCTACGGCTTCAAGCCCGACCTGCTGCGCAAGGTGATGGAGAAGCTGGGGGCTGCGCCGCTGCAGCAGAGCGATGTGGGCTATGAGCTCACTCTCATCAACGGTCTGACGATGCGGTTCCTGCTGTGGCTGGGGGATGATGAGTTTCCCCCAAACGCTCAGGTGCTGTTTTCCGAGAATTTCCGCCATGCCTTCACGGCGGAAGACATGGCCAATATCGGTGACATCGTCATCGGGCGGATGAAGAAGCTGGGCGCGAGCCTGTAAGAGTGATCAGGAGCGGGGAGCTCCGGCGCGGTCCGGGGCTCTCCTTTTTCGGGGATGCGCGCGTCGACCGGAGCGACCGAAAAAAGTTTGGAAAAAGCAAAAAAAGCTATTGCAATCTGTATCTGGTTGGTATATGATGAGGACGAAGTTAGGGGGGATCCCCCTGTGGAACAAGTGAATTGGTAGAGTAAGCACTGCGCGTAAAGTGGCAAGTGGCTGGGAAGTCGCCCTTGCACGAAGGACCCCGTGAAATAGGTCTACGATGCACTGCTGCATCCGCTACCGCGGAATACGGATGTATGATACCAATTCGTGGCCAAGTGCGGCCGTGGATTGGTTTTTTTGTATTTCGCTTCATGTGGCTTCAATGCACTTTTTCCGAAATTTCATCCCCGCCAGGGGCGGGAGACTATTTTTCAGGAGGAGACGCATATGAAGCGTAACTCGAAGAGCATCTTTTCCACCCAGAACCTGGTCATGATGGCAGCGCTGATCGCGGTGCAGATCGTTCTGGCCCGGTATCTCTCCATTCAGGTCAACGAGGGGCTGCGCATCAGCTTTGAGACCATCCCTCTGGCCCTGGCCGGTATGTGGCTTGGCCCTGTGGGCGGCGCTGTTGTGGCCCTGGTCAGCGACCTGCTGGGCACCATTATCTACGGCTACGGCGTGTGGTTCCCCCCCATCGCCCTGGGCCCCATGTTCTTTGCCGCTTTCTGCGGCTGGGGGACCAAGTACATCTTCCGCAGCAGCCTTGCTGATACCCGCGACACCTGGAAGGTCGTCCTGCTGACTGCCGTGGCCGGAGTGATCAACTCCTTTGTCATCGGCCTGCTGACCACCGCACTCTATCAGATGATCATCGTCGGCAAGGAGGGGAGCTTCCTCACCCTGGTCGTGGCAAACCTCGTGGGCCGTCTGCCCACCAAGCCCTTCGTCATCGCCGCCTGCTCCGTGCTGACAGCGCTGGTGAACCGGGCTGTGTACCGGCCGGTGGTGGGGCGGATCCTGCACCGCCAGGCAGTGTGAGGCTGCGCTTCCGGCGGAAGGGCCATATCCACATCGTACATACGGCAACCGATACGATATATCCAAAATTCAGTACAAAAGAAATCAGGTAAATGCATATGATGACCTATGAAGAAGCACTGAAATACATCCAGACCGTCAGCTGGAAGGGCAGCAAGCTGGGGCTGGAGCGCACCCAGGAGTTGCTGGCCAAGCTGGGCAACCCCGAGAAGGAGATGAAGTTCATCCACCTGGCGGGTACCAACGGCAAGGGCTCTACTGCCTCCATGCTGGCCACTATCCTGGAGAAGGCCGGATACAAGGTGGGCATGTACACCTCCCCCTATATCATGCGCTACAATGAGCGGATGCAGATCAACCATCAGGAGATCCCTGACGAGGAGCTGGCCGCTATCACTGAGCACATCAAGCCCATTGCTGACGCCATGGAGGATGTGCCCACGGAGTTTGAGCTGAACACCGCGCTGGCTATGGAGTATTTCCACCGCAACCACTGCGACATCGTGGTGCTGGAAGTGGGCATGGGCGGTCAGCTGGACTCCACCAATGTGATCGATGCCCCTGAGGTGGCCATCATTACCGCTATGGGTCTGGACCATGTGGCGGAGCTTGGCCCCACCATGTCCGATATTGCACGGGCCAAGGCGGGCATCATCAAGTCCGGCTGCGATGTGGTGAGCTACGGCGGCAACAGCGAGGCCGATGTGGTCATCGCCCAGACCTGCGCCGACAAGGGCGCGGCGCTCCATCAGCCTGATTTCAGCGCCATTACTCCCGGCTCCTTCGGGCTGGAGGGGCAGAACTTCACCTATAAGACCTGGCAGGATGTGCGCATCCCCCTGGTGGGCGAGTATCAGATGAAGAACGCCGCCGTGGTGCTGGAGACCGTAGAGGTCCTGCGCACCCGGGGTTGGAAGATCTCCGATGAAAATGTCCGAGATGGTCTGGCCACCACCAAGTGGCCCGCACGCTTCGAGGTCCTGCGCCGCGAGCCCACCTTTATCGTGGACGGCGGTCACAACCCCCACGGTATCCGTGCCACCGCTCAGAGCCTGCAGCGTATGTTCCCCGGCCGGAAGTTCACCTTTGTCACCGGTGTGATGGCCGATAAGGATGTGGAGTCCATTCTGGGCATCGTGGCGCCCATTGCCGAGCAGTTCTTCACCGTGCGCCCCGACAATCCCCGCGCTATGGCCGCCGATGAGCTGGCCCGCCGCATCCGGGCACTGGGTGTGCCCGCCGAGCCCTGCGACTCTGTGGCGGCCGGTGTGGAGCGCGCTATTCAGGCCGAGGGGAAGGACGGCGTAGCCGTTGCCCTGGGTTCCCTGTATATGAGCGGCGAGGTCCGGGCCTGCTTCCTGTGACCGGTGGGGAAGTCCCGCGGACCTATCCTGCAAATTTTATAACATAATCGTCAATTTGGCCGACCACCCTTTTTGAGGACGTTCGTTATCCTAGTATCAAAGACAGGCTCCAGGCTGTGTCTTTCCGCGCGAACAGCGGCCAGAAAACACAGCTGAAAAGGAGCATACCAACATGAGCTTTATCTACAAGGGCCTGGAGGCCGTATATGACCGACACAAGGTGACCGAGGAGGAAATCGACCGCCATCTGGAGCGTCTGCAGCAGCAGATGCCCAAGATCCGTACCGTCACTGACCGCCCCGCCCAGAACGGTGACGAGCTGGTGCTGGACTATGCGGGCTTCTGCGACGGGGAGCAGTTTCCCGGTGGCACCGCCGAGCAGCAGACTTTGACTCTGGGCAGCGGGATGTTCATTCCCGGCTTCGAGGAGCAGCTGGTGGGCAGCAACCCCGGCGATGATGTCACCGTTACCGTGACCTTCCCGGAGCAGTATCACGCACCGGAGCTGGCGGGCAAGGCGGCGGAGTTCCGCTGCAAGGTCCATGAGATCCGGGAGAAGGGGACCTATGAGATGGGCGACGAGTTTGCCAAGAGCATGGGCTTTGACACCTTCGAGGCGCTGCGTGCCCAGGTGAGGGAGAGCCTGCAGCAGTATACCGATGCCCGCGGCCAGCTGGATCTGGAGGATCAGCTGATCCGCCAGGTGGCAGACAGCTATGACTACCAGCCCAGCGAGGAGCAGGTGCGCCACGCGGTGGAGGAGCAGCTGGAGAGTCTGAAGGCACAGCTGGCGCAGCAGGGGCTCACCATGGATATGTACACCCAATTCACCAAGCAGACCGAGGACCAGATCCGCGAGGATATGCGCCCCGAGGCGGTGCAGAACCTGCGCATCCGGGCCGCCGCTGAGCATGTTGCCCAGCTGGAGGGCATCCAGGCCACGGAGGAGGACATCGCCAATGCCCTCAGTGAGATCTGCCAGCAGAACCACATCACCATGGAGCAGCTCCAGGAAGTGTACGACGATAACTTCGCTGAGACGGTGGCTGCCAATGTGCGCCTGCGCAAGGCAATGATCCTGGTGCGGGAGAACGCCCACATCAAGGAAACGGTCAATTAAATCCCGACTAGAGCATAGTGCATAGCTACCAAGGGGTAGCTATGCACTTTTTTGTGCCTATTTTGTGTAATTTTACGTCTAACTGGAAAAGTTGTGTATATTTTTTAGATAGTTTTTCCAATCAACTGTTGACTTTTCCATAGCGCAGTGCTACAATGCAAGCATACCGTTATGAATTTAACGATATAGCAAGGCGCTGGGAGTTGCTGACGAATGATGCACGGCGCCGGACTAAAATAATCTCCGGGGATAGTGTAAGGTCCCGGAGAACAAGGAGGAAATTTACCTATGGCGATCAATTTTGTTGATGGTAAGTATGTGGATGAAAAAGGTCACGTGAAGCTGGATCCTACCGTTTATAAGGACTGGCAGATCGCAGAGGAAGCTGAGAAGACTCTGCCTCCCGTCGATTATTTCCGCGAGAAGCTGGGCCTGCTGCCTGACGAGATCATCCCCTATGGCAAGACCCCCAAGATCGACTTCATCAAGGTCATGAACCGCCTGAAGGATAAGCCCGACGGTAAGTTCATCGAGGTCACCGCTATCACTCCTACCCCCTTCGGCGAAGGTAAGTCCACCGTGTCTCTGGGCCTGATCGAGGGCCTGGGCTATATTGGCAAGAACGTCGGCGGCGCTCTGCGTCAGCCCTCCGGCGGCCCCACCATGAACGTTAAGGGTACC
>CAYSDG010000082.1:0-8778 GCA_964429705.1 uncultured Oscillospiraceae bacterium | reverse complement strand
TCCGACACGCACATGATATTCAGCGCCAGCTTCGGCTCGCCGCCCATGGCGTAGACATCCGACAGGGCGTTGGTGGCCGCGATCTGGCCGAAGAGATAGGGGTCGTCCACCATCGGCGGAAAGAAGTCCACCGTCTGCACCAGTGCCAGCTCGTCGGACACCCGGTAGACCGAGGCGTCGTCGCTGGTGTCAAAGCCCACCAGCAGGTTCGGGTCCCGGTGGACCTTCAGCCCGTCCAGCAGCTGGGCCAGAACACCGGCCCCCACCTTCGCGCCGCAGCCGCCGCAGCTGGCCAGCTTCGTCAGCTTTACATTTTCTTCCATTTTTTACCTCCAGCCCCGGTCAAACGGGGATAAACAGCACCTGGATCGTGCCGCCGCAGATCATATCGAGCCCGTTGGGGCCGGTGCTGTTCAGCACATACTGTCGGGTCTCCGGCGCGCGGCAGGTCCGCGCGTGCTGGATGGCCAGATACTCCGGCTCGCCGCCGCCGATGCTGCCCAGGGCCGTATCCGCCTCCACGAGCATCATGCTGCCCACGCCCCGCGGCGCGGAGCCGTGCTTTTCCGTGATCACACAGAGGACACCCGGCCCCTGTGCCGCCAGCAGCTCCCGGTCGGCGGAGGCGATATGCTTCCGCTTCAGCTCCTGAATGACCTGGGCCAGGATGCTGAAGGCGATCTCCGCCGGGGTATCCGCGCCGATAGGCAGACCGATGGGGGCGAAGATCGAGCCGATCTGCTCCTCGGTAAAGCCGCTCCGGCGCAGGCTCTCAAAGGTGGACGCCACCTTTTTCCGGCTGCCGATCATCCCCAGATAGGCGTATTCGGTGGGCAGGATCTTGCTGACGCACAGCAGATCCGCCTTGTGGTCCGGCGTGACCACCACGTAGCAGGCCCCCGGCTCCAGATAGCGCTCCAGCTCCTCAAAGGGGGCGCAGATGCGCCGCTCCACCGTGGGGAACCGCTCCTGGGTCACCAGCTCTGCCCGGTCGTCCACCACGCTGACCCGGAGATCCAGGTGCGCGGCCAGGGCCGCCACCTCTCTGGCAACGTGGCCGCCGCCGCAGATGAGCAGCCGGGGCTGCGGGCAGAACCACTCCTCCCGCAGCAGGGAGACATCCATCTCCTGCCGCAGCAGGGCAGCGGCGGCGCGCTGGTACAGGCTCCCGTCATGCCGGGGGGCCAGCGTGACCCTCTTATCGGGATACGCCCCGCGGAGGGGCTTCAGATACCCCTCCGTCACCAGCTTCTGGACATGGGGCAGGGTGATGGGCGTGTCGTCGTCGATGCCGAGGCAGTCCTTCACCAGCTCCAGCCTGTGGCAGACATCCCCGGCCCTCCGGCCCAGGGCGTTCAGCCCGCAGACCACGGTGATCTCCTCAGCGTTGTCCGGGATGACCGGCTCCCCCCGTCCGGGGTGCTTCAGCGGCAGCCCCCGGGAGCCGTCGGCCTCCACCAGGACCACATCCGCGTGGGCACAGACCGCAGCATAGGTCTCATCTGACAAGGATTTAAACTTCACACCGTCCGGGATACCGGCCATCGCATAGCCCATCTCCTCCAGCACGCGGATGATGGTGTCCGCGTCGTCGGTCAGCAGGGTGTCCTCCTCGATGAACATATGGGTGGTGGTCGTCACGAATACGGTCCGGCCCTGGGCGCGGTATGCCTCCGCCAGCTGCTTCAGCAGGGTGGTCTTGCCGCCGGAGCCAACGATCGCCTGGATCATAAGCCCCTCTCCCCCTTCAGCTGCAAAATCGCCTCCACCACGCCGCCCGCGATGCACCGGGCCTTATCGGAGATGGTGAAGCAGTTCTGATACTCCTCCGCCCGGGGATCGATGTCTGCGATCTTGAAGCCCTTCGTCACATAGTAGCCGTCCCGGATCAGGCCCCGGAGCAGGCCGCCCAGCGTCGCCGTCACCGGGACGCTGCCCGCCGCCGTCTCCACAGCGGCGATCACCTGCCCCTTCGCCACGGTGTCCGTGACCTTGCAGACATTGCGCAGAATGCCCTCCGCAGGGCTGTGGATGACCCGCTCCTTTCCGTATCCGCCGATAACGCCGGGAATGCCGGTGTTGGCCGCGGCGCGGCCCTGCCGCAGGACGCGGCCCAGGTCGTGGCCCCGCTTCGTCTCAATGACCGCGTCCACATCCTCCCCCGCGGTGAAGCCGGGGCCGAGGGCCACGGTGATGGGGGCCATGGACCGCTCTGTGCCGAGATTTTTCTTGGCGAGGATCGCGTCCACCACAGCCAGAGGCTTCAGCTGCCGGATGGCGCGGCCCTCCGGGTCCACCAGCACAGGCAGCTTTCCCTCCGCCAGGAGGGCCTCCGCCTGCTCCAGGGTCTGCGCCCGATAGCACGTCATATCCTCCACCGTCTGCTCCCCCTGATACACCGCCTCGGAAAAGGCCACGTTGCGGCGGATGGCGGAGGGCCGCTCCGCCTCCAGGATCAGGACCGGAAAGCCGCACCTGCGCAGCTTGCAGATCGTCCCGGTGGCCAGGTCTCCCCCGCCCCGGACGATGATCAAATTCTCCATAGCTCGCTCCCTGTTCCGCCCGTCAGGGCTTGATGATGCTGCCGGCGCCTTCCATGCGCTCCACGATGTCGTACATATTGGTGACACCGCCCACCGCCAGCTTGTCCTTCAGCCCGTAGAAGTCGAGGCAGGTGCCGCAGGTGAGGACCGTGACGCCCTCCGCCTCCAGCAGCTTCAGATCCTCCAGCGTGTCCGCGCCCTCGCACGTCAGATACGCGCCGGTGTTGTAGCAGAGGATGGTCTCCGGCAGCCGGTCCTGTCTGGTCAGGGCGAACACGAAGGCCTTCATCAGGCTGGTGCCCAGCTTGGGGTCGCCGGTTCCCATGGTGTTGGCGGACAGCACCACCAGCATCCCCTTCTGCCGGGCGTCCGGCCCGCAGGCAGGCTCCGCCTCCCGCTCCGGGGCCGCCGGAGCGCCGACGGTGATCACCACCGCATACTCGCTCTCGCCCCGCTTCTCACTGGCCGCGCCGCAGCCTCTGCCGGAGGCAAAGCGAAGCAGATTCTGGACCGCGATCTCGTTGTCCACCAGCACCGTCAGCACATCACCGGCGGCCAGCTCGTCTGCGGCCTTCTTGGCATTCACCACGGGCAGAGGGCAGGCCATGCCGCGGCAATCGATCATTTTTTCCATCATTCATTCCTCCTGTGCCAGCTCCCGCAGGGCGGAAACAGCGATTGTGATCTCTTCTTCTGTATTATAGTGGGAAAAGCTGAAGCGGACAGCGCCCTGCTCCACCGTTCCCAAAGCCTGATGCAGCAATGGCGCGCAGTGCGCGCCGGGCCGGGTCGCGATGCCGTACTCCTCTGAGAGGATGTCGCTGACCTGGCCGGAGTCGTAGTCCCGGACATTCAGGGCCACGATGGGGCAGCGGTCTCCGGCGGCGAAGTTGCCGTAGACCGTGATCCCCGGGATGTCCGAGATCTGCTGACAGAAGCTCCGCATCAGCGCCTGCTCGGCCGCCCGGATGGTGTCCACGCCCGTCTCCTGGATGTACTCCACGGCGGCCAGCAGCCCCGCCAGACCGTGGGCATTCAGCGTCCCCGCCTCCAGGCAGGTGGGCATCTGGGGCGGATGGGTCCGCAGATAGGTCTGCACGCCGCTGCCCCCGCTGAGCAGCGGGCGCACGCACACCCCCTCCCGGACATACAGCCCGCCGGTCCCCTGGGGGCCCAGCAGGCCCTTGTGGCCGGTGAAGCAGAGGATGTCGATGTGCATCCGCTGCACGTCGATGGGAAACACCCCCGCGGTCTGGGAGGCATCCACCACAAGGAGCAGCCCGTGCCGCCGCGCGGTCTCCCCGACGCGCCGGATGTCCACCAGGTCGCCGGTGAGGTTCGACCCGTGGGTGCAGACGATGGCCCGCGTGTTCCTGCGGACCGCCCCCTCCAGCTCGTCCAGGTCGATGCGACCCGCCCTGTCAGCCGGGAGGATCGTCACCTCCACGCCCCGCTCCTCCATCTCATAGATCGGGCGGAGGACGGAGTTGTGCTCCAGGGCGGTGGTGATCACATGGTCGCCGGGGGCCAGAACGCCCTTGATGGCGGTGTTCAGCGCCTGGGTGGAGTTGGCGGTGAAGGCGATCCGCTCCGGCCCCTCCGCGCCGAACAGCCGGGCCAGGGCCTGCCGCGCGCTGAACACGACCCGGGACGCGCTCATGGCCCCGCCGTGGACGCTCCGGCCGGGATTGCCCAGGCTGCACAGCGCCTCCGTCACCGCCCGGATCACGCAGTCCGGTTTTTGCAGCGTAGTCGCCGCGTTGTCAAAATAGATCATAGTGCCTCCTCAGTGCCTCCTCACACCAGACAGCGGTGCATCCCCTGAAAGCGCACCCCCTGCTCCGCCATCATGGCCCGCAGAAGCGGCTCGCTCTCCGGCTTCGCGCACCAGGCCAGGCCGCAGTCGGCGGAGATGCTGCCCGGTACCGGGATGATCCGCCCATCCGCCTGCTTTTCCCGGCACAGCTGCTCCATGGCCATGGCATCTGTGGCCGTATAAAAGGTAATGACCAGCCGTTCAGTCCTTCTGATCATCGCGGCCCCCCTCTCTGGACAGGGAGACCTGCCGCAGCAGCTGCAGCGTCTCCGGCGTGTCCGCGTCCATCAGCTCATAGGGGTCTGCCACGGGCAGGACGGCGACCCGGTCGGCGTGCCGCCGGAGCACATAGCTGCCGCCCTTCCCCTCCGGAAGCGCCAGCAGCTCCGGAAAGGCCCACCGGGGAAACAGCACCGGCGCGCCCCGCGCCCGGCACAGGGCGGCCACCTCCTCGTGGCGCGTCACCACCACGCGGCGCTGGACCACGCCCTCCGTGGCCTCCAGCGCCCGGAGGAGCATGGGGCCGCCCCCGAAATCTGCCAGCAGCTTGTTGCTGCCGAAGCGCCTGCTCATGCCGGAGGCCATGATGACGCACCCCACCGCCGGGAAGAACCGGCGCACCAGCGTCTGGTCCGAGGCGGCGCAGGCGTCCCGGCAGGCCTCGTATTTTTCCAGCCAGGCCCGGCCCTCCGCCGTGAGGCGGCTGCCTCCGCCGTCTCTCCCGCCGGCGGTGCGGGTCGTCAGCGCGAAGCCCAGGGCCGCCTCCGCGTGCTTCATGATCCGCAGCGCCTTGGTATAGGCCATGCCCATGGACATGGCCGCGGCCCGGAGAGAGCCGCTCTCCTCTATGCCGTGGAGCAGCCGCGCAGGCCCCTCGCCGAAGAATTTTTCTCCGCTGTCATCCAGAAATGTGATCCTTGTCGCGACCTTCATGGCTCCCCCCGTATTTCGGACGAAAAAGGGGCTTTTCCCCCGCAGCGCCCTGTTTCGTTGTTGTTTCGAAAGTACAACGCTATTGTAGCAAATCCTCTTTCCAAAATCAATCAGAAATGATATGATATGATACAAGTTTGATCCATATGCAACTATTCCAAAAGGAGACTTTGCTCATGATAACGATACAGAACTATGTCCGGGCCAAAAGTCTGGAGGAGGCGTGGCAGCTGAACCAGAATAAGCGCAGCCGGATCCTGGGCGGTATGCTGTGGCTGCGGCTGGGAAAGGGCACCGTCCCCACCGCCATCGACCTGTGCGATCTGGGGCTGGACACCATCGAGGAGACGGAGGAGCAGTTCTCCATCGGCGCCATGGTCACCCTCCGCCAGTTGGAGACCCACGCGGGGCTCAACGCCTACACCGGCCATGCCGTGGCCGACGCGGTGAAGGACATCGTCGGCGTGCAGTTTCGCAACATGGCCACGGTGGGCGGCAGTATCTGGGGTCGGTTCGGCTTCTCCGATGTGCTGACGGTCTTTCTCGCGCTGGACACCTATGTGGAGCTGTACAAGGGCGGCATCGTGCCTCTGGAGCAGTTTGCCGATATGCGGGCGGACAACGACATTCTGGTGCGGCTGATCGTGAAAAAGACCCCCTGCCGGGTGGTCTATACATCCATGCGCAACCAGCGCACCGACTTCCCCGTTCTAGCCTGCGCCGTGTCCTGTGTCGGCGGCGAGTACCGGGCGTCCCTCGGCGCCCGCCCCGCCCGCGCCAGAGTATACCGGGACGAGAAGGGGCTGCTGACCGGCGCTGTCACCGCCGACAGCGCCCGGGCTTTTGCCGAGTTTGCCGCCGCGTCCGCGCCCACCGGCAGCAACGTCCGGGCCAGCGCGGCCTACCGCACCCACCTGATCCGGGTGCTGACGGAGCGCGCACTGAAAGAACTGGGAGGTATCTGATATGGAGATCCAACTGAAACTGAACGGGCGGGCCATCACCGCCTCTGTGGAGCCGGACACCGTCCTGCTGGACTTTCTCCGGGAGCGGGGCTGTCTCAGCGTCAAGCGGGGCTGCGACACCTCCAACTGCGGCCTGTGTACGGTGCTGCTGGACGGGCGGCCCATCCTCTCCTGCTCCACCCTGGCTGTCCGCGCCGCCGGACATGAGATCTTCACCCTGGAGGGACTGCAGGAGGAGGCCGCCGACTTCGTCGGCTTCATCGCAGACCAGGGCGCGGACCAGTGCGGCTTCTGCAACCCCGGCTTCGTGATGAACACCATCGCCCTGCTGCGGGAGAACCCCGACCCCACCGACGACGAGATCCGCGCCTTTCTGTCCGGCAATCTGTGCCGCTGCTCCGGCTACGATGGACAGCTGCGCGGCATCCGCAGCTATCTGGATTCCCGCAAGGCATAAGGAGGACGCTATGGAACACAAGGAATATCGCTCAATCAACCGATCTGTCCGCAAGAAGGACGCCATGCAGCTCCTGCTGGGCAAGCCCGTCTACACCGACGACGTGACCCCCCGGGACGCGCTGGTGGTCAAGCTCCTCCGCAGCCCCCACGCCAACGCCATGGTGGAGTCCATCGACACCACCATCGCGAAGAAGGTCCCCGGCGTGGTGGACATCTTCACCTGGGAGGATGTGCCCCAGACCCGCTTTGCCATCGCCGGGCAGACCTTCCCGGAGCCGTCCCCCTATGACCGGCTGATCATCGACCGGCATGTGCGCTTTGCCGGGGATGCTGTGGCCATCATCGCCGCCGAGACGGAGAAGGCCGCGCTGAAGGCGATGAAGCTGATCCGGGTCAAATACCAGGTGTTGGAGCCTGTTCTGGATCTCCGCACCGCCAAGGACAACCCTGTGCTGGTCCACCCGGAGGAGGACTGGTTCCCCCCCTGCGAGGTGGGCGGCGACCCCAAGCGGAACCTGGTCGCCAGCGGCGACGAGGTCTGCGGCGATGTGGAGGGCGTTCTGGCGGACTGCGACATCGTCCTGGAGCGGACCTACCACACCAAGGCCTTCAATCAGGCCATGATGGAGCCCTTCACCGCCTACGCCAGCTTTGACCGCTACGGCCGCCTGCATCTCGTCTCCTCCACCCAGATCGTCTTTCACACCCGCCGCATCCTGTCCCGGGCACTGGGCATCCCCAAGAGCCGCATCCGCGTGGAGAAGCCCCGGATCGGCGGCGGCTTCGGAGCCAAGCAGACCGCCGTGTGCGACGTGTACCCCGCCTTCGTGGCCATGAAGACCGGCCGCCCCGCCAGGATCACCTACACCCGCGAGGAGTCCCAGATCGCCGGGTCCCCCCGCCATGAGATGGAGATCACCGTGAAGCTGGGCGCCTCCAGGGACGGACGGATCCGGGTCATGGATCTCTACACCCTCTCCAACACCGGTGCTTACGGTGAGCACGGCCCCACCACCGTCGGCCTCTCCGGCCACAAGGCCATCCCCCTGTACACCGGCTCGCTGGAGGCCCACCGCTTCCACTACGACGTGGTCTACACCAACCACCAGGCGGCGGGAGCCTACCGCGGCTACGGCGCCACCCAGGGCATCTTCGCCGTGGAGTCCATCGTCAGCGAGCTGGCCGAGCAGCTCGGCATGGATGCCACCGCCATCCGGGACAAGAACATGATCCGGGAGGGCATGGTCATGCCCGCCTACTACAACGAGGTGGCCAACGCCTGCGCGCTGGACCGCTGCATGGAGCACTGCCGCCAGATGTTCAACTGGGAGGAGCGCTCCAAGGTCCGGGATATGGGCAACGGCAAGGTCCGCACCGCCGGCGTCGCCATGGCCATGCAGGGCAGCTGCATCTCCAATGTGGATGTCGGCTCCGCGACGGTGAAGCTCAGCGAGGACGGCACCTACAACCTGATCATCGGCGCTGCTGACATGGGCACCGGCTGCGACACGATCCTGGCCCAGATGGTGGCGGAGCTGATGGACTGCTCGGTGGACGATGTGGCCGTGTTCGGCGCGGATACCGATGTCTCCCCCTACGACTCCGGCTCCTACGCCTCCTCCACCACCTATATCACCGGACAGGCCGTGGTCAAGGCCTGCGCCGAGCTGAAAAAGCGGATCTGCGCCATCGCCGCGGAGATGATGGGCTGCGCGGAGGACGAGGTCGTTTTCGAGAGCACCCGCGTCCGCCGGATCAACACCGAGGATACCGTGTCCCTCACGGACATCGCCTATAAGGCCCAGGTGTTCAACACCATCCCCGCGGAGTCCACCGCCACCCACACCTCCCCCGTCTCCCCGCCCCCCTACATGGTGGGCATGGTGGAGATCGAGCTGGACAAGCTGACGGGCGAAGTGACGATCCTTGACTATATGGCGGTGGTCGATTGCGGCATCCCTATCAACCCGGCGCTGGCGCGCATCCAGACGGAGGGCGGCATCGTGCAGGGCATCGGACACACGCTGATGGAGAACGTGACCTACAATGCGCAGGGCAGACC
>CAYSDG010000081.1:0-8917 GCA_964429705.1 uncultured Oscillospiraceae bacterium | reverse complement strand
GCCTCTTTATGATCATCATTATGATCGCCATCTTCTACTTCCTGATGATCCGCCCCGAGAACAAGCGGAAGAAGCAGGCCGACGAGATGCGCAGCAGCCTGAAGAAGGGCGACCAGATCACCACCATCGGCGGCATCGTGGGCCGCATCGTGATGGTCAACGACGAGTCCATCATCATCGAGACCAGCGACGACCGCGTGCGCATGGAGCTGATGAAGTGGGCCGTTTCCACCAACAACACCGCGCAGCAGGCCGCGGCCGCAGCCAAGAACGAGAAGAAGGCTGCCAAGGAGGAGACGGAGGAGAAGTGATCCGTCCCACCGGCGCATAACAGAGCCTCCCGGGCAATATACTGGCTTATCAGTATATCTGTCCGGGAGGTTTTTGTATGTCTAAGGGGGTATCGGCGCTGCCGAAGGGGATGCTGGCGGGCAGCGCTCTGGGCGGCGCAGCGGCGCTGGTGGTGTATGTTCTGCTGCAGCTGGTATGCGCGCTGCTGATCGACAGGGAGGTGGTGGGCGTGGAGCTGCTCTATCCCATGGTCTGCGGCGCGGCTGCCGCGGCATCCTTCGCGGGGTGTATGGTCAGCGCTCTGTGGCGGCGGGAGCGCTCGGCGCTGTCGGCCTCCGCTGTGGTGGCTGTCTTTCTTGCGCTGACACTGGCGGCGGCGCTTCTGACGGCGGATGCGGTAGCTGTGGACAGCGGTCTGGCGGGCGTGGGGCTTGGAATGGCTGCGGGAGGACTGCTGGCGGCGGTGGCCGTGCCGGAACAAAAGCGGGGGCGGGACCGCCGAAGGCGCGCCGCTCAGCGTCGGCGCGGAGCGTAACGGCGTTTCCATAATGCGGCGGCATAGGGGCGCGGCGGGGCGGTGGCTCCGCTGCGCTCTCTGCTTTTTCGGGTAAAAATTACCAAAAATCGGTGGAGCAGGGGGAGGGTGCGCCGGGGGCGCTTTGTGGATGATCACATGATGATTACGAAACGTAATCACGCTGTAATCGCGCCCGTTTTTGCTGATAAATCAAGATTTTAACGCATTTTAGCGAACAAAACAGACCATGACGGGGAAACGCGCGGGCGAACACCTGATGCCTGCTTTACGCGGTTTACATAATCAAGTTAACATAAATATTGGTGATAATAGACAAAAACGAAGCTTTCCCGCTTTTCCCCCTTGCGAAAACTGTCGATTTGGAATATAGTTAAATCGTACCTTAATCCGCCTTTTTCTTCCGGGCTTTGGAGCGGAAGCGGCTTCTAAACCTTGTCCACAGCGCATAAGCTGTCTGCGAGGTGATGGATATGGGAAGAAGGCGGATCAGATGGACAGCTGCGGTCAGAGGGGTCGACCCGGCCCTGGTGCGCTGCGCTTTGCTGGGCGTCCTGTTTTTGGCGGGCGCTGCCGTGGGACAGGCCTGTGCGTCTGGTGCGGACACCGAGGGGCTGTGCGCCTATCTGTCGGATTACTGCGCCGCCGCGGAGGAGGGGCTGCTCTTCTCTCTGGGCGGGGCGCTGGTCCTGTATGGTGGCTGGTGCGGCGCGGCGCTTCTGCTGGGCTTTGCCTCGGTGGGGGCGGTGCTGATCCCGATTCTGAGCGCTCTGTACGGCTTTCTCACCATGTACAGCGTCTCCTGCTTTGCCGCGGCCTTTGGCCGCTGGGGCGTGGGACTGGCTCTGGGGGCCATGGGGGTGCGGCTGATTTTCACGCTGCCCTGCTTCTTCGCTCTCGCGGGGGCCGCCTGGCCCGCCGCCATGGAGCTGGCCGCCCTGAGCCTGGGGCGGGGGAGACGTTCGGCGCCTGTGCTGTACGGGCGGCGGTACGCGCTGGTGTTTCTGCTGTGTGCTGTGATCTTGACCGCGGGCATTCTGTGCGAGCGGTTTTTAACGCCGGTCTGTTTCCGGCTGGCCCTGGAAGGGGCTTTTTGAATTGGAGGAGGGCGCGCTTTTGACTGATTATTTGATGGAGTATACCCGCTATCTGACCGGGGAGCGCCATGCCTCGGAGAACACGGTGGCCTCCTATGTCCGTGATGTGCGGCAGTTTGCCTGCTATCTGGAGGAAACCGAGGAGCTGGAGCTTCCCCAGTGCGAGCCGGAGCATATCGAGCGCTACATGACGTATATGGCGGGCAAGGGGAAAAGCCCTGCCAGTATCGCCCGGGGCGTTGCCAGCCTGAAGAATTTTTATGGCTTTCTGATGGAGCGGGGCGAGGTGGACGGCAACCCCGCCCGGGCCACCACCCCTGTCCGGGCGGAGCGGAAGTTCCCCCAGATCCTGACGGGCAAAGAGGTGGAGCTGTTTTTGGAGCAGCCCCGGTGCGTGGATCCCAAGGGCTACCGGGACCACGCCATGCTGGAGCTGCTGTATGCCACCGGCATCCGGGTCAGCGAGCTGATCGGCCTGGATCTGGAGGATGTGAATCTGGGCGCGGGCTTCATCCGCTGCGCCAGCCGGGGCCGGGAGCGGATCATCCCCCTGTACGCCACGGCGGTGAAGGCGCTGACGGACTATGTCCGGGACATCCGGCCCCAGATCGTGACGGACCCCCAGGAGAAGGCCCTGTTCGTCAACATGAGCGGCGAGCGCATGAGCCGCCAGGGCTTCTGGAAGATCATCAAGTACTACCAGGAAAAGGCGCAGATCGACAAGGACATCACCCCCCACACCCTGCGCCACTCCTTCGCCGCCCATCTGCTGGAGAACGGCGCGGACCTGCGCTCCATCCAGGAGATGCTGGGCCACGCGGACATCTCCTCCACCCAGATCTACTCCCACCTGGTCAAGCAGAAGCTCCAGGATGTCTACCACAAGACCCACCCCCGGGCGTGATGCCGGGGCCACAGACCAAGCGACACGGCGCAGCCACTGGCTGCGCCGTTTTTTTGTCCGCGCGGGACCGGGCGGTGCGCAAGAATATATTTACACCCCCGGCGTTTTATGCTATACTTCCCATTTAAAGAGCTAAACGGACGGAACACCGGCCGACGAAACTGAAACCAAAGAAACCGAGGACACCACTATGATCGATCTCAAGCAGCACCATCTCTTTGACGGCGGCATGGGCACCATGCTCCAGGCGCGTGGCCTGGAGGCGGGGGAGTGCCCGGAGCGGCTGAATCTCACCCATCCCGAGGTGGTGCGCGGCATCCACCGGGCCTATGCGGAGGCCGGAGCGGACATTATCACCGCCAACACCTTCGGTGCCAGCCGCCGGAAGATGGGGGAGGACCCGACACCCTATATCGCGGCGGGCGTGGCCCTGGCCCGGGAGGCGGGCGCGGCCTATGTGGCCCTGGACGTTGGCCCTCTGGGGGAGCTGATGGCCCCCTACGGTACACTGACCTTCGACGAGGCCTATGAGATGTTCCGGGAGATCATGACCGCCGGACAGCAGGCCGGGGCGGATCTGGTGCTCATTGAGACCATGAGCGATCTGCTGGAGGTGAAGGCCGCCCTGCTGGCGGCCCGGGAGCACACGCAGCTCCCCGTCTTTGCCACCATGACCTTCGGCGAGGACGGCCGCACCTTCCTGGGCGTGGAGCCCGCCGCTGCCGCCGTCACCCTCACCAGTCTGGGGGCCGATGTCATCGGCATCAACTGCTCTCTGGGGCCTGAGGCGCTGCGCCCCGCCCTGCAGGAGATGATCCGGAGCACCCATCTGCCGGTGATGATCCAGCCCAATGCGGGCCTGCCCCGGCTGGTGGACGGCAAGACGGTGTTCGATGTGGAGCCGGAGGAGTTTGCCCGCTGTGCGGCCCTCTTTCTGGAGGACGGCGCGGCCATTCTGGGCGGCTGCTGCGGCACCGATCCCTCTCATATCGCCGCTTTGAAGCCCCTGCTGGCGGGCCGGACCCCTGCCCAGCGGGAGAGAGATACCGCCCAGAGCCGCTTCTGCGGCTGGCAGGGCGTCACCAGTGTCGGCCTGACCTCCGTGGCCGCCATCGGTGAGCGCATCAACCCCACCGGCCGCAAGGCCCTGAAGGAGGCCCTCTACAGCAAAAACTGGGACTACGCCGGTGAGCTGGCCATCCAGCAGCAGGAGGGGGGCGCGGACTTCCTGCTGGTGAACGCGGGCCTGCCGGACATCGACGAGGCGGAGGCCCTGCCCCAGCTGGTGCTGGCCATCCAGAAGGTGTCGCCCCTGCCTCTGGTCATCGACAGCTCCAGCCCGCTGGCGCTGGAGCGGGCCATCCGGGTCTGCCGGGGCCGCCCCATCCTCAACAGCGTCAACGGCGACGAGGAGAGCATGGCGAACATGCTGCCTCTGGCGGCCAAATACGGCACAGGCCTGGTGGTGCTGGCTCTGGATGGGGAGGGCATCGCCTCCGACGCCCAGAGCCGCTGTGACACCGCTCTGCGGGTGGCCCGGGCCGCCGAGCAGGCCGGTGTGGAGCGCAGCGCCCTCTTCCTGGACTGCCTGGCCATGGCCGCCTCCGTCAGCGGCGGCGAGGTCATGGTGACGGCGGAGGCCATCCGGCTGGTGAAGGCCGCGGGGTACCGGACGCTGCTGGGCGTCAGCAATGTCAGCCACGGCCTGCCCGGACGGGATGCCATCAACTGCGCCTATCTGACCATGTGTCTGGCGGCGGGGCTGAATATGCCCATCGTGGACCCCCGCTCCGCCCGGGTGCGGGACGCTATCGCCGCTGCGAAGGTGCTGCTGGGTGAGGACGCGGGCTGTGCCGCCTATATCGCCCGCCATCAGGGGGCGCGGGAGACCGCTCCCGCCGAGACCGGCTCCGCCGCGCTGGAGAGCCTGATCATCTCCGGGCGGAAGGGGGAGGTCCCCGCCGCCGCCGAGGCCCTGCTGGCGGAGAAGTCCGCTCTGGATGTCATCAACGGCCATATCATCCCCGCCCTGGATACGGTGGGGGAGCGCTACGAGGCGGGAACGCTCTTCCTGCCCCAGCTCATGGCCGCCGCCGAGGCGGTGAAGGCGGCCTTCGCTGTCATCGACAGCCATATGCCCGCCGGGGCCGCCGACAAGGGCACCATCATCCTGGCGACTGTGAAAAATGACATCCACGATATTGGCAAGAATATCGTGAAGATGCTGCTGGAAAATTATGGATACCACGTCATCGATCTGGGCAAGGACGTGCCGCCGGAGGCGGTGGTCCGGGCCGCGCTGGACACCGGCGCGCCCCTGGTGGGGCTAAGCTCCCTCATGACCACCACCGCCCAGAATATCGCTGTGACCATCAAGGCCCTGCGGGAGGCCGGAGCCGCCTGCAAGATCATGGTGGGCGGCGCTGTGGTGACCCAGGAGTTTGCCGACCTCATCGGCGCGGACTACTATACCAAGGACGCGGCGCAGTCGGCCAGAGTGGCGGCAGAGGTGTTTGCAGAGTGAGTGGGGTGATCTATATTCGCCGGTTTCCAACGGGGTGCCGTTAACTGTCAGCTGTCATCTGTTTGCCTCCGGCGGGCCATTGTTGGGGCTGTTCCGCGCCCCGGCGCGGGTAACTTTGGCCTCGGCCCCAAAGTCACCAAAGGGCCGCCGAAACCTCTTTGGTTTCGGGCTTCCAGCTTTTGTTGGGCTATCGTGCGTAGTATCACCGGGAGAAAAGTGTTCGGGAGTTGTTTCTCCCACTTAGATATTGCTTGCATTAAGTTTTCGCCGCACCATTGTCTGCATGTCAAATAGACGCACAGGGTGTCCCCATTGCGGGCTCTCTTTGCGTGGGCCGACAGGCGAAGTTCTGGGAGATGGATCTGGCACCGGGATTCGCCCGACCGAAGGGGTGTTTCTCTGCTGAAACGCCGCATGAGCATTCGCCAAAAAAATCGGGGGTCGCGGGGGTATCCCCCGGCGGCTTTTCGGACCTTTTGGCCGGTCAAAAGGTCCCCGTCGGAGACAAAACCGAGCATCGAACCGATACCAGCTGCCCCTCAGGAGGTAAAAACTCCCCGTTGCCTTTTTTTCAAACAAATGTTAGAATAAGGCAAACAAAGAGGAAGGGAGGCCCCGCCATGCGCATTCTGGGCATCGATCCCGGTGTCGCCACCATCGGCTTCGGCGTGGTGGAGCACGACCGCAGACATCCCCGGCCGCAGCTGGTCCAATACGGTGTCATCACCACCCCGGCGGGGCTGCCCCTCAGCCGCCGCCTGTGGCAGATCAGCCGGGATATGGAGGAGCTCATCTCCACCTTTCATCCCGATGAGGCCGCGGTGGAGGAACTGTTTTTCTCCAAAAATATCACCACCGGCATCGCTGTGGCCCATGGCCGCGGCGTGCTGCTGCTGGAGCTGGAGCGGGCGGGCGTGCCGGTGTTCGAGTACACCCCCATGCAGGTGAAGCAGGCCGTGGCGGGCTACGGCGGCGCGGACAAGCGCCAGGTGATGCTCATGACCCAGCGCCTGCTGGCCATGAAGCAGATCCCCCGGCCCGACGACGCGGCGGATGCCCTGGCCATCGCCATCTGCCATGCCCGCAGCGCCACAAGCCTTTTGAATACTGAGCGGGTGTTCGATCCGAAGAAATACGACACGAGGTAACGCAATGTTTTACTATGTCTCCGGCACGGTGGCCCATGTGGAGCCCTATCTGGCCGTCATCGACTGCGGCGGCGTGGGCTACGCCTGCCGCACCACCAGCTACACCATCTCCCAGCTGAAAAAGGGGGAGCAGGCAAAGCTCTTCACCTATCTGAACGTGAAGGAGGATGCCATGGACCTCTATGGCTTCGCCAGCGGGGAGGAGCTGAAGCTGTTCCAGCAGCTGATCTCCGTCTCCGGCGTGGGGCCGAAGGCTGCGCTGGCTATCCTGTCCACCAGAAGCCCCGCGGATCTGGCGCTGGCCATCATCACCGGGGACGAGAAGGCCCTCACCGCCGCCGCGGGCGTGGGCAAGCGTATCGCCCAGCGGGTGATCCTGGAGCTGAAGGACAAGCTGGCCAAGGGCCAGACCATCTCCACCGGGGGCGAGACGGTGTCCGGCCCCGCTGTGACCATCATTCCCCAGAACAAGGCCAGCGAGGCCGCTGCCGCCCTGGCGGTGCTGGGATACAGCCAGGCGGAGATCAACGTGGCCCTCAAGGGCGTGGACACCGAGAGCCAGAGCCTGGAGCAGATCATCCGCGCGGCGCTGAAGAATATGATGAAGGGGTAACGATCCCGTTTTTAGGGGTTTCGCCCCCAGGGCGAGGTACTTTTCAAGCGATTGAAAAGTACCCAAAAGATCGCCGAAACCTCTTTGGTTTCGGACTTCCAGCCTAGCTGGACTTTCGTGCACAGCGTCACCGGGAGATAAGTTGTCGAGAGTTGTTGCTCCCATCTGGATACTGCTCTCCATACTTCGGCTGTCGCCCCTCGAAAAGATACTGCCCTGGCCCTTTAGCTGAAGCCGCTGACCAAGTGCAGTGCATTTGTGCGGTGGGGTGCTGGCAGTCCTGCATACAAAACCCGCAGGGCCGCACTGCACCATGGTCTGCAATGTCAGACAGCGGCATGATCTGACAAGCCTGTTTGTCCCGGCGTTGTGGGCCGACAGGCGAAGTGATGAGAGATGGATCTGACACCGAACCGCACAGGCCAAGAATCGTTGGCCCTTCTGGTGCAGAATCGAGCATTCGCCCCCAAAATTCAGGGGTCCGGGGCGCTCCCCGGCGCTTTTTCGCCACTTTTTAGCGGTAAAAAGTGGCCCGTCGGAGACAAACCAGAGCATCGGACAGATACCAGCTGCCGAAAAAGAACATGATTCTCGGGGATATAAGATCCCTCTTTGAAACAGTAAAAAGGAGGCACTGCTTTGAGCATTGACTTTTCCAGCCATGAGAGCTACGACGAGGCGGGCTCCCTTGTTACCACATCCCTGACGCGGGAGGACGAGGGGGAGTTCTCCCTGCGCCCGAAGACCCTGCGGGAATACATTGGACAGGAGAAGGCCAAGGGCAATCTGGAGGTATTCATCCAGGCCGCCAAAATGCGCGGCGAGCCCCTGGACCATGTGCTGCTCCACGGCCCCCCGGGCCTGGGCAAGACCACCCTCTCCGGCATCATCGCCAACGAGATGGGTGTTAACGTGCGCATCACCAGCGGCCCCGCCATTGAGAAAGCGGGGGATCTGGCGGCGCTGCTGACCAATCTGAACGAAAACGACATCCTCTTCGTGGACGAGATCCATCGCCTCAACCGCTCGGTGGAGGAGGTGCTGTATCCCGCCATGGAGGATTTTGCCATCGACATCATCATCGGCAAGGGACCCAGTGCCAACTCCATCCGTCTGGACCTGCCGAAGTTCACCCTCATCGGGGCCACCACCCGGGCAGGGCAGCTGTCCGCGCCTTTGCGTGACCGCTTCGGCGTGACGCTGCGCCTGGAGCTGTACACCCCGGAGGAACTGGCCCTCATCGTCACCCGCTCTGCCGGGATCCTGGACGCCCCCATTGAGCAGGATGGCGCCATGGAGATCGCCCGCCGCAGCCGCGGCACCCCCCGTATCGCCAACCGGATGCTCCGCCGCGTGCGGGACTTCGCTCAGGTGGTGGGGGATGGTGTCATCACCAAGCCCCTGGCGGACAAGGCACTTGTCGCGCTGGAGGTGGACGATCTGGGCCTGGACAACATCGACCGGCGTATGCTCCGGGCCATCATTGAATACTATGGAGGTGGGCCTGTGGGTCTGGAGACCCTGGCGGCCACCATCAACGAGGAGGCTGTGACACTGGAGGATGTGTACGAGCCGTACCTGCTGCAGATCGGATTTCTGACCCGGACGCCCCGGGGCCGCTGCGTTACGCCGAAGGCCTACCAGCACCTGGGGATCGCGCTGCCCGGCGGCGCGCCGGAACAGATGCGGTTTGTGTGATCTGATTTTTTGAGGGAGCTTTGCACCACCGGAGAGGTGCTTTACTACTGTATTTTAAGGGGTTTCGGCCTCCGGGCCGAGGTACTTTTCAAGCGATTGAAAAGTAC
>CAYSDG010000080.1:0-9153 GCA_964429705.1 uncultured Oscillospiraceae bacterium | reverse complement strand
CAAGCCGGATGGTGTCCAGCACGAGATTAACACTTTGGTTTGTCCCTGTTTTATATGCAACAATCTTCAGCCGGTTGATCTCATATGCCTGCTCAGCAACCATGTCTCTTGGTGGTGCATCTTTACGCGGACGGCCTTTAGGCCGAGGCATGATTCCTGCTTCCATTTTCCTTTTCCTGCGATTATGACGATTTACCAAATTTTTAAGCTGCTTTTTCTCCAGGCAAAAATGCTCAGCTATTTCTCGCAAGGTCTGTCCTGCTTCACGCATGGACATAATCTCAGGTTCGATTTCCTGTAGTTTTGTGTATTTTCTTTTGCTCATGAAAACACCCCCTGTGTAGGTCTATTTTCCTACACAGGGGGCACTTTTGTCTATTGTCCGTTTTTGCTGGACCTGTTCAAAATAGCGGGCCGCTTTTTATTTTCTTTATGTGCCCGCCTCAGGCCAGCGCCTCCATGGCGGCGTTGACCGAAGCCTCGCAGGAGCGCATGGCCTGGATGGTGCGCTCCATCAGATCGTCCAGCTCCCAGCCCAGGCGCTCCGCGCCCTGGCGGATCACGTCACGGCTGCACCCGGCGGCAAATTTCTTGTCCTTGAACTTCTTCTTCAGGCTGCTGAGCTCCATGTCCATCACGCTCTTGCTGGGGCGCATTTTGGCGGCGGCGCCGATGAGTCCGGTCAGCTCATCAACGGCGAAGAGGACCTTTTCCATCTCGTGCTCCGGCTCCACATCGGCGCAGAGACCGTAGCCGTGGCTGACCACGGCGTGGATCATCCGGTCGCTGACGCCGCCGGCCTTCAGAAGCTCCGGGGCCTTTCGGCAGTGCTCCTCGGGCCACTGCTCAAAGTCGATGTCGTGCAGCAGGCCCACTGTGGCCCAGAAATCGGCCTCCTCACCGTAGCCAAGCTCTTTGGCGAACCAGGCCATAGTCCCCTCCACCGTCAGGGCGTGGAGGATATGGAAGGGCTCCTTGTTATACTGGCGCAGAAGGGCCAGAGCATTCTCTCTTGTGATCTCCATCGTTCGTTCTCCTTTGTAAAAAATAGAGTGCTTAGTGTATAACGGCTCCCAGCAGAGCCAGCACATCATCCGCCCGGCGGTAGGCCTGCCGTGACAGCTGGGCGAACAGCTTTTGCAGGCAGAGATCCTCCGCCTCGTCGGAGGCGCGCTGGTAGTTGAAGCCGCTGCATGCCTCCTGGTGATAGCAGGCGCGCAGAGCCTCCGGCAGACAGCGCCAGCGGGGCTGCTCCATGGTGATGACGGGGGAATGGCAGGAGCCGGTGATGAGGTAGTAAGCAGCTTTCAGCTGCCGTACCGCCGCGCTCCGCTCCTGGATCATGCGCCGCAGCAGCTGGCGGACATTCTCCGGCTGCGCCTGCCGGTTCAGCAGCAGATAGCTCCGGCGGACCGACAGCTCCTCGTCAATACATCCGGCCAAAACGCCGGTGGAGGGCTGGGCCAGACTGCCCATGCAGCAGGGATCGGTCTCCGCACCGGGCAGAGAGTCCAGCCCACGCCCATCTGCGGATGCCGCGGGCTGCAGGGCTGCGCCCGGCGGGTCCTGGGGCGCCGGATAGGGGTCCAGCTCCGGGGATACTCTCTGCCAGATCTGGTCGTACAGATGCGCGTCGTACATAGCGGGCAAGCTCGATGACTTGCCGTGGACGGGGGTCTCCATCGCAACAGCCTCCTTTATTTCTTACAGGCCATTGTATGCGCTCCGTCCGCTTTCGGTTATCCTCCGGCGATCGTGTCCTGTGACAGAGCCAGCAGATGCTCCGCCGCCATGCGGTAGCCCGCAAAGCCGTATCCGGCGAAGGTCTTTACACAGGCCAGCCCCGCATAGGAGATCTGGCGGAATGCTTCACGCTCCGACACGGCGGAGAGATGGACCTCCACCGCCGGCAGAGACACTGCCTTCAGTGCGTCCAAAATCGCCACGCTGGTGTGGGTATAGGCGGCGGGGTTGATAACGATGCCGTCCATTTTGCCATAGGCAGCCTGGATGGCATCCACCAGGTCCCCCTCGTGGTTGGACTGGTACAGGGTACAGTCGATCTTCAGCTCCCGGCAGAAATCCTGGATATAGCGCTCCAGCTCGGCATAGGTCTGTTTGCCGTAAATATCCGGCTCCCGGATCCCCAGCATGTTCAGGTTAGGGCCATTGAGAAACAGCAGCTTCATAGACTCAGCTCCTTTTTGATCTGTGCGATGGTGTCAGCCAGCGGGCCGTTATTGTCCACGGCCGCGTCGGCAAAGTCGGCGTACAGGGGAGCGCGGGTTTTCCACATATCGGCCAGAGCTGTGGATCTGGAGAGGGGGCGGCCCTCGGTGGGCAGCCGGTCCAGGTCCCGCCGCAGGTGGAGGATCACGCCGTTCTGGTGGAGGGGCGCGTAGTTTTCCCTCCGGGTCACAACGCCGCCGCCGGTGCTGATGACGCAGCCCGTGCGGTTGCCCGCCTCCCGGACCACATCGCTCTCCAGCTGGCGGAAGGCGGCCTCGCCGTCCTGTGCGAAGATGTCCGGTATGCTTTTCCTGGCTTTTTTGGCGATCTCCGCATCCAGGTCAAGAAACGGTCTGCTCAGTGTATCGGCCAGAGCCTGCCCTGCTGTACTCTTGCCGCAGCCGGGCATTCCGATAAGCACGATATTGCACAGCTGTGCGGTGAGCCGAGAGAGGATCTCCTCAGTGCGGCTTTCGGAGATGGCGGAACCGGTGAAGAGCTCCGTGGCCCGCTTAGCCTGGGCCACCAGCATGGGCAGTCCGCAGGAGCAGGGGATGCCCCGCGCCTCTGCCTCTATGAGCAGAGCGGTGCGCAGGGGGTTGTAAACAACATCCAGCACGCCGGTCAGATGGGGGAAATGTGCCAGAGAGACGGCGGCCCTGCCGCAGTTGGGATACATCCCCACGGGGGTAGTGTTGATGAGCACACCGGCATCGGCGTGGCGGGAGAGGTTTTCGTAGTTGTTTTCGCCGCCCCGGGATACCACGATGATCTCCGCGGCACCCATGGTTTCCGCGGCGGCACGGGCGGTGCGGCTGGTGCCGCCGGAACCCAGAATGACAACTTTTTGGCCGGACATGTCCACACCGGCCCTGCGGGCCATGTAGAGCAGGCCGTCGATGTCCGTATTGTAGCCGATGAGACGGCCGCCGCAGTTGACCACCGTGTTTACCGCGCCGATCTCCGCGGCGGCGGGGTCTACCTCGTCGCACAGGGGAATCACGGTCTGCTTATAGGGGATGGTCACATTCAGGCCCTGGAATGCCCGCTGGCGAAAGAGCGCCTCCACTGCCTCCGGTGGCGTGGGGTACAGCTGGTAGTCGTAGTCCGCCAGGGCGCTGTGGATCTGCGGGGAGAAGCTGTGTCCCAGCTTTTCGCCCAATAGACCGTATTCCATCAGGACACCTCGCTGTACGCGCCCAGGAAGGTGAAGAAGCCATCGTGCTCCAGCTGGCGGAGGATGGTCTGGGTATCCTGGCTCTTCACGGAGGCATCTACATCGAAGTAGAAGCGGAACTCAAAGTCCTTGCCGGGAATGGGGCGGCTCTCCAGCTTGCAGATATTCAGTCCGCGGGTGGCGAATTTGGCGATCAGGCTGTACAGAGAGCCGGGGCGATGGGGGGCGGCGGTGACGAAGGTGATGCGGTCCGCACCGTCGAAGATCTCCAGCTCCTTGGAGATGCAGATGAAGCGGGTATAATTGTGGTCGGTGTTGGCCACGTGGTCCGTCAGGCACTGCAGGCCGTACAGGTCGGCGCAGCTCAGAGAGGCGATAGCCGCCAGGTCGCTGCGGCCGCTCTCTGCCACATATTTGGCGGCGGTGGCGTTATTGGAAAAGACAGTAGCCTTGATGTTGTGATTTTTCAGGAAATCGCTGCACTGGTTCAGCGCCTGCTCGTGGGCTACGACCTCCTTGATGTCTGCCAGATCCACGCCGGGGCGGGCCAGCAGACAGTGCTCGACCTTCAGCTTCAGGCTGCGCACGATCTTGCAGTGGTATTTTTCCATCAGGTCGTAGACCTCGGTAACAGAGCCGGCGGAACTGTTTTCAATGGGCAGGATACCGTAGCGGCACATGCCGGTCTCCACGGCCCGGAAAACGCCCTCGAAGCGGCTGCAGTATAGGATCTGGGGCAGAGAGAACAGCTTGTCGCAGGCCATCTGGGAGTAGGCCCCCTCAGAACCCTGACAGGCCACCACGGCCCGGGAGGGGAAGTCTCCCGTGCGCTCCACGGCGGCCAGGATCTCCTCGCAGAGCTTGGAGTCGCTGCGCGTCAGGCGGTCCTCCTGATAATCCCGGCTCAGTTCCATCAGCGTGGAGTAGAGGATCTTGGTGTACTCCTCCAGCTCGGGACCGGCGATGCCGGTGACCCGGTAGAGGATCTCCCGCTCGCGGCCGGAGGCCAGAACGGGGACGTTGTGCTGCCGCTTATAGTCAGCGACCTCTCTGACCGTCTCCATGCGCTGCCGGAAGAGCTCTGTTATTTGATCGTCGATTTGGTCCAGACGGTCCCGCAGATCTTTTAATTCCATACTATCATTCCTCCATCAACATATCTAATAGGGTCAAAGCAGTGACAGCCTCCACCACAGGGACGGCCCGGGGCACGATACAGGGGTCGTGGCGGCCCTGGATGGTCAGACTGGTGTTTTCTTTTGTTGTGAGGTCCACGGTGTCCTGGCGCTGGCCGATGGACGGCGTGGGCTTGATGGCGACATTCACCACAAGGGGCATGCCGCTGGTGATGCCCCCCAGAATGCCTCCGGCGTGGTTGGTGCGGGTGGTGACGGTACCGCCGGACATCTGGAAGCAGTCGTTGTGCTGGCTGCCCCGCATCCCGGCGGCGGCAAAGCCGTCTCCAAAGGAGACGCCACGCACAGCGGGGATGCCGAACAGCGCTGCCGCCAGCCGATTTTCCACGCCGCCGAACATGGGCTCGCCCACTCCGGCGGGAAGTCCAACAGCGAAGCAGCGGATCGCGCCGCCCAAAGAGTCCGCCGCCATGCGCAGTTCCTCCATGGTCTGGCGCATGGCGAAGCCCGCGCTGTCGCTGAATACGGACAGGGGCTTCCCCTCCAGCTGGGAGAGGGTATCCCGGTCCACGGCGGCAAAATCAGGCACGCTGTCAAAAATATCGCCGATCTGGCTGATGTGGGCGGCCACCGCGATACCCCGCTGCTCCAGCAACTGCAGCGCCAGGGCTCCGGCGAAGCAGAGCGGGGCGGTCAACCGCCCGGAGAACTGTCCGCCGCCCCGGATGTCGTAGCTCTCACCGTATTTCATCAGGGCAGTGTAGTCGGCGTGGGAGGGGCGGGGCGTGCGCTTGAGAGCGCTGTAGTCCCGGCTGTGCTGGTCAGTGTTGTGGATCACGGCGGTCAGCGGTGCGCCGCAGGTGACGCCGTCCACCAGGCCGCACAGGATCTCAGGGATGTCCGCCTCCTTCCGGGTAGTGGACCAGGCGGTGTTCTGTCCCGGAGCCCGGCGGGCCATCATTGCAGCGACCCGGTCCATATCGGGCCGGAAGCCGGCGGGCAGGCTGTCGATGACGCAGCCGATGGCGCTGGCGTGGGACTGCCCAAAGACGGTGACCCGCAGCCTATTTCCCAGTGTATTCATGGATGATCCCTCCCAGTTTTTGGTAGTCCTCCCAGAAATGGGGGTAGGATTTTTTCACGCATTCCGCGCCGCGCAGCGTCACCGGCTCCTGGCAGCGGGTGGCGGCAATAGCCGCCATCATGGCGATGCGGTGGTCGCTGCAGCAGTCGACCGATACGCCGCCGGGCAGGCTGTCCTGTCCGCGGATGATGAGCTTGTCTCCCTCCTCCGCGGCGGCGGCACCCAGAGCGCTCAGTGTGGCCGCGATGGTGTGCAGCCGGTCGCTCTCCTTGATGCGCAGCCGCCCGGCGTTGATCAGATGGGTCGTTCCCCGGCGGACTGCCGCCATGGCGGCCAGAGGCGGCGCCAGATCCGGACACTGCGCCAGGTCGATGACTGCGTCGCCCGGCTGGAGCAGGTGCGGGTAATGTTCAGCGATCACCCGGTCCCCCTGAGCGGAGGCGGGGGAGAGGCCGGAAATATCCAGCTGGCTGCCCAGGGCTTTGGCGGCATACCAGAAGCCGGCCTGAGACCAGTCGGCCTCCACAGCGGCGGCGCGGGGAATGAACTGCTGTCCGCCGGGAATGAGGAAGATGCGTTCCTCCTGCTGGATCTGTACGCCAAAGGCGGCCAGAGCCTCCAGGGTCATACGGATGTAGCCCTCGCTCTCCAGCGGTGTGGTGCTGATGATACGGGAGTCCCCCTCCAGCAGGGGGAGGGCGTAGAGCAGTCCGGTGAAGAACTGACTGGACACATCCCCCGGGAGCTGATAGTCTCCAGGCGTCAGGCGGCCCCGGATAGTGAGGGTGCCGCCGGCCTGCTCATAGAAGATGCCCAGGCGGTCGAAAAGGTCGAAATAGGGCTTCTGGGGCCGCTCCATCAGCCGCCCGCGTCCGGTGAAGATGCCGCCGCCTGCGGCGGCCAGGGCGATGGGGATCAGAAAGCGGAGGGTGGAGCCGGATTCGCCGCAGTCGAAGCGGGGCAGCCCTGTTGCCGGGACTCCGGCGGGGGTCAGACCACGGACGCGGAGAGTGCCTTCGCCAGACCACGCTGCCTCAGCGCCCAGAGCCGCCATGCAGCGGAGCGTGGCTTCAATGTCCTGGCTCAGAGCAAGGTGCGAAATGGTGCTGACACCGGGTGCCAAAGCGGCGGCCAGCAGCAGGCGGTGGGCCTGGGACTTGCTGGGGGGCGGGGTGATAGGTCCCTGTAGCAGAGCAGGGGTGATGGTCAGATCCATAGCGCTGCCTCCACGAATTCCCGCAGTCCGGTCATATCCAGACGGACGGTTTTTGCGCTGCCGATGGCCTCCAGCACCACCACATCAATGTGGCCGCCGGAGCGTTTTTTGTCGCCGGTGGCAGCGCGGTAGATATCCTCGGCGGAATAGGGGCACACTGTGGGCAGAGCGAAGCGCTGACAGCAGGACAGCACAGCCTCCAGCGTGCCGCCGGGGCTGAGCCCCAGTTTTTCTCCGGCCCGGGCCGCCAGAACCATGCCGATGGCCACAGCGTGGCCGTGGGTGATGGTGAGACCGCTGCACGACTCGATGGCGTGGCCCAGCGTGTGGCCGAAGTTCAGCAGCTTGCGTTTGCCGGATTCCAATTCGTCCTCCGCCACCACGCTGGCCTTGATCTCCACGTTTTGGCGGACCACCCGTTCCATGTGCTGCCGGATGTCATTGGACATCAGAAAGTGGAAAAAGTCGCTGTCGGCGATGAGGGCGTGCTTCACCGTCTCCGCCGCACCGTCAGCAAAGGTTTCGGCGGGGAGGGTGCGGAAGGTGTCGGTGTCACAGAGCACCAGCCGGGGCTGCCAGAAGGCTCCCACAAGATTTTTGCCGCTGGGGAGGTCCACGGCGGTCTTGCCGCCCACGGAGGAATCGGAGGCGGCCAAAAAGGTGGTGGGGATCTGGATATAGTCCACGCCGCGCTGGTAGGTAGCGGCGGCAAAGCCCGCCATATCCCCCGTGACGCCGCCGCCCAGAGCCACGATCAGGTCGGAGCGGGTCAGCTTCCTCTGCGCCAGAAAGTCCAGGATCTGGCCGTAGGTGGTCAGATTTTTGCTGGTCTCCCCGGCGGGAAAGGTGTACAGATGGGGCTGCACTCCGGCCTGCTCCAGAGAGCGGCAAACGGTGTCGGCATACAGGGGGCCGACGGTGCTGTCGGTGATGACAGCGCAGGTCTGGGCGGCAGACACCTCGGAGATGAGCGCACCGCTCTGGGCCAGAATGCCGCTGCCAATGTGGACAGGGTAGGTGCGGGAGGTGCTGACGGTAACAGTTTGCATGAGCTTATCCCCCTCTCAGCAGTCCTGATCGATGGTCTCTTTGATGATCCGGGCCCGCTGCAGCATACTGTGCAGCTGCTCCCGGTCGCCGCGGCGAATGGTATAGGCGAAAGCTGCCAGCTCCTCCACCAGGGTGTCGATCTCCCGGACCAGCGCCTCTCTGTTCTCCAGAAACAGCTCGGTCCACATGTTCTCGTTGAGCTTGGCTACCCGGGTCATGTCCTTGAAGCTGCCGGCGGAGAAGCCCTGAAAATCGGGTGCGGAGGGGCTGCCCACATAGGCGCAGCTCACCACATGGGCCAGCTGGGAGGTGTAGGCGATGATGTGGTCGTGCTGGGCGGGGGTGGCCAGCTGCAGGTGGCGGAAGCCAATTTGCTGGGCCAGCTGCCAGATCTCGTCCAGGCACTCCTCCGGCGTGTCCGGATAGGGTGTCAGGATCAGAGAGGCCCGCTGGAAGAGCTCCGGGAAGGCGTGGCGGTAGCCGGAGCGCTCGATGCCAGCCATGGGGTGTCCACCGATGAAGTAGAAGCCGCTGCTGCTGGCGACCTCCTCCAGCGGCTGGCAGACCACGCCCTTCACGCCGCCGCAGTCCATCACCAGTCCGCCTTTGCGGAAGCGGTCCCGATGCTCCGTGACATAGGAGACGACGGCCTCGGGATACAGAGCCACGATCACCAGGCCGCAGGAGGCCAGCTTCTCAGGCGTCAGCACATCGCTCAGAACGCCTTCGTCCAGAGCCTGGCTGAGAGCGGAGCCGTCTGTGTCGTAGCCCAGGATCTCACACTTTGTAAATTTGCGGATGGCCTTTGCCATGCTGCCGCCGATCAGACCGAGACCGACGATGCCAACTGTTTGGATCATATGAGCGCTCCTCCTGGTCAAAGGGTCAATCCGCGCTGGGGCGGGTGGTGTCGGCGTAGGGACGGATAGCGTTGACCTGCTCCATCATCCGGGCGAACCGCTCGGGACGCAGGCTCTGGGGACCGTCGCACAGAGCGTGCTCCGGGTCGTTGTGGACCTCGATCATCAGACCGTCCGCTCCGGCGGCGGTGGCGGCCAGGGCCATGGGAGGGACCAGGTTGTATTTACCGGTGGCGTGGCTGGGGTCTACGATGACGGGCAGGTGGGAGTGCTGGTGGAGGATGGGCACCACAGAGAGATCCATGGTGTTCCGCGTGGCGGTCTCAAAGGTACGGATGCCGCGCTCGCATAGGATGACCTCGCTGTTGCCGCCGGCCATAATGTACTCCGCGCTCATGAGC
>CAYSDG010000079.1:0-9177 GCA_964429705.1 uncultured Oscillospiraceae bacterium | reverse complement strand
TTGAGGGAGATGATGTGCGTCCACACGTTTCCGGTGTAGCTCTCCAGTTCCTCCATGGCCTTGTCAAGAGAGACAGCATCGTCATCACCGAACAGACCGTGCGTGCCGATGCGTTCTGCACGAGGACGAGTCGCGATGTACTTCATGTACTGCTCCGACTCGTGAATGGAATCCCAGTTGGCTTCCAGCGCCAGTGTGATGAACGCAGAGGCGTTGATCTTGGTGGGCTTCGTCAGGTAGTCCTCGTACTCATAGAGCGTCTTGCTGTCTGGGAAGTCTTTGACCAGCTTTGCGATGAGCTGCTCCTGCTTTCGGGTGGGCGGACGGTCATCCGGAATGATTTCGACCCGCTCCCGCGTTGCGATGTAGCGAAGATATCCAGATGCTCCGCCGGTGCTTTTGATATAGGGACTCTTGAGGATCAGTCTTGCCATTCGTCTTCATCCCAGTCCTGCTCCTGTCGGGAGCGTGCGTATTTCTCCAGCGAGATGAGACCGTTGGTTGCTTTCACATTCCGAACACTCTGAGCACGTATGCGCTTCAGGGAATCCTCGTCCATGTTTATAGCGCCGCAAACTTTGAGCTGCTGTACAGCAAGAAACGCTTCCCATCCGGGCCGGCGATGTGACACCGACTTGGCTGGGAAGCGTTTTTTGCAACTGTTTTTAGAACTCGTGGACCTCGGGAGCGGCGGTGAAGGAACTGAAGGTAGCGACGGCGTTCTTCAGATACAGTACTTGGGTGTTGGCGTCGTTTTCGTCATACATGTTGCGCAGGTTGGCGTAGTCATCCAGCATGGACTTCTTGGCCTCCACGCGGTCATCCTCCACCAGCTCGGCTGCGACACGCAGCCACACGCCGTTCTTGAAGGCGCAAATCTCGCACTTGGGGTTGGCGGCCAGCTGCTTGGACACGGGCTTGGACTTGCCGGTCTGGATGTACAGCTTGCCCTCGAAGATGTGGGCGGTGCCAAAGGGGCGGACACGGGGCTGGTCGTCCTCCACGGTGGCCAGATAGTAAACACCAGCGGACTTCAGAAATTCACATACTTTTTCCATGAGAAATACCTCCGTTTATTTGACTGCTCTATAGTCAATTTTCTATATGATACAGTTAAAAATTTCTCTTGTAAAGCAGGAAATGTTTTGGTGCATAGTTACCCAAAGGATACTATTGGAGATTTTATCATGGAACTGCCCGCATGCCCGGTGGAGTCTGCCCTGGTGCGCATCGGTGATAAATGGAAGCTGTTGCTCCTTCAGGATCTGATGGCCGCCGGGGGCGAAAGCTGCCAGGCGAAGCAGCTGCGGTAGAGAAATCACAGATAAAGCACTTGCGCTCCCAGTGCGCAGAGGCATGGGAAAGTGATGGAAGCTGACGAAAGCGCGCCGAACAGTACCGCCATCACAAGGAAAACGCCTTGATTGGTTTGGAACCAGCAGTTCAATGACAAATCGCTGTGTCGGCGCTATGATATGATCATGAAAACCGACAAGGAGTGTGATGAACCATGAATCTGAAGGAAGCGTTCCGCTATCAGAACAAGCTGCAGACCCTGATGACTGCGGCGGAGAACATTCTCATGAGTGAGCGGAACATCACGAAGACGAAGACCACCGTGTTCCACAAGAGAGTCATGCCCGAGCTGGAGAACGAAACAACGGAAGAAGCAGCACCCAGCGAGTATGCCGATCAGATCAACGAAGTTACGGCTTTTCTGCTGTATCTCCTGCATGAGCATGAGAAGCTGGCGGGGGGCATTCATGATGCGAAGGTAGCCCTGCCCATTGCTATGGATAACGAGGTGAGCCTGAACGGAAAGCGTCAGCGCATTGCATCCACCCTTCGCCGCATGGTGGACTTGCGCGGCTCCGAGGTGCTGCTGCCCGGCGGCGGCATTGGATACCGCTTCAATGCCGAGGGGAATCAGGTGTCCTATCGCTGCGATGCCAAGCGGGTGACCACCATCAACTTTGATCGCAATCAGCTGCGCCGAGAGCTCGCCGCTCTGAGCAAGAAGTCTGATGAGGTTAGTGCTGAGCTGGATCGATGTATGGTGAACTATGAGGTGGCTTATGTGGCCCCCTTTGATGTCAACGACAGCTTTGCATCCGTTTTTGAGGCTTACCTGGAGAGGCAGGCGTGATCCCTGCCCTCCGGTCTCAGGCCGGATGCCATGGGTGCGGCAGAATATGGGAAAGTGTAGATCGGTTCAGATGCAGATGAACTATAATGCTGCATAATACAAAATGATGAAGCGGCAACTTGCCATCTCCTATAAATATTTGGATCAGCCTTCCTTGCTTTCAGCATCGACCATCCAGCATTCGTCGATTCGTTTTATCCCACTGACCATGATCCAATCTCACAGCATTCGCTTCCCTTATTCTACTGACGAGCTGATAACTCGATATTTGACCAGAATGAAAGTGCTCTCGGGCACATCCGCCTGACGCATGATGCAGGAAGGCACCTTTGGGTACCTGAACGCTGATGCTGATGGGAAAATGATCTAAGCGGCCTCAGACTTCTGCCGTATCCATGACATTCGGCCCAAAGAAATAGCTGAGCAGCAGGCTGAGGCCTGCTGCTCACAAATGATCGTATTCCGGTTCGGTCTTGTGGGGACCAGGATCTCATCCATAGTCACATCCAGTAGGGCGCTCAGAGCGTACAGGTTATCTACAGTGGGCAGGCTCGTGCCGTGCTGCCACTTGTAGATCGCGCGAGGCTCTTCAAAACCAAAATAGGTTTGGAGATCCCGGACGGTCAGGCCGCGTTCCTTGCGAAGACGCGCGATGTTTTCGCCGGTTGCGACGGGATCGATGACCGGAAAAATCGTATGCTGCATTGTGATCGCCTCCGTTATCGTAGTTCCTCAGAACTGAGGAATATTACAGAATAACCGAAGAATATCAAAAAAGCAAGCTGAAATTTAAATTTGCAATGCAAGTGTCGCAGCAGAGGATGTGTCGTAACGCTGCGAAGACCGTTGGATAAAGCTGAGAAGGAGAGAATTGCCATGAAACAGATCGTTCCGCTGCAGAAGCAGAGCAAGCGTGCGCAAAAAGCGTATCATGACAAGCAGCGCGGCAGCTGGTATGGTCTTGACCCGGTGACCCGGACGGTACCGAATGGAAAAGGCTATCACCGCAGCAGTGCCAAACGGGATGCCCGCAAGGCCGTTGCTGACATGGAATAGAAGCAGCGTGAGGAGAGTGGATGCTCTCCTCGCGCTTTTTGTTGCTTTACAAACATATGGGGCTGCCATTCAAGCGAAGATGCTCCTGTCCGGTTTTTGGGACATCCCGAGCGGTATCATTGCAGTAAGATTCAGATAGGAGGGAGTTTTCTTATGTTCGTATTGATGGATATTGAGTGGATCGAAAACCGATGCCACCATATCAGCCCAACACAAATTGCCGCTATGAGGGTGGACGAGCACTGGAATTGCCAGGATCAATTCTACTCCCGCATCGCTCCCCGCGATCCTTCGTTCCACAACTGGAACCACATGGCGTACATCGGAGGAACTCCTTCGGAGTTTCTGTATGCGCGTGGGATCTATCGTGTGCTGACGGAGCCGCAGAGCTGGTTGTGCGAGGATGATGTTATCTGCTTTTGGTATGCGGATTCCCGGAATATTCTGAAATCTATTTACAATCTTATATTTAAAAGTAAGGTCCCGCAGCGGATCGTGGTGTTGGGCGATTATCTGTTCCCGTTCCTTGCTGGGCGCAAAATGAAAATCGGCAATGCCTATGCACTCTGCGATCAGTATGGTTTGCAGGCGGTTGGTCCGAAGCATCACGCCGCAAATGATGTCGCTGCTATGTGGAAGGCCCTTGGCTATATCCAGTATCCCACATCGCTCCTCTATGACGCGCCGCCGCGGGACACAAAGGAGACCAGTAATACGGCTAAAGCATTGGAAGCGGTGTCGGTCCCTGATGCAATGCGCCCTTACCAGTTGGAGGTAGAAACAGGGGTATTCCATAAGGCGGATTGCAGCGCGATTCCTGATGGGGCTGTTTTGACTGGACATCCTGATCTGAAGTATTTTTTCCGGAAAAAATTGCAGGCCTGCCCGTATTGTATGAAAGAGGAGGTTCGGAAAGGGCTGCGTGAGCGCAATCGGGACATCATCGAGCGCACACAATACCAGTTCATCTATACGGAGCATTCTGAAGTGTTCCATCGGCGCGGCTGTTCTGCGATTCTCAGCACGACAGATATGATTCAGGGCTCTGTCTATTACGATGCGGCGGCAAAAACCGGTCGGCGCCCCTGTAAGTTATGTGCTCCGGATTCTGGAACATGGCGGAGCATGTCGGAAAAGAAACGGGCTAAGCGAGCAGCGAAGGCGGCTGCGGCAAGTACAATGATTCCGGATAGAGCGATGAACCTGCAGGAGCAGCGTGCATATGCGCGATACACGGAGGCTCGTACGGAGCGATTTGCTGCGGCAAAGGACAGCTTTGCGTCCGAAACCGAGAAAAACGATTTCTATACCCTGACACAGCCACGTTTTGCTTTTTTCTGCGGCGCTGGCTACCAGACATTCCATAAGCGCAGCTGCCAAAAGCTTCGCGGCTTAAGCAGCATTACTGGCTTCTCCAGATACCAGGACGCCATTCGCTCCGGCCATACCCCCTGTAAAGTCTGCAAGCCAACCGCAAAGCTCGATATTGCGTGTTCCATTCCCATTACCAATAGAAGAAGGGCGGGAGAAGCGATAAGCGATCTGGAAGCCCTGTGCGGAGAGCAGGGGTATACCTATCAAATTGCTGATCAATGCTTCTGCTTCGCCACTGCTGTGGGAAAGTGGAAGATCGATTTCAGCACCACCCCGTACATTGTCTATCACATTAACCTGGTCCGGGATCCGGACGGCGAGCAGCTCTATCACCGGCAGCCAAGACTATTCCTGTCCCTGCTGGATGCTTTTGCATACATCCAGCGGCATGACAGACAGCTGATGGGCAGCACGCCTGGTCAGGTGGAGCAGAGGCTGCCGACGGCGACCGAATAAAAAGCGCGGGCTCTAAAACGCGGAAGTGCCCCCGCATACAGGGAGTATCCTGTGTGCAGGGGCGCTTTGTCATCGTCTGCGCTGTTGGCCTGGTTCATTGCGGTGTCTGGCCGCTCTGCTCCTGGGCAAAATATTCTCTTGTCTGTGCCACATCCCGGGCGATTTGCCCGCGCAGCTCCTCCAGAGAGGAGAAACGCTGCTCAGGCCGCAGCATCTGGAAAAATTCTACCCGGCATTGGCGGCCGTAGAGGTCCATAGTCTGGTCCAGAATATGGCTCTCTACGGTCAGTCCCCGGTGATCATCCAGGGTGGGACGCAGCCCCACGTTGGTGACGGCGGTCATCTGCTGGCCGTCGATCTGCAGGCGGGTGGCGTATACGCCGTGGGGAGGCAGCAGCTGCCCGGCGGGCGGGATCAGGTTCACCGTAGGTGCGCCCATATGCCGTCCGCGGCCTGCGCCGTGAAGAATGGGGCCGGAGAGCGCGAAGGGGTGGCCCAGAAAGCGCTGGGCTGCGCTGACATCTCCGCGCTCCAGCAGGGAACGGATGTGGGTGGAGCTGACGGTAACACTATCCAGCGTGACAGGGGGGATGATGTCGCAGGACAGCCCCAGTTGGGCGGCTTTCTCCGCCAGCAGCTGGGCGGTGCCGATGTTTTTGTGGCCGAAGCGGTAATCGTGGCCAGCCACAACAGCGCCAGCATGATAGGTATCCACCAGCAGGTGGATAAAGTCCTCCCAGGGCATGGTCATCATCTTCTGGTCGAAGGGGGACACGATAATTCTGTGAATATCGAAAAGCGTTTCGATCAGATGGCAGCGCTCCTCAGCGGTGGTCAGCAGAGGGATGTGCTGACCGGTGACATATTCCCGGGGGGAGCGGTCAAAGGTGAAGACAGCGGGAACCATGTCCAGCTCCCTGGCCCGCTCCACCGTGCGGGCCATCAGGGCCTGGTGGCCCAGATGGACGCCGTCGAAGAATCCCAGGGCGATAACGGTTTTTTTCTTGAGATCCATGGGATCCTCCTTTTTGCTGATTTGCTGATATGGGGCGATTCGATACGACCCGGCCCGGAGGCCGAAATCCTCACATCAGCCTCCGAAAAAATTCTTCACAGCCACCAGCTTGCCCTGCTGGGATCGGCTGAGACAGAGGAACGTTCCGTCGCCGCCGTAGACCCGGAACAGCTGTCCCTCGGCCAGTCCCCTGGCGGGGACGGGGTTGCCGTTGCGGCACAGGTGCTCCTGACGGGGGATGGAGAGGGTGAACGCTTCGTGCTGGCGGAAAAAGAGGTCTGTGGGCAGCAGCAGAGACTCCCCCTGCTGCTGGACATCCTCCAGCGTCACCGCCTCGGACAGGGTGAAGCCGGCAGCCATGGTGCGCCGCAGGCTGCTCATGCAGCCACCGCAGCCCAGGGCCTGGCCAATATCGTGGCAGAGAGTACGGACATAGGTGCCCTTGGAGCAGCGCACCCGGATGAGATAGTCGGCATCGCCGGTCTGCTCCAGCACTTCCAGCGCGTGGATGGTGATGGCGCGGGGCTTGCGCTCCACCTCTTTTCCGGCCCGGGCCAGCTCATAGAGCTTTTTCCCCTGAATCTTGATGGCGGAGAACATGGGGGGCAACTGCTGAATGGGACCGGTGAAGCGGGGGAGGACTGCCTCCAGCGCGGCGCGGTCTGCAGTGACGGGATGGGTCTCCAGTGTCTCACCGGTGATGTCCTGGGTGTTGGTCACCAGCCCCAGGCGCAGTCCCGCGATATACTCCTTGTCGCCCTTTTCAGCAAACTCCACCACCCGGGTGGCATTGCCCACGAACACCGGCAGCACGCCGGTGGCCATGGGGTCCAGCGTGCCGCCATGGCCGATGCGCTTTTCCCGCAGTATGCCCCGCAGCTTGGCGCAGACGTCCATGCTGGTCCAGTCCCGGGGCTTGTCAATGATCAAAATACCGTTGGGCATCGTTACTCACTCTTGGTAGAGCCGGAGCTCTGGTCTTCCGTGCTCTGGTCGGTGGTACTGCCGGAGATGACATCCTCGGAGGCGTGGGCTTCGGTGACATCAAGATACTCGTTATAGAAGCCGATGCAGTCGAAGGACTCCACGGTGTCGCTGATGTCGACCTCGGTGCTGTCCAGATAGGCCTGCACCACATGGGGCAGATGCTCCTGGGCGATCTCAGTCTTCAGATCCGGGTCGTTTTCCAGCATGGGCTGCAGCTCCTTGCGCAGGATGATGTGGTAGCCGTAAGGACTCTCCACGATGCCGCTGAGCTCGCCGGCCTTCAGGGAGAAGGCGGCGTCCTCGAAGGCCTGCACCATCTCGCCGGTGCCGAAAACATAGCCGGTGTTGGTGATGCGGCCGTTGTCCTCACCATACTGCTCGGCCAGCTCGGTGAACAGCGCGATGCGCTCCTCGCCCTCAACGGCCTCCAGCTGGGCCAGCAGCTCCCGGGCCTTGCCCAACTGCTCCAGCTGCTTCTCCTCGCTGTAAGCCTCGCCGGTGATGGAGTCCGAGGTGGACAGCAGGATGTGGTCCGCGTAGACCCGGTACTGCTCGTAGTCCTCTTCTACCATGTACAGGGGGCTGCCTTCCTGAGTGACCAGCGCCACCAGGTTGTTGAAGAGGTAGCCGTCGCGGGTCAGGCGCTCGTAGCTCTCCTGGGAGATGCCCATTTCCGCCATGGCCTGCTGGAAGGCCTCCTCGCCGCCCATGTTCTCAATGGCGGCGGCAGTGGCGGCATCCATCTCGGCGATCTGCTCCTCGCTCATGGTGATGCTGTACTCCTGGCACATATTCTCCACAGCGGCGTAGAGCTCCATGGTGGAGAGGACCTGGCCGTTGATATACTCGCCCAGCGTCATGCCGCCCAGCTCCTCGGGGGTGGCCTCGGGGACAAGGTTGCCGCTCTCGGCGTCGAAGCACTCCTCATACATGCCGCCCATGGTGTAGCCCATCAGGAGGCTGCTGTACAGGGAGTCGGTGTGGTAGATAGACCAGTAGCAGAACAGGTCCATGGGGATGGTGTTGCCGTCCACGGTGAGAACGGTCTGCTGGGGATGGACACCGGTAATGTCGTAATAGATACCGGAGGCGGGGGTGTCAGGGGTCTGGTCCTGGGTCTGGCTGCAGGCGCACATGCTCACCAGCAGCAGCGCGGCCAGAACGGCGGAAATGATCTTTTTCATAGGTGGTCCTCACAATCTTTGTTCGCGTCAGACGGCAGGTGGTCCGGCGCGGCTAATTTCTTAGTTTATCACAGAACGCCGGATGGTACAACGGGATAATTTTAAACTGTCTGTGAAGTTTCGGCGGCCATCTGCAGGTCCTCCACCAGGTGGAGGGCGGTCTCCAGCACCGGTTCCTTGGGCCGCAGCGTCAGCGTCAGGGCGGGGGTGTCCCCGGCGGCCAGCTGCAGCCGCTGGCGGTATTTGGGACTGGAGCAGAGCTTCACCAGGGCCTGGGGCTCAAACCGGGCGATGGTCAGCTTCAGCTTGTTGCCCCGCTGGGCAATGTCGGAGATGCCTGCGGCCCCTGCGGCGGCGCGGAGCATGGCCACATCCAGCAGGGTGTATACGGACTTGGGCGGGTCACCGTAGCGGTCCATCAGCTCATCCAGCAGGTCGGAGGCGTCCGCTTCGCTGCGGATGGCGGCGATGCGGCGGTACAGATCCATGCGCTGCTCAGCGGAGGGTACATAGCGGTCGGGAATATTGGCGTTGACCGTCAGATCGGCGGAGCACTCGGTGGACACCTTCTTTTTGCCGCCCTGCTCCTCCAGTACGGCGTCCTCCAGCAGCTGCAGATACATGTCGTAGCCCACGGTCATCATATAGCCGGACTGCTCCGGCCCCAGCAGGTTGCCCGCGCCGCGGATCTCAAGATCCCGCATAGCGATTTTGAAGCCAGCGCCGAACTCCACGTATTCTTTGATGGCGGTCAGGCGCTTGGTGGCGATCTCCGAGAGGGCCTTGCCGGGGCGATAGGTCATGTAGGCGTAGGCCCGGCGGGCGCTGCGGCCGATGCGGCCGCGGATCTGGTGGAGCTGGGCCAGGCCCATCTTGTCGGCATCCTCAATGATCAGCGTGTTGACGTTGGGGATGTCGATGCCGGTCTCGATGATGGTGGTACACACCATGACCTGGGC
>CAYSDG010000078.1:0-9312 GCA_964429705.1 uncultured Oscillospiraceae bacterium | reverse complement strand
CTTCAGTCCCACGCACACGCCGGTCATACCGGCGGACTCCATCTGGAACACACCGCCGGTCTTTCCCTGGGTCAGCATCTCAAAGACCTCTGCGTCATCCTCCGGCACATCCTCCAGCGAGAAATCCGGCTGCCGCTTTTTGACCATCTCCACCGCGTCAGCCAGGACCGTCAGGTTCCGCAGGCCCAAAAAGTCCATCTTCAGCAGACCCAGCTCCTCCAGCGTCACCATGGAGTACTGACAGACTGTTGCCTCGTCGTTGCGGGCCAGCGGGACATAGGTGTAGACGGGATTTTTCGTGATGACCACGCCGGCGGCGTGGGTGGATGCGTTGCGGGGCATTCCCTCCAGCTTCATGGCGGTGTCGATGAGCCGCCGGATGCGCTCGTCGCCCTCGTACATCTCCTTCAGGGGCTTGCTCAGACGCAGGGCATCCGCCAGCGTGATGTGCAGCGTGGCAGGCACCTGCTTGGCCACCACATCCACCTCCGCATAGGGCATGTTCAGCACCCGGCCCACGTCCCGGATAGCGCCCCGGGCCGCCATGGTGCCGAATGTGACGATCTGGGCCACCCGGTCGTCACCGTATTTGCTCCGTACATAGTCCACCACCTCGCCCCGGCGGGTATCGCCGAAGTCCATGTCGATATCGGGCATGGAGACGCGCTCCGGGTTGAGAAAGCGCTCGAAATACAGGCCGTACTTCATAGGGTCGATGTCGGTGATGTGCAGGCAGTAGCTGACCATGGAGCCCGCCGCACTGCCGCGCCCCGGCCCCACCGGGATGTCCCTGGACTTGGCATAGCGCACAAAGTCGGAAACGATGAGGAAATAGTCGGTAAAGCCCATCTGCTCGATCATATCCAGCTCATAGTCCAGCTGCTTATGGTAGTCCGGATGACCGGCTCCATAACGCTCGGCAAAGCCAGCCTCGCAGAGCCTGCGGATATAGGTCTGGGCCGTCTCCCCCGGAGGAACCGCAAATTCCGGCAGATGATACTTACCGAAGGTAAAATCAAACTGGCACTGCTGCGCGATCTTCACTGTGTTGGCCAGCGCCCCGGGATAGGCAGAAAAGAGCCGCTCCATCTCCTGGGTGGAGCGAAGGTAGAAGTTGCGCGGCTCATAGCGCATCCGGTTTTCATCCTCCACCAGCTTTCCGGTCTGGATACACAGCAGCACATCGTGGCTCTCCGCGTCCTCCGGCGTCAGATAGTGGCAGTCGTTGGTGCAGACCAGGGGGATCCCAGTCTCCTCATGGATGCGCAGCAGGCCCTGGTTCACCACCGCCTGGTCCCGGATGCCGTGGTCCTGCAGCTCCAGATAGAAGCCGTCCTCCCCAAAGATCTCCCGCAGCTCCAGCGCGTAGTCCCTGGCGGACTCATAGCTGCTGTTGAGCAGCCGCTTGGGGATCTCACCAGCCAAACAGGCAGACAGCGCGATCAGCCCGCCGCTGTGGGCGCGCAGCAGCTCCATATCCACTCTGGGCTTGATGTAGAAGCCCTCCACGTAGGCCTTGCTGACCATATAGCTCAGATTTCGGTACCCCTCCTCGCTGCGGCACAGCAGCACCAGATGGCGGCTCTCCGCATCGAACTCGTGGACCTTCTGCAGCCGGGTGCGCCCAGCGGGAGCCACATAGACCTCGCAGCCGATGATGGGCTTGATGCCCTCCTTCTTACAGGCCCGGTAGAAATCCACCGCGCCGTACATCACGCCGTGGTCCGTCACCGCCACAGCGGTCTGCCCCAGCTCCTTGACCCGCTTGGCCAGACCGTCGATGCGGCAAAAGCCGTCCAGCAGGCTATATTCCGTATGGACATGCAGATGGACGAAGCCACTGCCCTCGCCCTGTGCCGCCCCGGTCATTTCCACTCTATCCTCCATGCCGAATCCCATCCTCTTATCACAATATGGGAATGATCCCTTTTCTGCCATCTATTATACCGAAGTGTACCGCTTCTTTGCAACCGGCGCACACAAAATTTCGACAATTCTCCCGCGGATCTCTCCCGGGCAAAAAGCAGGAGCAGGCCGCCCTTTCAAGGCAGCCCGCTCCTGCTTCTGTTCGTTTTCAGAATATGGCAAGTAAATGTACTTTACTCCGCCAGCATCTCCTCCAGGATCTCCACAGCGGCCACGATATACACCTGGCAGACCTTCTCCACGCCCAGGCGCTTGGCGGCGGGGCTCTTCTCCAGATCCAGCGGCAGAGGCTTGATGTCCGCGCAGCGCAGGGAGGGGAAGCGGGCCAGGAAGCGTTTATTGAACTCCTTGATCTTCTCGGCCGTCAGGTCCTTGGCGGCAGCGTCGCCAGGCGTCTTGTGGGGCCACTTGGCACCCAGGGTCATGGCCGCGCCGCTGACCACGCCGCACACCTCGCCGGCGCGGAAGCCGCCGCCGAAGCAGCCCAGCATAGCAGCCACCTGCTCCACCTCCAGGCCGATCACATCGGCAAAGGCGCAGCCCACAGCCTGGGCGCAGTTATATCCGCTGTCGTGATACTCTTTCGCCATTTTTGCTCTGTCCATTGTCTTGTTCTCCTTTGTTCCAAATGGTTTTTATGTCTATTGCTTGCTCAGCTCCACCAATTTGCGCAGCCGATGGTTCAAACAGCTCTTTGTCACCGGCGGGTCAAACTCCTCCGCCAGCTGGCTCAATGTAAGCTCCGGATAGGTCTCCCGCAGCACGATGGTCTCCTTCAGCTGATCCGTCAGTCCCTCCACCCGGTCCAGCTCATACAGCCGACGGATTGCCTCCAGCTGCTCCTGTGCCGCGTCAACCGCCTTATCCAGGTTTGCCGCTTCACAGTTCACCCGGCGGTTCACGCCGTTGCGCAGTTCCTTCTCCGCCCGGGCATTCATCAGCTCCATGGCGGACAGGGGCGCGCCCATCACCGTCAGCATATCCTCGATCTGGTCACTGTTCTTGAAATAGGTCACCTGATAGCCGCCCCGGGAGACCTGCTTGGGCTTCCGCCCCATGTCCGCCAGCAGCGCCTGCAGCTCCCGGCTGGCCTGGGTGTGGCTGGTGGCCAGCTCCAGGTGGTAGCGCTTGGCGGGGTCTGTCACGCTGCCACCGGCCAGGAACACCCCCCGCAGGAAAGCGCCCCGGCAGCACTCCTCCTCCAAAATACCGAAGTTGATATGCAGCACCGGACTCTGCCGCCGATCAAAGCCCAGCTGGTCGATGATACGGGCCAGCTTTTCCTCGTCGGCGATCTGAAAAATAAACTTCTGCTCTTCCGGACTGGGCAGCCGGTCAAACGCCAGACCGAAGGCCCGCTCCAGCAGACGCGGCAGACGCTGGGCAAAGCTCTCGCTCTCGGTGATGATCCGGATCTCCTGCGCGGAGAAGGTATTGCAGTAGAGCAGCACCCCGTATATCTCCGCCCGGGCGCAGCAGGCGCGGCTCATCGCCGCCCGGCACAGCTCCTGTTTTACTTCGCTGGAAAAGGACATTCCGTCTCCTTTCAGGCCGTCAAGGGGCCGCAGCTCCCCTGGCACGCCGCATCATTTTTCTCATCTCTCTGTCTGGTAGCGGCCGGAACCCGCGATACGGACGCTGCGCTGGCTATGCAGCTCCACCAGTGCAGCCGCCAGCTTCTCCGGGTCGTGGCGCACCAGTCCGTCCCGCACCACAGAGACCGGACGACTGACCAGCTCCACGCCCAGCCGGGCGCACAGCTCCCCATCCCAGCGGACAGGCTCCGCTCCCTCCTGGGCATAGCGGGCCACGATCTCCTCCGGGATCGGAGCGCTGTTGGCCAGGCACAGGGAGAACAGCCCGGGCGCAGAGTGCTGAAAGAGCGCCCGGATATGGTCGGCATTGGTATACCCCTCCGACTCCCCCTCCTGGGTCATGACATTAGCCACATAGACCTTCAGTGCGTCAGATGCCTGGATCGCCTCGGTGATCCCATCCACCAGCAGGTTGGGGATAATGCTGGTATAGAGACTGCCGGGGCCCAGAAGGATCATATCCGCCTCTCTGATGGCCGCCAGTGCCTCCGGCAGTGCCGGCGGACGCTCCGGCAGCAACCGCACCTGGCGTATCCGGCAGTTCTCCCGCTTCTTGCAGTAGAATATCTTGGACTCTCCCAGTACCCGGACGCCATTTTCAAACTCCGCCTCCAGCTGCACATCGCTGGTGGTCACCGGCAGGACAGTCCCCGTAATGGCCAGGACCTGACTCATCCGGCTGACCGCCGTATCAAAGCTGCCGGAGATCCCGTTGAGCGCGGCCAGGAAAAGATTTCCAAAGCTCTGCCCCTTCAGCGAGCCGTCCGTGAACCGGTAGTGGAGCAGCTCACTCATCAGCGGCTCCACATTGGCCAGAGCCTCCAGACAGTTGCGGATGTCGCCGGGAGGCGGCATCCCCAGCTCCTGACGCAGAACGCCGGAGCCGCCGCCATCGTCTGCCACAGTGACGACAGCCGTCAGCCGGTCGGTATAGCGCTTCAGCCCCCGCAGCATCGTGCTCAACCCCGTCCCGCCGCCGATTGCGACGATACGAGGTCCCTTATCCCGCGGGCTGTGATATTTGGTTTCCATCATGGGTGTGCCTCCTCAACCCCGGGTCATATCCCGGTGGTTCTCCGTCACGGCGTAGCCCATGGCCCGGATCTCCTCCGCGACCCAGTGGGTCACAGCCACCGAGCGGTGGTGGCCGCCGGTGCAGCCAATAGCGATGACCAGCACAGTCTTTCCTTCCGCCTGATAGCAGGGCAGGAGGAGCTGCAGCATATCTGTCAGCTTGTCCAGAAACGCTCTGGACTCCGGCGCGGCAAAGGCATAGTCCCGCACCTCCGGGTCCAGCCCCGTTCTGCCGCGCAGCGCCTCCACATAGAAGGGATTGGGCATAAAGCGGACATCAAAGACCAGGTCGGCCTCCATGGGCAGTCCGTGCTTAAAGCCAAAGGACTCCACGCTGACTGCCATCTCTCCGCCCCGCTGGCTGCCGCCGAAAAGGGGGAAGAGCTCATCCCGCAGCCGGGCTGTGGAAAAGGTGGTGGAATCCACCACCACATCGGCCTGGGCGCGAACCGGTGCCATCATGGCGATCTCCCGGTTCACAGCATCCTCCAGCCGTCCATCCCCCTGCAGGGGGTGCAGCCGCCTGGTCTCCTTATAGCGCTTGATAATAGTGCTGACGCTGGCCTCCAGAAACAGCAGGCGGCAGTCGTATTTCTGCCGCCGCAGGGTGTTCAGCACATCCAGGAATTCGTCGAAGCTGTCCGCCGTGCGCACATCGTACACCAGCGCTACCCGGTCATAGCGGGCGCTGCCGGAGCCGCAGAATTCAGCAAACTTTAGGATTAGGCTGGCGGGCATATTGTCCACGATATAGAAGCCCATGTCCTCCAGAAAGGAGGCGGCCTTGCTCTTTCCTCCTCCGGACAGGCCGGAAATAATCAGGATCTCCATGTTTTTTCCCCCTCAGGCAATGATCTCCACCTCGGGCTCCAGCGTCACGCCGGTCCGCTCCCGCACCACCGTGCGCACATGTTCGATCAGTGCCAGAATATCCGCCGCCGTGGCGCTGCCGGTGTTGATGACAAAACCGGCGTGCTTCTCCGACACCTGGGCCCCGCCGACGGTGCAGCCCTTCAGGCCGCACTGCTCGATCAGTACCCCGGCGAAGTGGCCTGCGGGCCGCTTAAAGGTACTTCCGGCGCTGGGATACTCCAGGGGCTGCTTGGCCCGGCGGCGGGCAATAAGATCGTCCATTCTGGCCCGGATGGCGGCGGGATCATCTCTCTCCAACCGGAAAACCGCCGCCAGCACCACGCCTGCGCCGCCGCTGAAGCAGCTGTGGCGATAGGCAAAATCCAGTTCCTCCGCCATCAGCTCCACAGTGCCCCGGCCCGGCAGCCAGGCCGTGACGCTCTCCACCACCTGACACAGCTCACCACCGTAGGCCCCGGCGTTCATGCGGACACCGCCGCCCAGACTGCCGGGGATGCCATGGGCAAACTCCAGCCCCGTGAGGCCATTTTTCTGGGCAAAAACCGCCAGCCGATTCAAAGACAGTCCAGTCTCTGCCCAGATCCGCCCGTCCGGCAGCAGCTTCACGCCATTCAGCGCACCCGTGTGGATCACCAGCGCGTCCACTCCCTGGTCGCTGACCAGGAGATTGGAGCCGTTGCCCAGAAGCAGCGTGGGCCACTTTTCCCGCTCCGCCAGCTCCAGCAGCGCCGCCAGCTCCTCCGCAGAGGCGGGGTAGGCCATTCGCCGGGCAGGGCCGCCCACGCGGAAGGTGGTATGCTCCGCCATCGGCTCCTGCCGCAGGATCTTCAGCGCGGGAAGCGCCGCGGCGGCGGTTATATCAAATGTCTCAAACCAGGACATGGCTCCATTCTCCTTACAATACAAATCGTTGCGCCTCCGGCCTCATGCAGCCGGAAAGCTGTTGAACGCTCACCCCAGCAGGGCCGCGCCCAGCATACCCGCGTTGTTGCCCAGTCTGGCCTTCACCAGCTGGGTGCGGCGCCGGCTCTCCCGGCCAAAACACAGTTCCTCCAGCATCGCCTGCAGCGGCAGGAGCAGGTCCTCGTCCCGCTCATTGCTGACGCCGCCGCCCAAAGCGATGACCTCCGGCTGAAAAATGTTGACATAGTTGGCCAGCCCCTCCGCCAGATAGCGCAGGTACTGCTCCACTACCGACCGGGCGGCACTGTCGCCCCGGCGCATGGCCTTGAAGGCGGTGCGGCCGCCCACATGGCCGCCGCTCTCCGCCGCCACCGCCCACAGCAGGGAATCTCTGTGCCGCTCCATGGCCGCCTCCGTCTGCCGGACCAGAGCCGCGGCGGAGGCATAGCGCTCCCAGCAGCCCCGGCGGCCGCAGGCGCAGGGCTCGCCGCCGTGGACGATGACCATGTGTCCGCCCTCCCCGGCGCAGCCGTTGATGCCGGTCAGGATCCTTCCGTTCAAAATGATCCCGGTGCCGATGCCGGTACCCAGCGTGACCAGGATCAGGCTCTCCAGCTCCCGCTGTCCAGCGCAGTGGTACTCCCCCAGGGCGGCGCAGTCGGCATCGTTGCCCAGATGGACCGGGACCTGCCAATGGCGCTGGAATAGCTCCGCCGCGGGCATGGACCGGATGGGGATATTCACCGTCTTGATGACCACGCCCCGTCCGGCGTCCACCGGTCCGGGGAAACCCATCCCAACGGAGGCCACCTGTTCCCGCGGAACACCGCAGCTCTCCACCAGTTTCTGTGCCAGCTCCGCCAGCGTCTCCCCCAGCTGCTCCGCCGAAACGAAGTTCAGCGGCTGCTTTTTGACAGCCACCAGCTGTCTCACCTCGTCCACCAGCCCGGCCTTCAGATTTGTTCCGCCGACATCAATTCCGATCCTATACATGCCCATATTCTATCCTCAGAATACGCCCACCGACCGGATTCAGCTGCCCTGGGCAAAGTTCTCCAGCTCCTCCGCCAGCTTCTGCGCCGCATTATAGCCATATTTCTTGTGGCGGTTGTTCATGGCCGCCACCTCTACGATGACCGCCAGGTTGCGCCCCGGCATCACCGGAATGGTCAGAACAGGCAGATCCATTCCCAGAATATTGGTCTTCTCCTCATCCAGACCAAAGCGGTCGTAAAACTTATCGTCACGCCAGCGCTCCAGATGGACCACCAGGTCGAGCTGCGACTCCAGCTTGACCGCGCTCATGCCAAACAGCTGCTGCACATCGATCACACCGATGCCGCGCAACTCGATATAATGCCGGATCAGCTCCGGTGCCTTTCCGATCAGCTGGTCGTGTACCCGGCAGATGTCCACCGCGTCGTCCGCCACCAGACGATGACCGCGCTTGACCAGCTCGATGGCGGTCTCGCTCTTGCCGATGCCGCTCTCGCCGGTAATGAGTACACCCTCGCCATAGATGTCCAGCAGCACGCCGTGGCGTGTCACCATGGGGGCCATGTTCTGGCTCATAAACTCTATGATCTTCAGCGTGAAATCCACGGTCTTATCCGAGGTATGCAGCAGTGTCCGCTGATACTTTCTCGCCATGGCCAGACACTCGGGATAGATGTCCAGGTCACGGGTGACCACCAGTGCGGGAATATTGTACTCAAAGAGCATGGCGAAGCCCTTTTCCCGCTCCTCCGGGCTCTTCTGTGCCAGCATTTTTGTCTCCACCAGGCCAATGACCTGCAGGCGGGTATCGTCGAACTGGTCGAAGTAGCCCATCAGCTGCATACCGGACCGGTTGACATCCTTACCCTTCACGATCGCCTCATCGAAATCAACACCGCGGTTCACCACCGCCAGCCCCAGACTCTCCACCAGGAAGGACAGGTGCACACCGTTTTTTGCCGGATTACTGTTCATCATTTGTCATTCCTCCACATATACGGATCGATCTATCGTTCGTTATGAGCGCAATTAACGCCCTAATTATAGAACAAACTACCATCTTTTACAAGTGCGCAAACTACTTCCGCCCCAATTTCCCGGCCATTGAAAAAAATTTGCGATATTTTGAAAATTATGCTTGCATTTCTTTTTAAAATCTGCTAGTATGTCATACGGTGCTTTTGCACCCATCCAATTCATGAACAGCAAGGAGGTGCAACGGATGGCTAAGTGTCAGTTCTGCGACAAGGGCATTACCTTTGGTATTCAGGTTTCCCACTCCCACAGACGTTCCAATCGTACTTGGAAGCCCAACGTCAAGCGCGTGAAGGCAATCGTCGAGGGTAGTCCTCGCCATGTGTACGTTTGTACCCGGTGTCTGCGTTCCGGTAAAGTTACCCGCGCGATCTAAGCTCGGACAAACAAGATGAGCCCTGTGCCGCAAGGCACAGGGTTTTTTTCTGCCTGATCCGGCAAAAGCGGGGCCGAAGCCCCGCTTTTGTCAGCTTGTTTATGTTTTTACGCCTTCAGGCAGCGCAGGACCGCCAGCAGAATGGAGTAATATTTGCTGTCCGGCGTGTCGGCCCGGCTGGTGATGATCACCGGGCAGGAGGCGCCGCAGATGGTGCTGGCCATGGTCTTTCCGGCGATATAGGTGATGGACTTGTACAGCACGTTGCCGATCTCGATAAAGGGCACCAGCAGAATGTCCGCCTGGCCCGCCACGGGGTCGTGAATGCCCTTGTGCTTGACGGACTCCATGGAGATGGCGCCGTCCAGCGCCAGGGGGCCGGACACCACGCAGCCGGGGATGCCGCGCTTGGCGATCTCGGCGGCGGACACGGTGGAGGGCATCTTCTCGGTGACGTTCTCCACGGCGGACAGCACCGCCACCTTGGGAAGCTCTACCCCCAGGGCGTTGGCCACCGGCAGGGCGTTCTCCACA
>CAYSDG010000077.1:0-9334 GCA_964429705.1 uncultured Oscillospiraceae bacterium | reverse complement strand
CTCTGTCAAAATATCCTTTTCTATCAGATTGTAGTGTTACGGGTATTTCCAATTTTGCCCACCTCCTTAGTCAAAGTGAGAAATCGAACCACGATCTTCATATATCTGTTTCATGGTTCTGTAAAAACGGTCATCCAATTTCACCAAACGAGATCCATCACTATTCTCTGTTGTGACAATCGCATTTGTGCCGTGGATGGAGTTTGGGTTGTAGGCTCTATAAACGTGTCTGCGTTCTACAATCGGTTTATTATCCGTACGCAAGAACTGGTGAATCAGTTCTCGATCTTCCGGAGGAAGCTTATCAACAAAGGAAAGCCATTCTTCCAGACCTTCTTGATTTTCACGGATTTTCATTTCTCTGTATTCTTTGGAAATATAAGCTCTATGTTTCAGGTGCTGAATACCTTTCCACAAAAGAACAAGGGCTTGAATAACGAGAAAAACCACACCGGCAACCAGAAAGAAAAACAGAGTTTTTCCTATTTTCTCGATCATCCAATAATCTGTCGGCAGTGCCAGTAGTGCAACAATTGCTGCCACCACAGAAATAACGGTTGGTACTAAGTGCTTTTCGAGAAACACTTTTAAAGCTTCACCAATACTATCAGGCATATCATCACACCTCCTGCTGACCCGAAATCAAATCCGCAATAAGGGCCTTTTTGTATTCCTTGTACAATTCATCCTTTTTGACTTTTAGCTGAGACAATTCTCCAATCGGATCAAACAGGCGGTCAATCTCTTTAATCTGCTCCACGATTCTTACCTGTTCATCATACGGAGGCATCACAAAAGGCAAATTGGATATCTTACTCCATCTCAAGTCACAGCTTCTTTCTCTAATGCCTGTTGCAGTAGCCATAAATACGTTTTGATAAGCCAAGTAACGCAAATACCACATAACGTAGGTAATGTCATAGCCTTCTTTTACTGTGCAAACATTGAGTACAGGTGATCCTTTGCCACGTGAATCAGAAATACCTATTGCGCCCGCAAAACCATCCATTCCATGAATTACCAAGTCACCAATTTCTATACCTTGGTATCCAATTTCCTTATCCGCAAAAGTGAAACCATCTTCTCGACGATTGCTTCTTAAAGTAACCTCTCCATCTCTAAAGCAAGTGATTACTCCATCATCAGGTTTAATTGGTCGTTTTTGCAACTCAAGGACATATTTACCCTTAACAAGATCCCAAGTCACAGGGATAACGGGGAACCATTCGATGCCAGTTTCCTGATAATCACTTTCCCTGCGAACACAAGCATCTTTTCGCTCACAAAAAATCGAAGAAATATAAGTGGTTAATTCGAGTTCCTTTGCTTCAAGAGCATGAATTTCCTCTAACAATTCAGACGGTTTTCTGAACATTGCAGACTTATAAAAAAGCTTTCCAAATACGATCTCATATCCAACTTTAGTTTTAGTGTGATCAATCCATGCATCCGGAAGTTTACTGCGAACTTCTCTTTCAAAGTAGTTATCAATGTCTTCCGTAAGAGGAATAATCTCAATGCTTCTCAAGTCTTTATCAGGAATTGGTTTACCTGCTTTGCGTTCGATCTGACCCGATTTTGTTCTTTTGGGTTGTTCAACTACAACTTTATGGAATCCAAACTCTACGGATTCAAAAACCTTAGATTCACAACGTAATCCATTTTCATCTTCGTATATGGCATCTCTGTACTCACCATACGCTTTAACAATCATTTCTCGACACTCATCGGTTATGTCATTCTTCTTCTGACCGATTGCTTTTCTTCTCTGTACATAACATTGCGAAGCATCAATCAACTGGACTTTACCAGCACGATAAGTAGGCTTGTCTTTTGAAATAACCCATATATAAGTTGAAATTTCAGCATTCATAAATTGGTCTGGTGACAGCTGAATGATGCAATCCAACCAGTCATTTTCCAGAATATACTGACGTATATTCGATGGACCACTGCCTGCATCACCAGCGAACAACGGAGAACCATTTTGAATAATGGCCATCTTACCGGTCGGAGCCAGCTTGGATAAGCCGTTCAAAACAAACAACTGCTGACCATCGGAAATCTTGGGAAGTCCAGGAGCAAAGCGCCCAAGTTCGCCTTTGGCTGCTTCTTTTTCGACTTCTTTTTGTTCACGCTTCCAATCAATACCGAAAGGCGGATTAGAAATAATGTACTGGAATGTATAGCCACCGAACTGATCGTCAGACAGCGTATCACCGAATCGCATATTGTTTGGATCGCCACCACGGATCATCATATCAGCCTTTGCAATTGCGAAAGTGGAGGGATTGAATTCCTGACCGAAACAGGTAACTTCAATATCCTCATTCAGATCGTGGATACGCTCCTGCATGCATGACAGCATCTGACTGGTTCCCATAGTCATATCATATACCGTAACATTTTGCGTTTCTGAAAGATCTGCATCGGACAGCAGCAGATCGGTCATCAAATAAATAATGTCACGGCTGGTAAAGTGTGCTCCTGCTTCTTCACCAAAGGATTCAGAGAAACGCTTAACCAAGTCCTCAAAGATATAGCCGCAGTCCACAGCGCTGATTTTATCCGGGCCAAGATAGCCTTTCGGTGTGTTGAACTCCTTGATGACAAGGTAAAGGGTATTGCTCTCCACCATTCTTTTGATGATATTGTCGAAATCGAACTTTGACAGTACATCCTGCACATTAGGAGAAAATCCCGCCAGATAGTCACGGAAGTTAGCTTCAATATTGTCCGGGTCAGCCAGTAGTTTATCAAATGTGAACTTACTGGTGTTGTAGAACTGATACCCGGAAGCCTTCGTCAGAAAACCGTCAATTACAGCCAATTTCTTGACCTTTTCATACTGCGCCAGAACTGCTTCATGGGTAGGAAGTAGGCAGTCGTGAAAACGCTTTACGACAGTCATCGGCAGAATTACAAGTCCATATTCATGGGGCTTAAAGGGACCACGGAGCATATCGGCTACGTTCCAAATAATCGTAGCTTTTTCTGCGATATTAACTCCTACTGCTTGGATTTTATTATCAGACATCTTGTGTACCTCAATTCTTTATTTTCCCTTTTATCAATTATAGTAAGGGTAGTGTCCGTTCTATCGGACTATTATGCAATTTTCTTTGTTTCGATCATTTCTGACAATTTTGCTCTAAAATCCGACTTGGTAATCTTCAAGCCGTTGGTTCCAAGTCTTACAACTGGAGGATAGCCGTCCTCCGATTCCAAAGCAGAAATAATACTTCCATAATCGCCTTTTCCAGAGCCACTGTGTGGCATTGGACCAACCATCAGCAAGCTGTATGTCGGCTGCCATTGCATCTTCTGGAAGTTGAATTTTTTAGCATCTTCATATTCCAGATATAATTCAAAACGATTTTTGTCCAGCCCAAGCTGCTTAGCAATGGACAGCAGGACTTCAGGTTTCACATCAGACTGACCAATGACAACAATCTTGCCTGTCTTGTACACCTCGTATCCCGATTCTTTCTGGAGTAGGTGTTCCATGCCAAGCAATCGGAGAAATTCTTCCAACTGCCCGGAACGGTTCATTCTTGAAAGCGCTGCTGTCAAATGATCGTCAAGTTCTTCTTTAATGTTTTCTTCTAACTCAAAAAGTTCTTCGACATTCAGCATAGGCTTAATCACTCTCCTCATCAAAAATATGATGGAGCTTGTTTATGGCCTTTTCCAAGCGCAGTTTGATAACTGCAATCTCGTCCAATGTCGCCTGATACTTTTGAGCGATACGCTCCTGATCTTCCATCGGAGGAAGAGGGATTTCTACTTTCTTCAACTTATCTACACCAATGTTAGGCATTGCAGCACCAACAGTGATACTTTTGAGAACTGCGTGTCCCTGTTCACTATCAAAGAAAGCTTTGATGTAGTAAGGGTTAGCTTTTTCTTCGTCCAACTCAATGATATACAGATTACCGTTCGCCAAGATACGCTGACCATCCTGCACAGAAGCAACAGCAACTTTGTAAGGGAATCCATTTTTGGATAGGATCAGAGTGTTGTTCTTCAAGCAGTATCTCTCGTATTTAGGGTCAATGTAAGACAGGTAAGGGAGCTTATCATCAATTATGCCATTCTGAATGTTGGCAAGCATCAGATACTGCATATTCGTTACACTGTCAGAAACCATTTCATCCAACTGGCTTGCAGTACAAGGCGCTCCTCTGGAAATACTCTTGATAACGGTCTCGAACGGAACACCATTGTGAAAGCCCAGATCATCAGCCGCATAGCGACTCAAGCTAAGATTGTATTCGTTTTTACGCAGTTCCTCAATAGAGATACTTCTGCTATACTCATGATCTGCCGTAAGTGCATCAATGATTGTATTGATATTCTTGTCGCTGAATTCATTCTGACGACGCCCCTGCTGACAATGCTTGGTAGCATCAATCATGCGGACACTATCGTTGTTATGGCTGAGAATAATCAGCGTTGTCGGAATGCTTGTACTTGCAAACAGCTTACCAGGAAGAGCAATTACACACTCAACCATCTTTCTCTCAATGAAATACTTTCTCATAGGAATATCAATGCTGTTCCAAGTGCTGCCATTAGTCATAATACCGATTGCCTTACCATTCTGAGCCAGCATATCACAGAGCAAAGCATTGAACACCCAATCTGAAGAAGTAGCTTTAGAAAGTCCAGGATACTGTTCGGCCAATCTTTCCAGATAACCAGCACCGGCTCCTAAATTTCTCAGTTTCAATCCAAATGGATAATCTGCGAAGATCTTATCAAACTTCGGCATTTCTTTATTTTCAGCAACCGTAAACACATCACAAAGGGTGATTTCTACATCTGCATCCAGAAGCTCAGCTTTCATCATTGCTGCTGCTCTGTTTGCTACATTGATCTCATATCCACGATAAGAAGCATCCGATTCTTCTATTGCAGCAGACACAATATAAGTACCACTTCCGCAGCATACATCTGCCACTTTTTCTCCCGCCTTCACATCCAATAGCTTGTGTGCCAATTTAAGAATGGAATTAGGTGTGGTCATCGTTCCTTTTGGTTCGCTATCAGCAACAGGATTCACAGCTGCCAACGCAAATTCTTCAGGTAAATATTTAGTAACCATCTGAAGCAAGCGTTCCCACAACTTATCATTCAGTATGTCCTTTGCCAAATAACGCACATCATCATTAATTTCAATCTCACCATCAACAATCGCCTGAAGTGTGATGCCAAAAGGATTGTTATACAGGCTTACCTTGTGGAGCAGATAAGGGATTAGCGGAAACGCATTATAGGTAGGTGCTCCAACTTGATGCAGGCAGTCGGCAATCTCCCAGGTGATTTGTGTTGCCTTTCTCTGGCTATCTGCATTCTCATATAATTCTTTATTGATAAAAGACATTTGACTACCTCCACAACAATCTGGTTTTTAATAACCATCATCTCTGGTCTTATTATAGCATCTTCACCAAGAATGTCAATGGTTTTTAATAACCATCAAAAACTTTTTTATGCATTCGCTTATCATTCCAGTCACTTCCTGTCCAACTATTCCGGAACGGAAAGGATCAGTATCACTATAATCAGTATTATTAATATCAGTATTATTACATTGTGATTTTCACAGTTCTTGAATTGTGAAAATCACAATTCTGGAATTGTCAAAAACACAATTCAGGAACTGTGAATCCACAGAGAAAAGGCTGACCATGCAGGCCAGCCCTCGTTACAAGTCATGAGTTTAGTTATAGATCGTTTCTGGATCAACCGCTTCTACCCGTGTACTGGGTGTAACAGAGGAAAAAGGAGTTGCATTTTGCGTTCAAATTCTTCTGAGAATTGATGTTGACATTGTTCCGGTTCCGGTAAGCTCTCAATCAGAGCAAGTGCCAGTTCTTCCGCTGCCTGCTTAAGTAATTCTTCGGACAACATATCAAAACCTCCCTCATATTCGTTTACCTATAATAACGATTGAGAACACCGATTTTGGACAGCCTGAAATAATTATTATGATGGATATAAAATGCCACCCGAAGGATCACCCCCACGAATGGCATCAAATATTTTATGGTTTTTTATTCTTCCATGACTTCCAACATTATTCTGGCACCCAGCTTAAAGCTGTTCTGGAAGATTAGGCAGTCCGTAATGGTTTGATGTTCTCGCACACAATCTGCGTATTTCTCAAACAACTCTTTCTGCTCGTCCGTCATGGTAGCTCGGAGTTTTTCTTCGTTCCGACAGATCAGTTCCTGCAATTTCTTGTACTCCTTGCAGGAAGAAATATCATAGTCAGTCGGCTCGATATTGCCATACCAAAATTCTTCAAGCAATCTCATACAACATCCTCCCTGTAAATCAGTTCTTGGAGGATGATTTCCTCTGCCTGTATTTTTAGACTATTCATGTGTGCCACCCATGCAAGCTGCTGTGTTGCCTTGTCTGGGGCTGGATTATTCACCAACAATTCTGCCATCAGCAAATCTATTCGCTTCTCACAGGTCTGCTGTACTTCCCACAGATGCAGAAACAGCGTTTCCGTCAAAACCATATCGTTAAAAAGCATTGGCTTGTTCTGTTCCAGGAACGTTCTGCGCATCCTGCCATATTTACCGAGTGTCTGTGCTCCCGTATGTGATAATCTGATATTAGGGATAAAGTAATCACCGCATGGGATATAACTTAAATTCTGAGCCATAATAGCACCTCCAATCAATCTTCTGTTTTCACTTTGATTGTAACTTATGCTGCGCAAAAAGTGAATGATGTGGATGGGTGCGGGTCAGAGTATCAACCATTCTCAGATACACCTTTCTGGACGGCCTACGATGCCCAGATTCGAGCTTATAGTAATAGCTTGGGATAACCCCTATATGCTCCGCAAACGCTCTCTGAGACATTCCTATGCTCGTTCGAATATCCCTTTAGTGCTTCGCTATATGGAGTGGAGAGAAAGAGCGCAAAATCGTCATACAGGAGGTTTGCATTTACATCCAACACATCCGCAAGACCATTTGCTACATCAAACGGGATCGGGTGCTTATTTTGTTCATACATCAGAATAGTTGCAGGTACAACATCTATTTGCTCTGCAAGCTGTCTGGTGGTCAGAGACTTCCTCTGTCTGTAATACCTCAGATTGTCACCGGGCAGATTACTTGTAGGCTTTTCCGCAAAAGGTATCGTAACATGGAGTAAAAGCCTACCTTGGTAAAATTGACACAACGATGTGTGATTGAAAATACCATTGCAAATGCAATATAGAGGAGATATTTTTCACTTCAGCGCTATATGTCCGCGGCCCGGGCCACCGTAGGAGAAATCCCGCCCGCATCGTAAAGACTCAGTGTTCCTTCATATCCCCAGTATATAGAACCCATGATACGCCTTCGCCTTGACCAGCCATTCTATCAGCGTTTCAGAATCCAGGGGCGCATCTTTTTGCAGCGCAGTGATCATGGGATCTATCAAATTGGGCGCATAATAATTGATACCAAATATATCCACGGTTCCGCTTTTCAAATCGCTGTACCTGCCGCAGTTAAAAATGTGGTGATATTCCCGATAGAAGGTCTCCTCATCATTGATATACAAAGAGTCATTTTCCCAGTGTTTTATACCGGATGGCGATACCAATTCAGAAATTTTGGTCCCAGCTGGCAGCTTGCAAAACTGCATTTCAATAAACGCAGAACCCCAAAAATTTCTCCGCTCCTCCTGCGAATCAAACATATGGAACAGCATTTTGCCCATCGCACAGCCCCCTTCTCCCTATTCCGCCCGTATGCTCTCCCGCTCACTGCACCGTCACTTCCGCGATATGAGCTTATGAGGCACAGGTCGAAAATGGCGTCAGTTCAAATTCGAGTACCTGGTCAGCAAGCTCATCGCTGAACTCCCATAGCGCATCCCACGTCATATCCACTACCTCGGCATATTCCTCATCCAAATCATATATACCAGTCTGATTGTGATAAATATTCTCTTCATCGGTAAAATACAGATCGATACAGGACCATTCCGCAGCATTCGGCAAAAGCTCATACTGTCCAACTATTGTATAGGCCGCACCACCGGATCCTAAATAGTAAAATACATTCTCCCCCATCCAGCCCACATAGCTTCTGGACCAGCCGGAGCAGACGCAGTGGAGCTTCTCCTGCACACAGGTATAGACCGCATAAATATCCCGGCCGAAAAAATTCCCGTCTCTCTCCTCGGCAATGCCGCCAATGATCAGCTCCGGCATCCCGTCCGCATTCAGATCCTGAAGCGTATACCCGACATATTCCAGCGTCTCCTCCGGCGTTCTGGAATATCCCGCTTCCAGTATACCGTTGAGCGCCTGACCGGCAAGCTCCTGGTCTGTCTCCAGGTCCTCCGCGAGGATCAGATCATAGATGCCGCCCATCAGCTCAGAGTAAACGGACTTCAGGGGCTCCTCATCTCTGTCGGCTCCCGTGGCATCTGCGTCTATCCCTGCTTCCGCATCCTTATCCGCTGTCGATGGAGAAGCCGCGCTATCAAGCTTCATCTGACCTCTGCCAGTACTCTGCGGCTCCTGAGGAGCCGCACCACAGCTGCATAGCATCACACAAAGCATCATTCCAACGATCCAATATAACAGTCTGCATCTTTTCATATCGCACGGATTCTCCTTTCACAAGCTGCGCACATCGAAATTTAGCGGTGAATATACATTCGTGTCATATGGGCTTCGCCGTCACCCTGCACCATGCACAAAAACTCCCAGCCATATCTTTCGTAGAAAGCGGTATGGTCAGTAACCAGATAGATTGGCGTCACCCCTTTGGCCCTCATATCTTCCACCGCCATATGGAGCAGGCGCCCCGCAATTCCTTTGCAGCGGTAGTCGGCTTCTGTATAGACTGCGCAGACATTCGGCGCAAGGTCTTTTCGGTCATGGAAATCATTTTCAATAACGCCCATGCCGCCGACGATCCTGTTCCCGTCTAAGCAAAGATACCAATCGTATTCTGTTTCTCCTGCAAGGCAGGCATTCATACAGTCAAGATAAGCCTCCGTTGGAACGCCCCATTTGCTATGAAACCATTCCGCCGCGGGTTTCATCAGTTCTGGACGTTCACTCAATTTGACGCAGATATATTTTTCCATACGTTCTTTTCCTCCACCCGCGTTCGATTCGATAAGCTCATTATATCACGTCCCATAGAAAACGCCAGAGGCTTTCACCTCTGGCATAACGATTATCCCACTGCATCCAGCATATTCTCGATGAAGATTCCGTACCCTCTTGTCGGATCATTCACCAGCACATGCGTCACCGCACCGATCAGCTTCCCATCTTGCAAAATCGGCGAACCTGACA
>CAYSDG010000076.1:0-9358 GCA_964429705.1 uncultured Oscillospiraceae bacterium | reverse complement strand
CGCCACCGGGCGCAAGCTGGTGGATATTGCGGTGATCCGCCTGCTCCGCATCTCCAATTTCACCGACTTCAGCCCCTTCGAGCGCTACGGCAACGTCTCCCTGCGCTATGTGAGCAGCGTTGGGGAGCTGCACCAGCCGGACATGATCCTCCTCCCCGGTACCAAAAGCACCATCGCAGACCTTCTGTGGCTGCGCCAGAGCGGACTGGAGGCCGCCGTGCAGAAGGCTGCTGCCGCCGGAACACTGGTTTTCGGCGTTTGCGGCGGCTATCAGATGCTGGGCCGCCAGGTCTCCGACCCCGACGGCGTGGAGGCCGCAGGTGTGACTGAGCTGGCCGGACTGGGGCTGCTGGACATGGAGACTGTCTTTCTGGGCGAGAAGGTCCAGACCCAGACCAGGGGCGAATTTTGCGGCGTGACCGGAATGCTGGATGGACTCAATGGCACCGCCTATGAGGGTTACGAGATCCACATGGGCCGCAGCCAGGAGACGCTGCCTGTCCTCAACGGCGGCGGCAATGTCTATGGCAGCTATGTCCACGGCATTTTCGATGCCCCCGGTGTCAGCGACGCTGTGCTGCGGGCTATCTGCCGGAGAAAGGGTGTGGACTTCTCCGCACTGGAGACCTTTGATGTCCGCTCCTATAAGGAGCGCCAGTACGACCTGCTGGCAGACGCAGTCCGCAGCGGACTGGACATGGAGCTGGTGTACCGCATTCTGGAACTGCCCGGGCCTGCATCCGTCGGAAAATGACGGCACAGGCGCAAAAATGCCTCTTGACAACCGCCCGCTTTGCCTCTACAATATGGCTGTAATGACCGGACATTTCGGGTCAGGACTGAAAAGCTGCCAATGGCAGCTTTTCAACGGCCCTCAAGTTAGTTGTAACTAACTCTCGTGCGCACCCATCGGCGGGACGCCGCCGCAGGACCTGCGCATATTCCTACTTCACCCATGTCTTTGATAGAAAGGTTGGTTTTTACAATGAGCAAGATCGCAGTGGTTTATTGGAGCGGTACCGGCAATACGGAGGCAATGGCTAACGCCGTGGCAGAGGGCGCAAAGGCCCAGGGCGCTGATACGTCCCTCTACACCCCCGAGCAGTTCAACGCCGACATGGTCTCCGCCTTTGACGCCATCGCCTTCGGCTGCCCCGCCATGGGCGCGGAGGTACTGGAGGAGGAGATCTTCGAGCCCCTCTTCGCCTCCTGCCAGGAGCAGCTGAAGGGCAAGAAAATCGCCCTGTTCGGCTCCTACGGCTGGGGCGACGGCGAGTGGATGCGCTCCTGGGAGGAGGAGTGCGACCGCATCGGCGCTGTCCGCGCCTGTGACAGCGTGATCTGCTGTGAGGCACCGGATGACGAGGCTGTTGCCGCCTGCAAGGCCCTGGGCGCCGCCCTGGTCTGATCCCCGCAGCCCTCACCGCGCCCTGTCCTTGACAAACTGCCGCCGCGGGGTATAATGAAACCATTGCATGCAGAACGGATGATGCAGGATCATCCCTCTGCCCGTAAGGAGGAAAACTATGCCCCCCAAGCCTAAATTTACCCGGGAGGAGATCACCGCCAAGGCGCTGGAGGTCGTCTCCCAGAAGGGGATCCAGGCGCTGACGGCCAAGGAGTTGGGCGCGGCCCTGGGCAGTTCCGCCCGCCCCATCTTCACGGTGTTCAGGAGCATGAAGGAGGTGCAGGACGAGGTCCGTGCCGCCGCCATGCACCGGTTTGAGCACTATGCGGAGCAAACCATGCCCGACATGCCCCTCTTCAAGCAGATCGGCATGCGGATGGTCCTCTTCGGTATGGAGGAACCCAAGCTCTACCAGCTGCTCTTCATGCAGGAGGACCCTGCCGCCAGCAGCTTCGAAGATGTCTTCGGCGCACTGGGTCCCACAGCGGCGGTCTGTATCGAGGCCATCCAGCGCGACTATGGTCTCAGCGTCCAGGATGCCCGGCGGCTCTTTGAAAACGTATGGATCTATACCTTTGGCGTGGGCGCGCTGTGCGCCACCCAGGTATGTCATTTCTCCCGGGAGCGCCTGGGGGAGATGCTCTCCAGCCAGTTCAGCGCCATGATGCTGCTGATCCGCAGCGACAGCACCGCGTCATAATGTGTAAGGTCCGCGGCCCGGATGGGCTGCGGACCTTACATTCCCATTTTGTTCTTCTCTCGCGAACACTTGCTTTTTTGCACAACTTTATCGTGCTAAATTGGTGCAACATTCCCACTTGTCAAAATCCATCCTGGGTGGTATATTAACATCAGAAAGGGTGATACCAATGTACAGGTGATTCACCAAGGTCCAAATTCATTTAAGCGGACCAGGCAGGCATTTCCATCGCAGACGATTCGCCAACATGTAAGTAGTCTCCTTTAGAGATTTGATGTATGACACGTGGTTTTCGGTAGAGTTGGACGAAAGTGGAAGCTTCCCTGCGAATCTACGAAAGAGAGGTTAAATGGATGTTAGATACCAAGAATTCACAGAAATGACCCTTAACTGCTTGTGAGCCAGAGAAGCGGCAGTTAAGGGTCATTTCATTTTTATATCGCCAAACCGCCCGCAGGGGCGCTTTTTTTATGCCAAAAGGCCCAGCTTCACAGCGCTGCGTGTCCAACCTCTCTTTTCTGCAAACGTCTCTGTCCATCTGTGTCCCGCCGCAGCCTCCCCGCGCTGGGAAAAGACTCGCTCCGGCAGCGCCGCCGCGCACTTCCCTATTGAGAAATCTCAGATGGTGTGTTATACTAATTTATTGACAAAAACAGGTGCCGTATCGGTGCGCCTGAAGAATAGGAGAAGCAGTATATATGAAATTAGGTATCGTGGGTCTGCCCAATGTAGGCAAGAGCACCCTGTTCAACGCCATCACCAATGCCGGTGCCGAGAGCGCCAACTACCCCTTCTGCACCATCGAGCCCAACACCGGCGTGGTGGCGGTGCCCGACAGCCGTCTGGACAAGCTGACGGAGATGTACCATCCCAAGAAGACCACCCCCGCCGTCATTGAATTCGTGGACATCGCCGGCTTGGTGAAGGGAGCCAGCCGGGGCGAAGGTCTGGGCAACAAGTTTCTCAGCAACATCCGCATGACTGACGCCATCGTCCATGTGGTGCGCTGCTTTGACGACGCGAACGTCATCCACGTAGAGGGCGGCGCTGACCCCCTGCGTGACATCGACATCATCGACCTGGAGCTGATCATGGCCGATGTGGAGATGGTGGAGCGGCGCATCGACAAGGCCACCAAGGCCGCCAAGGGTGACAAGAAGTTCCTGAAGGAGGCCGAGGTGTTCAAGGGTCTGCTGGCCTGGCTGAACGACGGCAAGAGCGCCCGCAGCTACGACTGCGACAAGGACGAGCGTGAGATCATCGAGACCAGCGACCTGCTGACCCTGAAGCCCGTCATCTACGCCGCTAACCTGGACGAGGACGGCTTTGCCGACTACGAGAACGTGGCCTATTACCAGCAGGTGGCTCAGCGTGCCGCCGATGAAAACGCCAGCGTCATCCCTGTGTGCGCCAAGCTGGAGGCAGAGATCGCCGAGCTGGACGGCGAGGAGCGGGACATGTTCCTGGCCGACCTGGGTATCCAGGAGAGCGGTCTGGATCGGCTCATCAACGCCAGCTACAGCCTGCTGGGCCTGATCTCCTACCTGACCAGCGGCGAGGACGAGTGCCGCGCCTGGACCATCACCAAGGGTACCAAGGCCCCCCAGGCCGCCGGTAAGATCCACTCCGACTTCGAGCGCGGCTTTATCCGGGCCGAGGTCATCGCCTTCGAGGATCTCATGACCGCCGGTACCATGGCTGCCGCCCGTGAGAAGGGCATGATCCGCTCCGAGGGTAAGGAGTACGTGGTCAAGGACGGGGATATTATCCTCTTCCGCTTCAATGTTTGATATTTGATCTCTGGGCGGGTGACTTTTACACGCAATGGGTTCGCCGCATCCGTAAAGCAGCAGAGCTGCTAACGGCTGCGCAGGCCCTCGGCGGCAAAGTAACTAAAGCGCCGCTAAGATTTCAGCCTAAGCCTCTGACTAAACACGGCGCATTTATGCGGTGGGTTGCTGATGGTCTCGGATACAAAGCCCGCAGGGCCGCACCGTACCATTGTCTGCAACGTAAGACAGCGGCATGATCTAACAAGTCTGTTTGTCACCGAGCAGCAAATCGCTGCCATCCAACGAAAAAAGAAACCTGCTATGAAACAACGTATTGACATTCTCGACGCTTGGCGCAGTCTGGCCATCCTTTTGATGCTGGCTTATCACTTTCTCTATGATCTGGCCCTTTTCGGTATCATCAGCTGGGGGCAGCTGTTCTCCGCTCCGCTGAACGCTATGCAGAAATTCATCTGCTGCAGCTTCATTTTGCTGGCGGGGGCCTCTGCCCGGTTCAGCCGTAATAATCTGCGCCATGGTCTCGTCGTTCTGGCGGCGGGAGTCCTGGTGGAGCTGGGGGCGCTGGTGGGCGGTCAGGTGATCCGCTTCGGCGTATTGATGCTGCTGGGTTGCTCCATGGTCATTTACCACTTTCTGGGAAACTATCTCCAGAAGCTCCCCGGCTGGCTGCTGGCGGCGGTCTGTGCCGTTCTCTACGCCACCTCCGACCGGTGGACCGACGCTGTCACCGTCTCCTGCCGGTGGCTCTACCCGCTGGGGCTGCAATATCCTGGTTTCTCCAGCGCGGACTACTTCCCGCTGCTGCCCTGGCTGTTCCTGTTTCTGATCGGCACGGCCCTGGGGGGCTGGTGCCTGCGCCGCCGGGACAGTCATCTGCTTGCTGCCCCGCTGCCCCGCCCTGTGACCTTTCTGGGGCGGCACAGCCTTTTGATTTACATCATTCACCAGCCGATACTCTACGGCATCAGCTGGCTTCTCTGGGGGTAACATATGTTTAACTGCACGCTCTGCTACATCGAAAATGACCGGGATGAGTACCTGATGCTCCACCGGGTCAAGAAGAAGAACGACATCAACCACGACAAATGGATCGGTGTTGGCGGAAAATTCGAGGACAAAGAGAGCCCTGATGACTGCATCCTCCGGGAGGTGAAGGAGGAGACAGGCCTGACCCTGACGGACTACCGGTTCCGGGGCCTTGTGACCTTCACCAGCGACCGGGATGAGACGGAATATATGCACCTCTTCACCGCCACTGGCTGGACCGGTGAGCTGATCGAGTGCAACGAGGGGGACTTGGAGTGGGTACCCAAAAGTCGGGTGCAGGACTTGCCCATCTGGGAGGGGGACAAGTTGTTTTTCCGGCTGATCGACGACAGAAATTCCCCCTTCTTCTCCCTGAAGCTGTGCTACGAAGGGGATAAGCTGGTCTCTGCCGCCCTGGATGGCCAGGAGCTGCCTCTGTGAGCGGCCCTAAAACACCTCTGTTGATCTCCGCCTGCCTCCTTGGAGAAAACTGCAAGTACAGCGGTGGAAACAACCGCTGCCCCGACGTGGACGCCCTCCGGGAACGCTATGAGCTGCTCCCCGTCTGTCCGGAGCGGGACGGCGGTCTCCCCACGCCCCGCCCCCCGGCGGAGCGGCAGGGGGACCGGGTGGTAAATTGCCAGGGACAGGATGTGACTTGCCAGTATCAGCGGGGTGCCGCTATCGCCCTGGAGACCGCCCGGAGGCATGGCTGCACCTGCGCCCTGCTGAAGGAACGCAGCCCCTCCTGCGGCCGCGGGGAGATCTACGACGGCACTTTTACCCACACCGTCGTCCCCGGCAGCGGCGTGACCGCCCAGCTGCTGGAAGAACACGGCATCTCTGTCCTGGGTGAACGGGATATGCAGAAGCTGTTGACCTGATGTGGGGTTTGACAAATTAGGGGGAGTATTTCGCTGACCAGCAAGTGACTTTTGTCGGTTGCTGGTATCTGCTCGATACTCTGTTTGCCTCCGGCGGGGTACTTTTCCCGCGAAAAAGTACCCAAAACGCGCCGGGGAGCACCCCGGGCCCCCGATGTTTTGGGCGCTGGCTCATGCGGGGCTTCAGCAAAAAACCCGGGGCGAACCCTCAAAAAGATAAAACAGTACAGAAAAAGCGCCCCCGCTCAGCGGGGGCGCTTTGCTTTTATGGAAATATGCAATCACTTGCAGGCCTTTACGCCCTGCTCCGTGGCCAGATAGTCCATGACCAGGTCATGCTCCTCCACAGGGATCTCCGGCTCCACCAGCTTCTCCCGGCAGAGCAGAACCTTGGGGCAGTTGGTCTTGGGCAGATAGCGGTCATAGAAGCCGCCGCCATAGCCCAGGCGCTGTCCCTTTTCGTTGCCGCTGCTGCAGGGCACGATGGCCAGATCAAAGGCCTCCGGCTCCACCACAGGACAAGTCAGCTTGGGAGCCAGAATATCGAACTTTCCAGCTTCCAGATCCTCCATGCTGCGGATCTGTCGGGCCTCCATGATGCCCTTGCCGGTACACAGCGGGGTAGCCACCACCTTGCCATCCGCCAAAGCGGCCCGCAGCAGGGGGGCGGTGTCGATCTCCCGGGCGTTGCCCACGTAGCAGAAGATCGTCTTTGCCTGCTGATACAGGGAAGATGCCGTGATGTGCTGACAGATAGCCGCGTCAGCCTGGCGGCAGTAGTCCTCACTGAGGTCCTTCACCGCCTGGGCCACCTTGGCCCGCAGTTCTTTTTTCGTCATAGCGTCCTCCCTCATTTCGCTGCATTCTGCAGGCGGCGCTCCTCCTTGGTCTTGCAGAACATCTCCAGCTGGGGCACCAGCATCATGGCGATGAGCACCGCAGTAAAGCCGCCGTTATACAGGCAGAAACCGCCATGCAGAGCGGGAACGGAGGTGACCAGCGCATAGTGCGCAGCCGCAGCCAGCAGACCAGCCCACCAGCCGTACACACCGGTAACGGGGCACAGGCCGCTGGCGTAGCACAGACCAACCATGATGGCCTGACTGTTGACGGGATTCACACCCACCAGGCTCATCAGCACGTAGCCCACCATGATGGGCCACACGTTGCCGGGATGGCTGCCCGCAAAGCCAAAGCAGGACATACAGAAGACGATACCGCAGGTAACGCCGTTGAAGGAGCCGCCAATGACGGTGTAGTAGGCGAGTATAAAAATGCCATAGATGCCAAAGTTCACCATCGCCAAACCGACGCCGTACTTGTTCACAAAGTCGGCCTTGTGGCCGCTGTCCTTCAGCAGCTGACCGTAGCCTTTGAAGCTCTTTCCATTGCGGAACCAGCCCAGGACGATGCTGCCGCCAAAGATGACGCCGAAAAAGAGGTAGGCGATCAGGCGCTGATCCTCTCCCAGCGTAGCCTCGATGGCGGGAACGGTGTTGCCCAGCGTCTTATACAGCAGGGCCACCAGGAAGAAGCCCAAAAAGCCCGCGGGCATAGCAGCGGAATACAGGTCAAAGCCCTTGTGCAGATTGGGGGAATGGGCGGCCAGCGCGGGGGTCAGGAAGCCAATGGCCAGTCCAACCACCAGCGCCAGGATCACACCTGCAGCGGTAAAGCCGTGGACCTGATCACCGGGGTAGCGGAATAGCATCTCGCTGACAATGGGGCAGAGGCCCGTGGCGAACATAGCCAGGTCCACGCTGCCGGAGATGGGCAGCTTGCGGAGCTTCGCATTCAGGAACACGCCCAGGATGAAGGGCCAGATGTTGAGAATGTTGATGCCCCAGGTGGTAAAGCCCATGGTCAGGAAAAAGGCGGCCAGGGTGCTGCCCTTCAGCACCGCGCCGGGCAGAAACGTCAGGGCGGTGCACAGGGTCCCCACCAGCCCCATATTCAGGAAGGTGCCGGAAATACTGCCGATAAGGAAATAGTCCTTGGTAACCTGAGCAGGGCTCATCAGCAGGGCGCTCAGACCGAAGAGCATCTCCCCCCGGTCCGGAGCGGCGATGGCCGCCAGGTAGAATACCACGGTCACCGCGGCCAGAAAGCCGCGGATGACCTTATTTTGCTGATCCTGCGTGGTGCTCATGATCCGCACCCCGCTTCCTTAACCCAGCGTGCGCTTCGCGGCCTCAACAACGTGGCCGATCAGCACGGAGGTGGTCACAGCGCCCACGCCGCCGGGAACGGGGGTGATGGCCTCAACGATGGGCTCCACTTCCTCGTACACAGCGTCACCAGCGATGCCGCCCTTACCGCCCTTGGCGTTGGGCTTCTCAGCGTCCCAGTTGATGGAGACATCCACCACGACCTGGCCGGGGCGGACATAGTCCTTGGTCAGGCTCTTGAGCACACCGGCGGCAGAAACGATGATGTCAGCCTCGCGGGCGATGGCAGCGGTGTCCTTGGTCTTGGTGTGGCAGACGGTGACGGTGGCGTTCTTTGCCATCAGCATCATAGCGGCGGGCTTGCCCACCACCAGGGAGCGGCCGATGACAACGGCCTTCTTGCCGGTGCAGTCGATGCCGTAGTGGTCCAGGATCTCCATGCAGGCGGAAGGGGTACAGGGGGCAAAGCCCAGCTTCTTGCCCATGAAGACACCGGCGTTGGAACCGTCGGTCATGCCGTCGACATCCTTGCGGGGATCCAGGCGGTTGCAGATCTCATCCTGATCAGCCTTCAGGTGCTTGGGCAGGGGACGGAACATCAGAACACCGTGGATCTTGTCGTTGGCATTGATCTCGTCGATGGTCTCCAGCAGCTTCTCCTTGGTCACGTCCTCGGGCAGCAGATAGTTGACAACTGCCACGCCCAGGGTCTCAGCGCGCTTGGTAGCGCCCTTCTCATAGCTCAGGTCATCGGGACGCTCGCCGCAGCGGACGATAGCCAGAGTGGGGTTGACGCCCTGGGCCTTCAGTGCCTCGCAGTCCGCAGTGATGCGGGCGTTCAGCTTCTCGTTAACTTCCTTACCTAACATCTGCATAGCCATAGTGATGTACCTCTTTTTATTATTTTTTATGTTGGGGTGTTCCGCTCTTCGGAGCGGATTCCCTTTTTTGGGGGACGGCCCCCCGGGCCGGGTTACTTTGCCCTCGGCGGCAAAATAACCAAAATGCCGCCGGAGGCAAAATAAAATGAATGAATTACTTAAAAAACCCCGCCTTGACGGTCTCAAAAATCTCGTCGGCCATCTTGCCGTACTTATCCAGCATACCCAGGCACTTGGCGTTCATCTCCTCGGCGACCTCGCGGTTCTTCAGGGTCTTGGTGTTGATGAACACATTCAGGGAGGCAGCCTGCAGAGCAGCCTTCACGCACACAGCGCCGCAGCCTGCGTCGCTGACAGCCAGACGGCTGCCCTTAGCGGCGAAGACGGCGATGGCCTCCATAGCCTCGCAGCACAGCTCCATGATCTTCATGGGGGTGGAGCAGGCGATGATGGTGGCCTCCTCCATGATCTTGTCGCGGTTGGGGTCGTCCTTAGGGA
>CAYSDG010000075.1:0-9399 GCA_964429705.1 uncultured Oscillospiraceae bacterium | reverse complement strand
CAACGCACTGGCGGCCAAGACCGAGGGCATGGAGAAAATGCCATTCATCGTAGTGGTCATCGACGAGCTGGCAGACCTGATGCTGGTGGCCGCCAAAGAGGTGGAGGAATCCATCTGCCGTGTGGCCCAGATGGGCCGTGCCGCCGGTATGCATCTGGTCATCGCCACCCAGCGTCCCTCTTCGGATGTCATCACCGGCCTGATGAAGGCCAATATCCCCAGCCGTATCGCCTTTGCGGTGGCCTCCTCTTTGGAGTCCCGCATCATTCTGGACGCCACCGGCGCGGAAAAGCTGGTGGGCCGGGGCGATATGCTCTATGCCCCCCTGGGCGGCGGCAAGCCCCAGCGTGTGCAGGGCTGCTTTATCACGCCGGAGGAGATCGAGCGGGTGGTCAGCCATGTCAAGGCTGGCGGCGAGGCACAGTACTCCGACGAGGTCATGCGTAAGATCGAGGAGTCTATCCAGGAGAAGGGCAGCAAGAAGGGCGACGGCGGCAATACCGGCGACACGGCCGACACCGCAGGGGAGTACGACGAGCTGCTCAGCGCCGCTGTGGAGGTGGTACTGGAGACGGGACAGGCCTCGGTCTCTATGCTGCAGCGTCGGCTGAAGCTGGGCTATTCCCGTGCTGCCCGGCTGGTGGACCAGATGGAGGAGCGCGGCTTTGTCGGTCCCTTTGAGGGCTCCAAGCCACGGCAGCTGCTCATCAGCCGCGAGAAGTGGCAGGAGCTGCAGATGGGCAAGCCCACTGCCTCCGCGGAGGATCTGTCCGGCATGAAGACCATGAACTGGGACGACGGCGAGCATGTCATTCCCTGGGAGGATCAATAAAACAGAACACCGCCGACACCTTGGTTAAAGTGTCGGCGGTGTTTTCTTATGCGGATCGATCAGGATACGGAGGCGCGGGCACCCTGGCGCTTCTCCTGCAGCTTGCGGCAGGTCTTGCGGTAACGCTCGGCCACGGGACCGGCATCCTTATAGATGGCGGCCTTGTTGGACCACTGCTGCCCCTCCCGCTGCGCGGTAATGGCCATATACAGGCGGCGGTGTTCCTTGCAGCGGCAACGCAGCACCTGCTCGGTGGGGGTGGTGCGGACCCAGTGGCCTCCCGTGAGGGACTCCCCGCACAGGGGACAGACGGGATGGGCGATCTCCTGGCGGTTTTTGCAGGCCCAGCGGGTGTCAAAGGAGCCCAGCTCCAGCTCCCACAGGGGAGGAAGCCCCTTCTGCTTGGGGGGCTTGTTGAAGAGCGTCAGATCCGGGAACTGGTCCAGCATAGTCTGGTAGACCATGACGGTGTAATAGGTGTCGTTCCAGGCGCTGTGGAAATCCAGATCGGTGTCCAGACCCAGCTCGGTGACCGATTTCTCCAGAGATGGCTGGCAGCCCAGGTCGCCGCCGTACAGCTTTTGGTACATGTATTGCAGGTCGAAATACTGACAGGCCCAGCCCGCGTCGAAGGAGATGCGGTGGTATTCAAAGTTTTTCATCAGCACGTCCACGTCGTTGTTGCCCCACTCGATGAACACGGGCTTTTCGCCGCACCAGTGGAGGAAGGCAGGCCCCAGGTCCAGAAAGGAGGGGGCGGTGGCCAGCAGCTGCTGCAGCTCCTCACGGCTGTAGGGCAGCAGACGGAGGGTGCGCCCCTCGATCTTGCGGCTGACCTTGGGATGGACATAGCTGTGGAAGGAATCCACCATTGCGCCGGTGGCCTGGTCCACCTTCATGGCGGCGACCTCCAGCAGCTCGTGGAAGGAGACCCGCTGGCCCTCCTTGTTGCGGTAAAAGGCGGTATTCCATTCCAGATCCAGGAAAATCAGTTCAGGCATGGTTCATAGCTCCATCAATCGTATCATATCCGCCGGCATAGGGGCGGTAAGGTTCAGTTCAGCCCCGGTGACGGGGTGGATCAGCGCCAAATGGGCGGCATGAAGGGCGGGGCGGCGGATCAGCGCGGTGTCCTCCGTCCCATACAGCCAGTCCCCCGCCAGGGGATGCCCCAGGGCGGCCATATGGACCCGAAGCTGGTGGGTGCGCCCGGTGTGGGGCGTCAGCTCCAGGAGGGAGAAGCGGGCGGTATGTGCAAGGGTGCGGTATTCGCTGTGGGCGCTCTGCCCGGCGGGATCGACCTGCCGCTTAACAGCGGAGCCGGGAGCCCGGCCAATGGGGAGAGAGACACTGCCGCTGGGCGGCTGAAGATGTCCCTCGCAGACCGCCAGATACTGGCGAAAAAAGCTGCCGCTGTGGAGCAGCTGAGAGAGCTGGGCGTGGATGTGGCCAGTTTTAGCTACCACCATCAGTCCTGTGGTCCCGCGGTCCAGCCGGTTCACCGGGTGGAAGGAGAAGCCGTCGCCCAGATAGTGGGCCAGCCCGTTGGCCAAAGTAGGCTCGCCAGGGGACAGGGAGGAGGGGATCACCGCCAGGGGGGCGGGCTTATTCAGCACCAGCAGGTACTCGTCTTCAAAGCGAATATCCAGCTCCATAGGAACGGGGGCCACAGCGGTGGCCCGCTCCGCAGCGCTCAGATCGACTGTCAGTACATCGCCGGTGCGGAGCACGGCGTTGGTGAAGATCCGCTGGCCGCCGCAGGTCAACCCCGTCTCTGTACGCTTCAGGCGATTGACGCAGCTGGTGGACAGCCCCAACTCGCCGCGCAGCAGGGAGAGAACTGTGCGCCCGCTTTGGGCCTCTGTGATCGTCAGAGTCAGCTGGGCCATGGAACGCCTCCTTTGCGCACGAACATACATTTTAATTATACAATATCGCGGCGCTGATTTCAACAATAGAAGCTGAAAAATACGGAAATATGCCATGCGCAGACGAAACTTGTTGACACAGGGGATGATTGGTGGTAGAATGGCAAAAAAATTTGGGAGGTGCGGCAATGCTTCGTTATTTCGTCAATGATATGAATCACCAGTCTGTTGTTGGTATGCGTCAGAACGCCGACAGGCTTGCATTGCCGTACACTTTTTTGGATGCCGTTTAGGCGGATGATACGAAAAACGCAGTGCAGGCCGGGACGTGGATCCACAGCCTGCACTGCTTTTATTTTGGGAGGAATCGACTATGATGACACATAAGGGAACGCAGATGATCGAGACGCCCCCGGCTGCTCCTGCGCCGGGCCAGGCTGGAGGATGCCCAGCCGATGTTCCGCAACTGGGCCTCGGATCCCGAGGTCACAAAATTTCTGACCTGGAAGCCCTACAGCAGTCCGGATGAGACGCTGGAGCGGATCGGAATCTGGCTGGCAAATTATGAGAACGAAAATTACTATCAGTGGATGATCGAGCTGAAGGAGCTGGGGGAGGCGATCGGATCTATCAGCGCGGTGGATATGAAGGAGAATATCGCGTCGGTGGAGGTGGGCTATTGCATTGGCCGAACCTGGTGGCACCAGGGGCTGGTGACAGAGGCCATGGACGCGGTCATCGACTATTTTCTGGATCAGATCGGTATGAACCGGGTGGAGGCCCGGCACGACCCGAACAATCCCCACTCCGGCGGCGTGATGCGCAAGTGCGGGATGCAGTACGAGGGCACCTCCCGCCAGGCCGACCGAAACAACCAGGGCATCTGCGACGTGGCACGCTACGCCATTCTGCGCAGTGACCGCAGAAAATAAGAAGCGGACCGGGAGCTGCTCCCGGTCCGTCCGCTATTGCTCCAGCAGGTGCATCACGCTGACCTCATAGGCGGTCCGCTCCAGGGCGAGTCCGTCTGTGAGCTTGGTGTAGATCCGGCTCTGCACCCGGCCCTCCAGGGCCAGGCAGTCGCCGACAGACAAATGGCCGGTCGCCATTGCCACCTGTCCCCAGGCGATGCAGGGGAGGTAGTCCGCCCGGCCGTAGCGGCGGTTCACCGCCAGCATCATGTCGGTGATATACCGCCCCAAGGGGGTGCGCCGCAGAATGGGAGGCTTACACAGCGCGCCCCGCAGCTCGATTCGGTTGGCGTCCGTATCGCAGGTCATAGCCAGCGTCTGGGCGAACACGGAGATCACCAGGCGGCTGCCGCAGCCGCTGCGGTTGTTGAAGGAGCGCAGCTGCCCCGTGACTTCCAGCCGCATCCCCTCCAGAGGCGGGAGGGCGGCCAGCTGATCCCCAGTGGCGATGACCCACAGATCATCTGTTTGCCCGGAGAGGCGCTGAACAGACATTGGAAAGCGGCAAAAGCGCTGTCCGTGGTTCTCATGGGAAAAGAAGGGCTCGCCGGTGACAGTGCCCCGCAGCAGCAAAATATTTCGCGTTTCATCCATATGTAGCTTCCCCTCATTGGTAGTCCGGGACAATGTCCGGCTGATGGTAGTAGACTGTATGAGGAAAAGCGGAAAAGTATGCGCAAAAAAATCGCCTGCCCAATGGGCAGACGATCTTTGCATCAATGCTGATATTCGAACTCCAGGTCGTACATGCTGACCAGGTCGCCGTCCTGGATGCCCATAGCGTCCAGCCGGTCGAACAGGCCGCTGTCCCGGAGCATCCGGTCGAACCACATCCGGCTTTCGTAGTCGCCGAAGTTGGTGTTGGAGATCAGGCGCTGCAGCCAGGGACCCTCCACGAAGTAGACACCGTCCTCCACGTTGATCTGCAGCGGCTCGCTGCTGTCCACCGTGGGGGGGCGCTTCACATATTCGGGCTCGTAGACAGTCACCGGGGGCAGTTCCCGCAGCTTCTCGGCGATGGCCCAGATCAGCTCCTTCACGCCCTGGTGGGCGGCGGCGGAGATGGTGAAAATGGGGTAGCCCATTGCCTCGACATGCTCCCGCAGGGCGGTGAGCAGGCTGTCGTCGGCCATGATGTCGGTCTTGTTGGCGACCACGATCTGGGGCCGCTCGGCCAGCTCGGGGCTGTACTGCTTCAGCTCCAGATTGATGGCATCGAAATCTGCTACGGGGTCACGGCCCTCACAGCCGGAGGCGTCCACCACGTGGACCAGCAGACGGCAGCGGTCGATATGGCGCAGGAAGTCGTGGCCCAGTCCGGCGCCTTCGCTGGCACCCTCAATGATGCCGGGGATGTCGGCCATCACGAAGCTGACGCCCTCCTCCACGTAGACAACGCCCAGATTGGGCTGCAGCGTGGTGAAGTGATAGTTGGCAATCTTGGGCTGGGCGCGGCTGACCACGCTGAGCAGGGTGGACTTGCCAACATTGGGGAAGCCGATGAGGCCGACGTCCGCCAGCAGCTTCAGCTCCAGGAGCACGTCGTGGCTCTCGCCGGGAATGCCGCTCTTGGCGAAGCGGGGAGCCTGACGGGTGGGAGTGGCGAAATGGCAGTTGCCCCAGCCGCCCTTGCCGCCGCGGCAGAGGATATAGGGTTCATCGTCGGACATATCCTTGATGATCTCGTTGGTCTCAGCGTCCCGGACCAGAGTACCCCGGGGGACGCGGATCACCAGGGACTTGCCGTCCTTGCCGCTTTTGCGGGCCCCCATGCCGTCCACGCCGTTTTCGGCGGTATACTTGCGCTTATAGCGGAAATCCATCAGGGTGGTGAGATTGTCATCCACCTGCAGGATAATGTGGCCGCCGTGACCGCCGTCGCCGCCGTCAGGGCCGCCTGCGGCAATGTATTTTTCGCGATGGAAGGAGACGCAGCCGTTGCCGCCGTTGCCGGCTCTCACGGTGATGCGCGCCTTGTCAATAAATGTTGTGGCCATGGGAGCACCTCCTTGGTATAGTGTGCAGCAAAATAATAGATTTATCAGCAGCAGGCCGCCAGCTCACGGAGCCTGGCAAACAGATGGCCTGCGATATAATAGGTCGTCTCGTAGTGGAGATAGTCCAGCGTGTTCATGTCCCAGTGCAGCTGGAGACTGGCGGGAAAATCCTCGTCCGCCTGCCAGAATTGGACGCGGACCGGGAAAAAAGGAAAGAGATCCAGGCGGTAGGCGATGTCGCCCTTGCCCTCCGGAATGCCGCCCAGGGCCTGACAGGCCAGGTGCAGTGCGTCCGGCCTGACGGCGAAAAACGCGGCATCGCTTTCGAACAGCGTGTTTCCCAGTCCAGAGGTGTGGTAGGAGCTGGCCACGCTGTTGATGGGGCCATATTCTCCGGAAAGACAGCAGTCTGGCCTGGAATAGCAGAGAATGTCGTAGATGGTCATGCCGTCGTGGAAGCCAGCGGCGTGGGCCTGCTGCGCCTGATCCAGCCACTGGACCAGACCGGTACGCTTCTCAATGCGGTATGGACGGCCGACACAGGAGAGATAGAGATAGGTATCATCCTCGTCCAGATGGAATTTTTTCACCATTGCGGGCTGGTCATATGCTAAAAACAGCTCCCTGGCGTGCTCCAGCATCTGGTCGTAGTTGGACTTTCCCATGGTCGGCTCCTCTCCCGGAAGGGTATCATCTGCTATCATATTGTAACGATTTATGCCGCCGCAGTCAAGGTGAGCAGAAAAAATCCCGAGCCAGCTGGCTCGGGATTTGATCCGTTCAATTACTGAGCCTCGTAGACGGAGACCTGCTTGCGGTCCTTGCCCAGACGCTCGAAGCGAACAACACCGTTGACCTTGGCGAACAGGGTGTCGTCGCTGCCGCGACCAACATTCACACCGGGGTGAATGTGAGTGCCGCGCTGACGAACCAGAATGTTGCCGGCCAGAACGTGCTGACCATCAGCGCGCTTGGGACCCAGGCGCTTGGACTCGGAGTCACGGCCGTTCTTGGTGGAACCAACGCCCTTCTTGTGGGCGAAGAACTGAAGACCAATGTTCATCATCGTTGTGAGCCATCCTTTCTGTAAGATGAGGGGGAAAGGGGCTTATTCAGCCTCTAAAACTTCAATATGCGCAGGGTATTCGTTGTGCAGCTCGCTGAGGTAGACCATCATACCCGTCAGAACAGTCTGGCAGGTGCTCTCCGCAGTTTCGCCCAGAGAACCGGGAAGACGCAGGGAGATAGTGGCGGTATCCTCGTTGACCTTCACAGACGCACACAGGCCCATCACATCGTTGAGCGTACACTCGATCAGACGGACGGTGCTGGTAATGGCGGCGCAGACGATGTCCTCGCCCTCGCTGGCATACCCGCTGTGACCAGCGGCGTCAAACCCCGTGATGCGGCTGCCTTCCGTAAGGAATGTAACAGTCGTCATACATTAAGCGTTGATCTTGGTGATCTCGATCTTGGTGTAGGGCTGACGGTGACCCTGCCGCTTGCGATAACCCTTCTTGGGGGTATACTTGAAGATGCGGATCTTCTTGCCCTTGCCGTTCTTAACGATGTTGGCCTCCACAGTAGCGCCAGCCACAGTGGGAGCGCCGAAGGTGGCGTTGTCGCCATCCAGGATAGCCAGGACCTGGTCAAACTTGACCTGCTCGCCAGCCTCCACGGGCAACTTCTCGATGAACAGGGTATCGCCCTCAGTCACCTTGTACTGCTTACCGCCGGTAACAATAATTGCGTGCATTCCTTTTTGCACCTCACTTTCCTTTATTATGAAGCACTTGACCGCGCTTCTTTACGGGCGCGCTATCGTAGGCGGCGCTGCATGCAGCGCACTTCGACCCATTCAAAGCGGCTCACCTAGTATAGCAGAAGAAAACAGGAAATGTCAATATCTTTTTGCAAAAAAATCAAATTTTTTGCGGGCATCAATAGGCGAGGTCAGCTTCGGCCCAATTCTGGATCAGCTGGCTGTAAAAGGCGCACTGCTTTTTGGCCAGATCGAGGTCCAGATTGATGTAGTTGCCGCACTCCACGGCACTCTTGCCGGGCATCTCGCCGGAGAAGGCGGCACCGGCGGCGAAGGTCTCCTTCACCAGCTCCACCGCGTCGGCATCGGTGAGCTGGGCGCTGTCGAAGAGCAGGTAAAAGCCGGTCTGGCAGCCCATGGGGCCGAAATAGATGACAGCGTCCTTGGCCCGGCCGTTGCGCAGCAGGGTGGCGATGATATGCTCCACGGAGTGCAGCTCGGCGTTGCTCAGCAGATCGCCGGTGTTGGGCTTTTTAAAGCGCAGATCAAAGGTGGTCACCTGCCCGTCCCGCCGGGAGAGGTACAGGCCGGGTTCCAGTTTGTTGTGATCCACCTGAAAGCTTGCGATGCGTTCCATAAAGGTCTCCTTTTCTTGATCGTTGGCGGGGCTTACTGGCCGTCCCGCAGCTTGCGGGCCAGGGGCAGGACCACCGCGTTCAGCTTCGCCATGGCCTCGCCGTAGTTGAAAAACTCGGAGGCGTTGTTCTCGTGGCGCAGCCGGTCGGACACGGATTTCAGGGCGGTGAAGTGTACGCCGTTGCGCAGGCAGACCTGGGCGATGGCACCACCCTCCATCTCGCACAGGGCGGGGGAGAAGGTCTCTGCCACCCATTCGCAGCGCTGGCCGCGGGTCATGAAGACCTCGCCAGTGGCCACTTTGCCGGTCAGATGCTCCACGCCCAGCTCGGTCAGATAGCGGTGGATGGTCTCCACGCTGTCGGTGGGGAATTCGATCTGGTTCACAGTGGAGACCAATCCGACAGGATCCCCTACCGGGGAGGTGTCCACATCGTGCTGTACAAAGCAGTCCGCCAGCACCATGGTGCCGATGTGTACGTCAAGGAAGCTGCCGGCCACACCGGCGTTCATGATCCAGTCGGGGTGATAGCGGTCGATAAACAGCTGGGCACTCATGGCGGCGTTCACCTTGCCCACGCCTCCGGCGTAGGCGATGATGCCCTCTTCGATCTCATAAAAGGGTACGCCGCACACAGTTTCCAGCAGCTTGGCATTGGTGTTTTGCAGGATGCTCTCGATTTCGCCGGTCATGGCGTAGGCAAGTCCGATTTTCATGGGTGATCCTCCCGAACAATTTGTTTTGTGGCCATTATATCATAAAGCGATGACCCGGTAAAGAAGAAAAAGTTTATCGAAAATCAATGGTACTGGTGACATTTATCTGCAATATCCTGGCCCTGCTTGTGGTGCCTGTGATGGTGTTCCTCTCGCCGAAGGGAGCGGCGGTGCGCTTTTCCACGCTGGAGGCCATCTGTAAGGCGCTGGAACGTCAGCAGGGGGATATTCTGGCCTTCGTGCCGGAGGAGGACGGGGAAACGCGGTAGAGGAACGAAAGGAGAATATCATGCGGAAAAGTGGTACGAGAGCTGGCTGACCTGAGGCTCGCATCGCCCTGTGTGTGCTCGTTTTTGTTGGGCGCGAGAGCAGGAAGGATCCTGCGCTCTGGCGCTTGTCTCTTCTGTTATGCCTGCTGGGGCTGGTACCAGTCCGGCGCCTCACGCAGATCTTTCTCGCTGACATAGCGGGGGTCAGTGGTCAGCGGTGTCGGCATCTGTGTGCAAGGGGAGGGAGGGCCGGAGCATAAAAAATCACCGCAAGCAATCAATGCTTGCGGTGACATGGCAGCGGGAGAAGGATTCGAACCCTCACATACGGAGTCAGAGTCCGCTGT
>CAYSDG010000074.1:0-9451 GCA_964429705.1 uncultured Oscillospiraceae bacterium | reverse complement strand
CCTTGGCGCGGTCAGCGTCGATCTTGATCTCAGCGGGGGAGACGCAGGGGTTGTAGTAGCCGATCTCCTCGATGAAGCGGCCGTCGCGGGGATAGCGGCTGTCAGCGACAACAACGCGATAGAAGGGAGCCTTCTTAGCGCCCATGCGGCGCAGTCTGATCTTAACCATGATTTTGTTCCTCCAAAAATAAGTTTAAATAAAGTATTAGTTGATCTATTTATAAATGCCGGGGCATTTATGACGTGGGGGCAACGGCTTACTTCAGCCGCTTTTTCCGGCCGAAGCCGTGCATTTTGCTCATGCCGCCGACTTTGCCGAGGCCGCCCAGATTGCCCAGGCCGCCAAGCCCCTTGGGGAGCTTGCCCTTGCTGAGGGCCTGTGTCATCTGCAGCATCAGCTCGTACTGCTTGAGCAGGCGGTTGACATCGGCAACATCCTGGCCGCAGCCGGCAGCGATGCGCTTCTTGCGGCTGGCGTTGAGGATGCCGGGAGTCTCCCGCTCCTTCTCGGTCATGGACTGGATGATGGCCTCCTGGCGCTTGAAGATCTTTTCATCGATCTGCACACCGGCCATCTGCTTGCCCAGCTGTCCGGGCATCATGGCGGCCAGCTGGTTCAGGTCGCCCATGTTGCGGACCTGCGCCATCTGTTCCATGTAATCGGTGAGGGTGAAGCGATTCTTACGCAGCTTTTCCTCCAGCTCCGCGGCCTTCTTCTCGTCATAGCTCTGCTCCGCCTTTTCAATCAGGCTCAGCATATCGCCCATGCCCAGAATGCGGGAGGCCATACGGTCGGGGTGGAAGATCTCGATCATATCCAGCTTTTCGCCGGTACCCACGAACTTGATGGGCTTACCGGTAGCGGCCCGGATAGACAGGGCCGCGCCGCCGCGGGCGTCGCCGTCCATCTTGGTCAGCACGACACCGTCGATGCCCAGAGCTTCGTCGAAGGCGGAGGCGGCATTCACTGCGTCCTGACCGGTCATAGCGTCCACCACCAGCAGGATCTCCTGGGGGTGGATGGTGGATTTGATCTTCTTCAGCTCCTCCATGAGCTGCTCGTCCACATGGAGACGACCGGCGGTATCCAGCAGGATGGTGTCGTGACCGTGCTCCTTGGCGTAGCGCAGTGCGTGCTGCGCGATCTGAACGGGGTTGATCTGCCCCAGAGCGAAAACGGGGATGTCCAGCTGCTCGCCCACCACCTGCAGCTGTGTGATAGCGGCGGGGCGGTATACGTCGCAGGCGACCAGCAGGGGGCGCTTGCCCAGATTCTTTTTCAGGTATCCGGCCAGCTTCGCGCCGTTGGTGGTCTTACCAGCACCCTGGAGACCGACCATCATGATCACAGTGGGGCCGGAGTTGGCGAACGCGATCTTGGCGTTGGAGCCGCCCATCATATTGGTCAGCTCTTCGTTGACGATCTTGATGATCTGCTGGGCAGGGGTCAGGCTCTCCAGCACGTCGGTGCCTACGGCACGCTCGGTGACCGCGGCAATGAAATCCTTGACGACCTTATAGCTGACATCGGCCTCCAGCAGGGCCAGACGGACCTCGCGCATGGCCTCCTTGACGTCGGCCTCGGTGATGCGGCCCTTGCCGCGCAGGCGCTTGAATACCGCGTTGAGTTTTTCGGAAAGGCCTTCAAATGCCATAGGTATGCTCCTTATTCCCGCAGAGCCGAAACGGCCTGGGAGATAGTGTCTGCCAGCGCTTCGATGCGGGGGTCTTCATACTGGCGGTAGTTCAGAGTCTTCAGCTCAGCGGCAGCGTCATGGATGGCGTTGAGGTCGTTCTGCATCTGCATGAAGCGCCGGATCAGACCGGTCTTATCCTCCACATCCTGCATGACGGCCTCGGCCCGGACGATCACGTCCCGGACGCCCTGGCGGCTGATGCCGTTGTTCTCAGCAATCTCGCTGAGGCTGAGGTCCTCGTTATAGTAGAGATCGAAGAACTCTTTTTGTCTTTCGGTCAGGAGTTCTCCGTAAAAATCGAACAGCATGGTCATGCGGTAAGTCTGGTTTTTCACGGGGCATCTCCTCCTTTGTAAAGTGCTTGTGCTTTACAACCTGGACTATAATACCCTAGTTTTCTCCAAAAGTCAAGAGGGAAATAAGCGGTTTTACTAGAAAATTTGCGGAAAATTCGGCTAAAATACCAATAGAATGGGAGTACCCGGGAAAGATTTACGAATTATTCAAGCTTCTTTGGTTGACGGTCCCGCGGTTCTGAGCTATAATATAATCTGAATTTTTATGCGGAGGGACAGGTTATGTGGATCGCTGATGGTTGGAAGGACTACGAGCTGCTGGACTGCGGCAGCGGAGAAAAGCTGGAGCGCTGGGGAAATAAGGTGCTGGTGCGTCCCGATCCTCAGGCAATCTGGACGACTCCCAGAAAGAATGCTGGCTGGCATAAGCCTGACGGCCGGTATTTCCGGTCCAGTACCGGCGGTGGTCACTGGGACAAGGGCAAGCTGCCTGCACAGTGGCAGGTGCGCTACAGGGATCTGACCTTCCAGGTCAAGCCGATGAACTTCAAGCACACCGGCCTGTTCCCGGAGCAGGCGGTGAACTGGGATTTTGCCGCCCAGCGGATCCGCTCTGCCGGCCGCCCGGTGAATGTGCTGAACCTGTTTGGCTATACGGGCGCGGCCAGCGTGGCCTGCGCCGCGGCAGGCGCCAGTGTGTGCCATGTGGACGCGGCCAAGGGCATGGTGGCCTGGGGCAAGGAGAACGCCAAACTCTCCGGGCTGGAGAGCGCGCCCATCCGCTGGATCGTGGATGACTGCGGTAAGTTCGTGGAGCGGGAGATCCGTCGCGGCCGCCGCTATGATGCGATCATCATGGATCCCCCCAGCTATGGCCGCGGCCCCACGGGCGAGGTGTGGAAGATCGAGGAGAATCTCTACCCCTTTGTGGAGCTGTGTACGAAGGTGCTCTCCGACGAGCCTCTCTTCATTATCATCAATTCTTATACCACGGGTCTGGCACCCAGCGTGCTGACCTACATTCTGGAGACGCTGGTCTCTAAAAAGCACGGCGGCCATACCGAGAGCCAGGAGATCGGTCTGCCGGTCACCGAGACCGGGCTGGTCCTGCCCTGCGGCGCTACGGGCCGCTGGATGGCGGACCGCTGACGAAAGGCGGCAGGGCCGCTTTCCGGGCAGGCTGTACGTTCTGTGCAGCCGCGCGGGATGTTCTGGCCGCATTCAGACCAGGCAACACTATTTAAAAGAGGCGACACTATGACTGAGATCATTCGAACAGATAACCTCACCTTTTCCTACCCCGCGGACGAGGGAAAGGAGCCACAGGCCGCGCTGCGGGGCGTGGACCTGACCATTGAAAAGGGGAGCTTTGTGGTGGTGCTGGGGCATAACGGCTCCGGCAAGTCCACCTTGGCCAAGCATATGAACGCCGTGCTGCTGCCCAGCGGCGGCAAGGTTTGGGTGGCTGGGATGGACACCCTGGACGACTCCCTGCTGCTGGAGATCCGCCGCCGGGTGGGCATGGTGTTCCAGAACCCGGACAACCAGATCGTGGCCAACGTGGTGGAGGAGGATGTGGCCTTCGGCCCGGAGAATATGGGCGTCCCCACGGAGGAGATCCGCAGCCGGGTGGATAAGGCCCTGACTGCTGTGAGGATGGATCAGTTCACCATGCACGCGCCCCATCACCTCTCCGGCGGCCAGAAGCAGCGCATCGCCATCGCCGGTATCATCGCCATGGAGCCGGAGTGCATCGTCCTGGACGAGGCCACCGCCATGCTGGACCCCAATGGCCGCCGGGAGGTGCTGGAGACGATCCGCACTCTGAACCGGGAGAAGGGCATCACCATCGTGCTCATCACCCACCATATGAGTGAGGCCGCTATGGCGGACCGGGTGGTGGTCATGGACGGCGGTGTTGTCGCCATGGACGGCACGCCCCGGGAGATCCTGCCCCGCATGCAGGAGCTGCGGGCCATTGGGCTGGATGTGCCCCATACTGTGGAGCTGCTCCACGGCTTGCGGAAGAAGGGATTTGATGTTCCGGTGGACGCGCTCTCGGTGGACGAGTGCGTGGACGCTATCTGTGCCGCACTGGAAAAGAGACCATAACTAGGACCTGCGCCTTTGCGCGAGAAAGAGGAAACTGCATTGAAACCGATCATTCGTGTGGAAAATCTGACCCATACCTACGGTCAGGACACACCGTTTTGCCGCAGCGCGGTGAAAAATATGAGCTTGGAGATCATGGAAGGGGAGTTTCTGGGGATCATCGGCCATACCGGCTCCGGCAAATCCACCCTGATCCAGCATCTCAACGGACTGCTGCGCCCCACCAGCGGCACGGTTTATCTGGGAGACCGGGATATTTGGGCGGAGCCGAAAAAGATCAGAGACGTCCGCTTCCGGGTGGGCCTGGTGTTCCAGTATCCGGAATATCAGCTTTTTGAGGACACTGTCTACCGTGACATCGCCTTTGGTCCCAAAAACATGGGCCTGAGCGAGGAGGAGATCGACCGCCGCGTCCGGGCCTCGGCGGAGTTTGCCGGGCTGGAGCCGGATATGCTGGAGAAGTCTCCCTTTGAGCTGTCCGGCGGACAGAAGCGCCGGGTGGCGATCGCGGGCGTTATCGCCATGGAGCCGGAGGTGCTGATCCTGGATGAGCCCTCCGCCGGACTGGACCCCGCCGGCCGGCAGGCCCTGCTGAAGAATATCCGGGAGTACCACAAGCGGAAGGGAAATACCGTGGTCATGGTCAGCCACAGCATGGACGAGGTGGCGGAGAATGTGGACCGCATCGTTGTGCTGGCGGACGCCGGCGTGGTGATGAGCGGTACGCCCTACGAGGTTTTCAGCCGGGCAGATGAGCTGGTGAAGGTGGGGCTGGATGTCCCCCAGGTCACCCAGGTGGCCATGAAGCTGAAGCAGCGGGGCGTGGATGTGGACCCCGCCGTCTATACAGTGGAGGCGCTGGAGAAGTCTCTGGCGGCGCTGAAGGGGGGGAGAGGCTGATGCTGAAGGATATTACCCTGGGGCAGTATTTCCCCGGGAACTCTCTGGCCCATCGGCTGGATCCCCGCACCAAGCTGATCCTGACGGTAGTGTACATCGTGGGACTCTTCTGCGCGAAGTCCTTTCTCTCCTATGCGTTGATGATCGCGCTGCTGTGCCTGTCTGTCAAGGTGTCCGGCGTGGCACCCAGGGCGCTGGTCAGGGGCCTGAAGCCGGTTCTGGTCATCATTATTTTTACCGCGGTTTTGAACCTTTTCTATACGCCTGGTGAGCCGCTGCTGAAGCTATGGTTCCTGACTATCACGAAGGAGGGTATCCTGACGGCCTTCTTCATGGTCCTGCGCATCACGATGCTCATTATGGGCACCTTCCTGCTGACCTATACCACCAGCCCTATCGCCCTGACGGACGGGCTGGAGTCCCTGCTGGGGCCGCTGAAGAAGCTGAAGGTCCCTGTCCACGAACTGGCAATGATGATGTCCATTGCGCTGCGCTTTATCCCCACCCTGATCGAGGAGACGGATAAGATCATGTCTGCGCAGAAGGCCCGCGGCGCGGACTTTGAGAGTGGCAGCATCCTTGACCGGGCTAAGGCCCTGGTGCCGATCCTGGTTCCCCTCTTTATCTCCGCTTTCCGCCGGGCTGACGAGCTGGCGGTGGCGATGGAGTGCCGCTGCTACCACGGCGGAGAGGGGCGGACCAGGCTCCATGTGCTCCGCTATCAGAAGCGGGATCACGCGGTGCTGGCTTTCTTCGGCGTGGTGCTGGTGGTCGTGCTGGTGCTGGGCCACTTTGGCCTGTAAGGCTGGGGGAGAGCTGTATGAGAAATATTGCCCTTCAGCTGATGTACAACGGCACGGCCTATCACGGCTGGCAGGTGCAGAAGACCGAGGTCACCGTGGCGGAGACGCTGGAAAAGGCGCTGGCCACCGTCTGCTGCCATCCGGTGAAGGTCACCGGCTGCGGACGAACGGATGCCGGTGTCCACGCGGAGTACTATATTGCCAATTTCCGGACCACCTCCACCATTCCGGTGGACCGCATCCCTCTGGCGGTGAATACCCGCCTGCCGGAGGACATAGTGGTGTGCCGCGCGTGGGATGTGGCAGAGGATTTCAACGCCATCGGCTCCTGCATCAAGAAGGAATATACCTATCGTATCTATAATTCCCGTATCAAGAATCCATTTTATGTCCACCGGGCCTATTTTTACCCCAAACTGCTGGACGAGGGCGTGATGGACCGGGCGGCCCGTGCCTTTGAGGGGACCCACGATTTCCGCGCGGTGCGCAGCGTGGGGACGGAGACAAAGACCACCGTGCGCACCATCCACTACTGCTATGTGCGCCGTAGCGGCGACCTGCTGGAACTGAAGGTATGCGCCAACGGCTTCCTGTACAACATGGTGCGGGCTATCACCGGCACGGTTCTCTATGCCGCTGAGGGTAAGCTGACGCCGGAGGACATCCCCCGCATCCTGGAGAGCGGCAATCGGACGCTGGCGGGGCCGACGGTCCCTCCGGGCGGACTGTATCTGACCAAATTATGGTATGAGGATGAGCGACTCAATGGCGACTGAGATCAAACAACAGGAAAATCCAAAGCCGCAGGAGAAGACGCGGACGGGCCGCTCCGGCCGCATGCTCACGTTGCTGCTGGTGATGGCTGTGGTGCTGCTCATGGCAGTGCTCAGCACCATGGAGGAGGGCAACCAGTTTGCCGCTCTGCGCCGGTGGCTGATGTACGGCAGCAGCAGCGAGACGGGCGGTCTCTATACCTATGCCGCGGATTCGGATAACCAGTACGGCGTACTGGGAAATAAGCTCCTGCTGGTGACCCCCAATACCATTCGGCTGCTGGGTGACGATGGCAACGCGGCGTATGAGCTGTCCATCAGCATGGCCCGGCCAAAGCTCTCTGTGGGCGGCAGCCGGGCGGTGGTCTGCGACGTAGGGGGCGACACCCTCTATGTGCTGGACAGCACCGGCATCGTGGAGACGCAGACTTTGGACCGGGGGCTGTGCTACTTCACAGCCCGCCTCAACGCGTCTGACGATCTGGTGGTCATCTCCCAGAAAAACGGCTATAAGGCATCCGCCGCGGTCTACAGCAAGGAGGGCAAGCTGCGCTTCCATTTCGACTCCCACGACAGCTACATCAGTGACGCAGTGGTGACAAAGGACGGCAGGCAGCTCGTTATGGTCGCGCTGGGAGAGGTGGATGGCGCGTTTACCAGCACGCTGGTGACCTATGAGATCGCCACAGCCCAGCTGGTGGGTGAGAGCGCTGTCCGGGATGGACTGGTGATGGAGCTTGCGGTCAGCGGCGAGCGGCTGCTGAGCCTGTGCGACAAGCGGCTGTGTATCACCACACTGACAGGAGAGACGCTGCTGGAGCGCACCTTCGGCAACCTGTATCTCCAGGATTATGCCCTGCAGGGGGAGAATTTCTGTGCGCTGCTGCTGGGGCGCTATCAGGCTGGAAATATTTGCCAGCTCACCACCTATGACCTTCAGGGCCAGGAGCTGGCCTCGCTGGAGATCGGCGAGGAGGTGCTGGATCTGAGCGCCTCCGCAGATCATCTGGCGGTGCTGTACAGCAGCAGCCTGGTCATCTATACCCGCGACCTGGTGGAGTATGCCCGGCTGGACAGCACGGGCTACGCCGGTCAGGTGCGTATGCTTCCGGACGGGACGGCGCTGGTCATCAGCGGGGCTTCCGCTTGGCGCTTCTGCCCCTGATAAAAAACAGTTCCCTGCTTTTCCAAGGAAAGGAGTTCGCATTTGTTCCCTGTTTCTGTTATGATAGACCTTGCAATTGTGGCCGCGCTGGTCCTGTGTGTCTTTCTGGGCCGCAGGCGCGGCCTGTTTCGCAGCCTGCTGGGGCTGACGGCAGTGGTGATCGCCATGCTGCTGGCCTCAAGACTGGCAAGCCTTGGCGCTGATCTGGTGATAGACAACGTGCTGCGCCCTGCCGCCACCGCCGCTATGGAGCAGCGGGTGGATGAACTGCTGGCGGAGAGCACGGCGGCCCTCTCGCCCATGGAGGAGATGGAGCGGGTGGTCAGCGCTATCCCCAACGAGTTCATCCGGGAGAAGGCGGCTGGCCTTCTGGGCAGGATGGAGCTGTCCACCGAGTCAACGGTCACCCGCTCCGCCCGGGAGACGCTGCTGGCGCTGGGCGGTAGCCTGTTGGATACCGTGCTGGACACGGCGGTGCGCGGCGCGCTCTATGGAGCCATTTATCTGGTGGCCTTCCTGGTGGTGACGGTGGCGCTGAAGCTGGCGGCCCGGGCGCTGGATCTGACGCTGAAGCTGCCTCTGCTGCGGCAGGCCAATCAACTGGGCGGACTGCTCTTCGGCGCGGCGGAGGGCGTGGTGCTGGTGTGTGCGGCAGTGGGGATCCTGGGCCATATGAAGCTCTGGGTCACGCCGGAGACGATCCAGGCGTCCGTCCTGCTGAAGCTGGTCGCCCAATGGTTGGGCCTTTCGGCGGCGTGAAGCACAAGAGAAACTGAAAAGTTCAAACTTTGTTCAACACACCGGATACCTTATCTGGTATAACAGATAAGAAATCATTTTGCGATCAACGCATCTGCCGGCGGCTCTGCGTCGGCTATGGAGGTATACGTACTATGCAACCGACCCTTTGTACCAAGTGCAAGCAGCGCCTGGCTGTGGTCTTCATCTCCAAGGTGGAAAATGGGCAGACGGTCAACGAGGGCCTCTGCCTGAAGTGCGCCAAGGAGCTGGGACTGCCCCAGGTCAATGATATGATGAAGCGTATGGGGATCACGGACGAGGATCTGGATACGCTCAACAATGAGATGATGCAGGCCTTCGGCGGCGCGGAGTCTCTGGAGGGGCTGGTGGCCCAGGAGGACGATGAGGACACCGATGAGGACGGCAAGACCGCCACGTTCCCCTTCCTGAACCGCCTGTTCGGCACCCCCAACAGCGATGCTCCTGCACCCAATGCCGAGGACAGCGGCCGTGGCCATGAGAAGAAAGAGCGCAAGGGCGACAAGGCGCCCAAGCACAAGTATCTGGACAGCTACTGCATCAACCTGACTGACCGTGCCCGGGCCGGAAAGCTGGATGCGGTCATCGGCAGAGAGCAGGAGATTGAGCGGGTGGTGCAGATCCTGAACCGTCGCCAGAAGAACAACCCCTGCCTCATCGGTGAGCCCGGCGTGGGCAAGACCGCTATTGCCGAGGGACTGGCCCAGCGCATTGCCAAGGGCGAGGTGCCCTTTAAGCTGCGGAGCAAGGAGGTCTTTCTGCTAGATCTCACCGCGCTGGTGGCGGGCACGCAGTTCCGCGGCCAGTTCGAAAGCCGCATGAAGGGCCTGATCGAGGAAATCCGCAAGTGCGGCAATGTGATCCTGGTCATCGACGAGGTCCACAACATCGTGGGCGCGGGGGATGCCGAGGGCAGCATGAATGC
>CAYSDG010000073.1:0-9609 GCA_964429705.1 uncultured Oscillospiraceae bacterium | reverse complement strand
CCGCTCTCTGGCGGCCCACCAGTCCACCATGGTGCTGTTTCTGAGCACCAGCCTCACCGAGAAGCTCCAGGCGGAGCTGCTGGAGGGCGGCTACAGCGGCGACACGCCGGTGGCCGTGGTGTACAAGGCCACCTGGCCGGAGGAGCGGATCTTCCGCTGCACCGTGGACACCCTCCACAGGACCGTGACGGAGAATGGCCTGACCAAGACCTCCCTCATCATCGTGGGCGGCTGCATGGGGGAGGAGTATACCCGCTCCCGGCTGTATGCCCCTGAGTTCTCCACCGAGTTCCGGGAGGCCAGCAAGTGATGAAGATAGCGGTCTTTGCCTACAGCTGCCAGGGCTGTCAGACGGCCCGGCAGGTCATGGACTTTTTTGCCGGTGACGAGGTCCGGGCTTTCACGATGGAGCGATATGAGGAGCCGGGCTTCGGCCCCATCGAGAAGCCCAGCAAGAGCTTCTATGGCCCCCTCTTTCAGTGGGCGGACGCCATGGTGTTCGTCGGCTCCATCGGCATCGCCGTGCGGGAGATCGCGCCCCATGTGAAAAACAAGCTGGTGGACCCTGCGGTGGTGGATCTGGACGAGCTGGGGCGGTTTGTGGTGCCCCTGCTCTCCGGCCACATCGGCGGCGGCAACGACCTGGCTCTGCGCCTGGCGGCGGCACTGGGGGCCACGCCCGTCATCACAACCGCCACCGACATCAACAAGAAATTTTCTGTGGATGCCTGGGCCGCCCGGCAGGGGCTGGCCATCACCAGCATGCACGCGGCGAAGGCGGTGTCCGCCGCGATCCTGGAGCGGGACATTCCTCTCAGGAGCGATCTGCCCATCGCCACCGGGCTGCCCCGGGGCGTTGTGGCGGGGGATCAGGGCGATGTGGGCATCTGCATCTCCTGCTTCCGGGAGAAGCCCTTTGACGAGACGCTGCTGCTGGTGCCGCCTATCCTGCATCTGGGCATCGGCTGCCGCCGGGGGACCAGTCAGGAGCAGATCCGCGCCGCGGTGGACGAGGTGCTCCAGGCCCACAGCATCCACCCCAAGGCCATCAAGCAGGCGGCATCCATCGACCTGAAGGCCGACGAGGAGGGGCTGCTGTCCTTCTGCCAGAGCAAGAAGCTGCCCATCGCTTTCTACAGCGCGGAGGCGCTGCGGGCGGTGCCGGGGGAGTTCACGCCCTCCAGCTTCGTCCAGGGCGTGACAGGCGTGGACAACGTGTGCGAGCGGGCCGCGCTGCTGGGTGCGGAGCGGCTCATTGTGAAAAAGACCGCCCGCAGCGGCGTGACCGTTGCCGTGGCGGCAGAACATTGGGAGGTGCGCTTTGAGTAAGCTGATCGTAGTGGGCATCGGCCCTGGAGACTATGAGGATATGACCGTCCGGGCGGACCGGGCGCTGCGGGCCTGCGACACCATCGTGGGCTACCACGTCTATGTGGACATGGTGCGGGAGCGCTATCCCGACAAGGAATTTCTCACCACCCCCATGACCCGGGAGACCCAGCGCTGCCAGATGGCGCTGGACGAGGCGGCCAAGGGCAAGACCGTGGCCATGGTCTGCTCCGGCGACAGCGGGATCTACGGCATGGCGGCCCTGATCTATGAGCTGCGGGGGGAGAATACGGAGCCTGCCGTCGAGGTGGTGCCCGGCCTGACCGCCGCCTGCAGCGGCGGAGCCCTGCTGGGCGCACCCCTGACCCACGATTTCGCCGTGATCAGCCTCAGCAACCGGCTGACGGCCTGGGAGAAGATCGAAAAGCGGCTGGACTGCGCCGCCCGGGCGGATCTGGGCATCGTGCTGTACAACCCCATGAGCATGGGACGGCCCGACAACCTGCGCATGGCCTGCGACATCCTGCTGCGGACCCTTCCGGCGGACCGCCCCTGCGGCGTGGCCCGGAATATCGGCCGGGAAGGGGAGGAGCGGCGCTTCCTGACCCTGGGGGAGCTGCGGGACACCCAGGTGGACATGTTCAGCACGGTATTCATCGGCAACGCCATGACCAGAATGGTCGGCGGCAATATGGTCACGCCCAGGGGGTATCGGGATGTATAAGCTGTGTGTCTTTGCCGGGACCACCGAGGGGCGGGAGCTGGTGGAGCGACTGGCGGGCCAGCCGGTCCACGTCACCGCCTGCGTGGCCACGGAGTATGGCGAGACGCTGCTGACTCCGGCGGATAATCTTACCATCTCCGCCGGCCGGCTGACGGAGGAGGAGATGGAGCGGCTGCTTCGCGCCGGGGGCTTCGACCTGGTGGTGGACGCCACGCACCCCTACGCCAGCGTTGTGACGGAGAACATCGCCGCCGCCTGTACCGGGGCGGGGGTGGAGTATATGCGCCTGCTGCGCACCGGCGCGGCAGTGCCGGAGGACGCGGTGTTCGTCCCGGACATCCCGGCGGCGGTGGCGTATCTCAACGGCACCGAGGGCAACATCCTCCTGACCACCGGCAGCAAGGAGCTGCACAAGTATACCGGCCTGCGGGATTTCGCCCAGCGGGTCTACGCCCGTGTGCTGCCCATGGAGGAGTCTCTGCGGCTGTGCCAGGCCGCGGGGGTCCAGTGCGCCCACATTCTGGCCATGCAGGGGCCCTTCTCCGGGGAGATGAACCGGGCCATGCTCCACAGCGTGGGAGCCAGATATATGGTGACCAAGGACTCCGGCTCCACCGGAGGCTTTGATGAGAAGATCGCCGCCGCCCGGGACGCCGGGGCGGTGCTGGTGGTGGTGGGCCGTCCGCCCCAGCGGGAGGGCCTGCCCTTTGCCGAGACCTGGGAGACGCTGTGCCAGCGGTTCGGGCTGCAGCCGCGGCCGGAGGTGACGGTGGTGGGCATCGGCCCCGGCAGCCCGGAGACCATGACCGGCGAGGTCCGGGAGGCGCTGGAGCAGGCCGACTGCGTCATCGGCGCGAAGCGGATGGTGGAGGCCGCGGCCCGGCGGGGGCAGCAGTGCTTCCACGCCATCGCGCCGGAGGCCATCGCGGAGATCATCCACACCCAGCGCGGCTGCCGCCGATTTGCGGTGGCCATGTCCGGCGACACCGGCTTTTACAGCGGCACGAAGAAGCTGCTGCCCCTGCTGGCCGACTGTCAGGTCCGGGTGCTGCCGGGGCTCAGCTCTTTCTCCTGCCTCTGCGCCAAGCTGGGCGTGTCCTATGAGGACGTGAAGCTGGTCAGCATCCACGGCAGGGAGGGGAGCATCCTCCCGGCGGTCCGGAAAAACCGGCGGCTGTTCACGCTGGTGGGCGGCGAGAACGGCGTGGGCAGGCTCTGTGAGGAGCTGACGGCGGCGGGGCTGGGCGATGTCCGACTCAGCGTGGGCGAGCGGCTCAGCTACCCCGACGAGCGCATCACCACCGGTACAGCGGAGGCGCTGCGGGAGCGGCAGTTCCACAGTCTCAGCGCGGCTCTCATCGAAAATGACCGCGCCGGGTCGTCGGCGGCCCAGGGGCTGCCGGACGACGCCTTTCTGCGCACCGAGAGCGTGCCCATGACCAAGAGCGAGGTCCGGGCGGTGTGTCTCTCCAAGCTGGCCCTGCCGGCGGACGCCGTCTGCTGGGACATCGGCGCGGGGACCGGGAGCGTCACCATGGAGATGGCCCTCCAGGCCGCCGAGGGCCACGTCTGTGCCGTGGAGCGCAAGGAGGCTGCCGTGGCCCTGCTGAGGGAGAACGCCCGGCACTTCGGTGTGGAGGACCGGGTCACTGTGGTGCCCGGCACCGCGCCGGAGGCCTGCGCCGGACTTCCCGCGCCCACCCACGCCTTCATCGGCGGCAGCAGCGGGAACATGCGGGAGATCCTGAGCCTGCTGTTGGAGAAAAATCCCGGCGCGCGTATCGTGGCCACCGCCATCACGCTGGAGTCCATCGGAGAGCTGACAGCGTGTATGAAGGAGTTCGCCTTTACAGAGACTGAGGTGGTCTCCCTGACCGTGGCCCGGGATAAAACGGCGGGGCCGTACCACCTGATGACGGGGCAGAACCCCATCTACATCTTCACCATGCAGCGAAAGCCCGCCTGAGAACACCGAGGCCCCGGCGCTCCCAAAAGCGCCGGGGCTTTCCGCGCTGAAAATGCCCTGCGGAGTTTGCCGACGGGGCTGGATTTTTCCTCCCGGGGGTGGTATAATGCTGTTCCCCTCATAAAATGCGGTATTTCACCGCCGCGATACTACGATCACGGGGGACGATCGGAGGAACACCTATGAAGACGAAGATCCTGTCACAGCTGAAAAAGGACCCTGTTCTGTATGCCGCCGGGCTGGCGGCGCTGCTCTCGGCCCTGGCGGTGCCGCCCAGCGGGGCCTATTGGGGCTATCTGGACTGGCATGTGCTGGGCCTGCTGCTGTCGCTGATGCTGGCGGTGGCGGGACTGAAGGCGGCGGGCGCCTTCGACTGGGTGGTGGAGCGGCTGCTGCGCCTGGTCCATACGACCCGGGCGCTGGCGCTGACGCTGGTGGCGGTGTGCTTTTTCAGCAGCATGCTCATCACCAACGACGTGGCTCTCATCACCTTCGTGCCCCTGGCGGTGATGCTCCTGACCCAGGCGGGGCAGGGGAAGCTGCTGATCCCCGTCATCGTTTTGCAGACGGTGGCGGCCAATCTGGGCAGTATGCTGACGCCCATGGGCAACCCCCAGAACCTGTATCTCTACTCCCTCTTTGACCTGACGGCGGGGGAGTTCCTCTCCATCATGCTGCCCCCCGCGGCGGCGGCGCTGGTGCTGCTGGTGCTGGCGGTGTGGCTGCTGGTGAAGCCGGAGCAGGTCGCCCCGCCGGAGGGGCGGTGCGCGTTGGACCGGCGGCGGGTCGCCCCCTGGCTGGCCCTCTTCCTGCTGTGCCTGCTAACGGTGGTCCACGTGCTGCCCATGGCCCTGGTGCTGGCGGTGGTGGCGGCGGCAGCCTTCGTGCTGGACCGGAAGCTGCTGCGCCAGGCGGACTACGGTCTGCTGCTGACCTTCATCTTTTTCTTCATCTTCATCGGCAATATGAAGAGCATCCCCGCTGTCAGCGAGGCCCTCTCCGCTCTGGTGGCTGGGCGGGAGATGGCGGCGGGCATCCTCCTCAGCCAGATCATCAGCAACGTCCCGGCGGCCATGCTGCTCTCGGGATTCACGGACCACTATGCCCCGCTGCTGGTGGGGGTGAACCTGGGTGGGCTGGGCACCATCATCGCCTCTATGGCCAGCCTCATCTCCTACAAGCTGTACATCGCCCTGCCGGACGCCAGACCGGGCCGGTACATGGGGGTGTTCACGGCGGTAAACGTGCTGTTTCTGGCGGCGCTGTGGGCGCTGATGGCAGTGATCGGGTAACAAGAGCAGAAAACAACAAAAGGGAGACCGCCTGTGACAGCGGTCTCCCTTTTTCGTATGCGTTGCGCGGGTTCGGATCAGACCAGAGTGAGGACGGTGTTGTACACCTGGTCGGCCAGAGGCAGCGCCTTGGCCAGCAGGGCCTCGCCCTTGGCGCGGAAGTCGGCGGCCAGCTCCTTGTCCTTCAGGCTGCCGATGTTGATGAGCACGTTCAGCCAGGCGCCCTGGATGCCGGAGCGCAGGCTCAGGGCGGCAACGCCCAGGTCGCTGGCGGCGGCCTCGTTGAACTTGCCCAGAATGGAGGCGGTGAGCTCCAGAGTCTCTGTGGCCATCTCCATCATCTCGAAGGGGGTCTCGGTACACTTCACCAGACCGGCCTGGATGGCGGCGGAGCGGGCGGCCTTCTCCTCGTCGGTGCTCTTGGGCATGGCGAAGGCGTCGCTGACCACCAGGAAGGCCTCGGTGTCGCGGTCCATCACATCCACAAAGCGCACCCGCAGGGCCTCAGCCTTCTTCTGGACCTCCAGGATGAAGTCCCGGTGGTCGGCGTACTGCTTCTTGCCGGCGGTCAGCTCGCAGACCATGGCGGTGAGGGCCGCGCCGATGCCGCCCTCCAGCGCTGCGGCGGAGCCGCCGCCGGGGGCGGGGGCATCAGAGGCCAGCAGCTCGGTAAAACCATTGACTTTCAGTTCAGCCAGTTTCATTGTGTTATCCTCCTATATCACTCTAAGCCGATGAGGTGGTACTCCATGACCTGCTTGCGGGCATCGAAGTTCTCCATCTTCAGGTAGTACTCCGCACAGTCCAGCAGGGCCTTGCCGGGGGTGAGGCCCACCAGCTCGCTGCCGATGATGCGGGCACCGTAGCGGTCAGCCAGGGCGCGGACCATCTCAAAGACGTAGTAGATGGGGGTACCCTCGTAGTTGACCAGGTTCATGGACACCTGGGCGATGTTGCGGTCGTTGAGCATGACACCGATGGCCTTGCAGTACTTGAAGCCGCCGTTGGCAGCACGGATGGCCTTGGCGATCTTGTTGGCGACCTCCAGATCAGAGGTGTCCAGGTTGATGTTGTAGGCGATGAGGGGCATACGGGCGCCGATGGCCACGATACCGGCGGTGGGGTGGATCTTGCGCTCGCCGTAGTCGGGCGCCCACTCAGGCTGCAGCAGCTTCTCGGGCATACCCTCGAACTGGCCGCTGCGGCACTTGGCCAGATTGACGCGGTGGGGAGCTGTGGCGGAGTCCTCATAGAGGAAGGAGGGGACGCGCAGCTCCTCCCAGACGCGGCTGGCCACACGCTTGCTCATCTCCACGCACTCCTCCACGGTCATGTCCATGGTGGGGACGAAGGGGATGACATCGGTAGCGCCCATGCGGGGGTGCTGGCCCTTGTGCTTGGTCATGTCGATGGTCTCCGTGGCCTTCTTGGTCAGCTGGAAGGCCACCTCCTCGATGGCGACGGGGGAGCCGACCATGGTAAAGACGCAGCGGTTGTGGTCGCCGTCAGTCTGCACGTCCAGCACGGTGCAGCCGGGGACGGAGTTTGCCACGTCCACCAGGCCCTGGAACACCACGGGGTCCTGCTCCTTGCTGACGCTGAAATTGGGGATGCATTCAACCAGTTTAGACATAATTTCGATCCTTCCGGGCTCAGTTGGCCCACGTATTTTTGGTGTAGACCCTGCCGCGCTTCACGACGCTGCTGACAAGGTTGCTGCCCATGCGGTAGCAGAGATAGTTGAGGTCCGGCGCGTCCCAGATCACCAGGTCGCCCTGCTTGCCGGGCTCCAGGGTGCCGACGGTGTCCGCCATGCCGATGGCGGCGGCACCGTTGAGGGTGACGGCAGTGAGGACCTCCTCGGGGGTCAGGCGGTAGCGCAGACAGCCAAGGTTCATCACCAGCTGCAGGTTCAGGCAGGGGCAGGAGCCGGGGTTGAAGTCCGAGGCCATGGCCACGGGGACACCGGCGCTGACCATGTCCCGGGCGGGAGCAAAGGTGGCCCCCAGGTACAGGCTGGTGGCGGGCAGGAGGCAGGCCACCGTGCCGCCCTTTGCCATGCTGGCGATGCCCGCGGGGGGGCAGACGATGAGGTGCTCCGCGGAGATGGCACCGATCTCACCGGCCAGCTGGCTGCCGCCGATGGGGTCGATCTCGTCGGCGTGGATCTTGGGGATGAGGCCGTGGGCCTTGCCCGCGTCCAGAATGCGGCGGGATTCCTCCGCGGAGAACACGCCCGTCTCGCAGAACACATCGCAGAATTTTGCCAGCTCCTCCTCCGCCACGGAGGGGATCATATCCTCGCAGATCTGGCGGATATACTCCTCGCGGTTCTCCTTGTAGGCGTTGGGGACGGCGTGAGCGCCCATGAAGGTGGACACCACATCCATGGGGTGGCTGTCATTGAGGTCCCGCAGGGCGCGCAGCTGCTTGATCTCCTCGGCCAGAGAGAGACCGTAGCCGCTCTTGGCCTCCACGGTGGTGGTGCCAAGGGAGAGCATCTCGTCCAGCGCCAGACGGGCCTTGTCCGCCAGCTCCTCCTGGGTGGCCTCCCGGGTGGCGGTGACGGTGGAGAGGATGCCGCCGCCCTGGGCCAGAATGTCCAGATAGGGCACGCCCTTCAGCTTCAGGGCCATCTCATGCTGCCGCCAGCCGCCGAAGATCAGGTGGGTGTGGGCATCCACCAGGCCGGGGGTCACCAGCTTGCCGCCGCAGTCGATCTTCTTCGCGCCCCGCAGGGGGGGAGGTGTTCCCACCCCCACCGCGTCGATCACGCCGCCGTCCATCACCAGCCAGGCGTCGTGCAGGGTCTGCACCGCGCCCTGCTGCTCGCCGCCCCTGGCGGCCCGGCCCAGCGGGGTGACCAGAGTGCCGATATTGGTAAATAAAAGCAGTTCCATCTTACTTCTCCTGGACAGCGCGCAGCGCGTCGGCCACCAGCTGCTCATCTGCCACGAAGGGCAGGGTGATGTGGTCCTGACCGGCGTAGAGCTTGTTGTACTCCGCGGCGGTGCTCAGCGCGTTCTCATTGGTGGCCCAGGCGCGGCGGGAAACGCCCACCATGGTGTCCCAGGGCATGGACATCTTCAGGATGGTGTCCACCCGCTCAGAGCCGTCCAGCACCATGCCGAAGCCGCCGTTGATGGCCTTGCCGATGCCGGTGCCGCCGCCGTTGTGCAGGGCGATGAGGCTCATGCCGCGGGCGGCGTTGCCCGCGAAGCACTGGGTGGCCATGTCGGCCATGATGTTGGAGCCGTCCTTGATGTTGCTGGTCTCACGGAAGGGGGAGTCGGTGCCGCCGGTGTCGTGGTGGTCGCGGCCCAGCATCACGGGGCCGATCTCGCCGTTGCGCACCATCTCGTTGAACTTCAGGGCGATGCTCATGCGGCCCATGGCGTCCTGATACAGGATGCGGCACTGGGTACCCACCACCAGCTTGTTCTTCTTGGCATCGCGCACCCAGACGTAGTTGTCATAGTCCTGATAGCGGCGGTTGTGGGCGAGGATGTACTCCGCGGCGGCGGCATCCGTCTTGTCCAGATCGGCGCTGTCGCGGCTCAGGCAGCACCAGCGGAAGGGACCGTAGCCGAAGTCGAACAGGCAGGGACCCAGAATGTCCTCCACGTAGGAGGGGAACACGAAGCCATCCAGGTCGTTGACACCGTTTTTGCAGATGGAGGTCACGCCCGCGTCGTACACGGCCTTCAGGAAGCTGTTGCCGTAGTCGAAAAAGTAGGTGCCGCAGTCGTGGAACTTGCAGATCATCTCGTAGTGGTGCTTCAGGGTCTTGTCCACCAGCACCCGGAAGCCCTCGGGATCCTTGTCCAGCATCTCGGTGCGCTGGGCGAAGGTCAGGCCCTGGGGGCAGTAGCCGCCGTCGTAGGGGACGTGGCAGCTGGTCTGGTCGCTCATCAGATCCACGTGGACATTCTGCTCGTAGAGGTACTCCAGCAGGTCCACGATGTTGCCGTGGTAGGCGATGGCGCAGGGGGTCTTGGAGGCCATCTTCTCCCGGGCGATGCGCAGGGCCTCCTCCAGGCTGTCGGTGCGCTCGCTGACCCAGCCCTGGGTGTAGCGGGTCTCGATGCGGGAGTCGTCCACCTCGGCGATGATGGATACGGCACCGGCGATCTCCGCGGCCTTGCCCTGGGCGCCGCTCATGCCGCCCAGACCGGCGGAGATGAAGAGGCGGCCTGCCAGATTGCCGTCGGCGGGGATGCCCAGCTTCAGGCGGCCCGCGTTCAGCAGGGTGTTGAAGGTGCCGTGGACGATGCCCTGGGGGCCGATGTACATCCAGC
>CAYSDG010000072.1:0-9898 GCA_964429705.1 uncultured Oscillospiraceae bacterium | reverse complement strand
ACAGGTCTACACCTGCAAAAATCGCCTTGAAGATAATTTTTCCTTATTCCCACTCCACCGTGGCGGGGGGCTTGCTGGTGATGTCATAGCAGATGCGGTTGATGCCCCGCACCTCGTTGACGATCCGAACGCTGACCCGGTCCAGCACCTCATAGGGGATGCGGGCCCAGTCGGCGGTCATGAAATCGTCGGTCACCACGGCCCGGAGGGCCAGGGTGTAGTCATAGGTTCGGCCGTCGCCCATTACGCCCACGGAGCGGGTGTTGGTCAGCACGGCGAAATACTGGCTCAGGAGCTTATCCTGTCCCGCTCTGGCCAGCTCGTCCCGGAAGATGAAGTCCGCCTGACGCAGGGTGTCGGCCTTGTCCTTGGTGATGTCCCCGATGATGCGGATAGCGAGGCCGGGACCGGGGAAGGGCTGGCGGGCCACCAGGTATTCCGGCAGACCCAGTTCCCGGCCCAGCTGGCGGACCTCGTCCTTAAAGAGCAGCCGCAGAGGCTCGATGATCTCCTTGAAGTCCACGCAGTCGGGCAGGCCGCCCACATTGTGGTGGCTCTTGATGACGGCGGCGGCCCCCGCGCCGGATTCGATCACGTCGGGGTAGATGGTCCCCTGGGCCAGATAGTCCACTTTGCCGATCTTTTTGGCCTCCTCCTCAAAGACCCGGATGAACTCCTCGCCGATGATCTTGCGCTTGCGCTCCGGCTCCGTCTCGCCCGCCAGCTTCAGCAGGAAGCGGCTTTCAGCGTCCACGCGGACGAAATGCATGGCCCATCGGGAGAAAGCGGCCTCCACCTCGTCTCCCTCCCGCAGGCGCATGAGACCGTGGTCCACAAAGACGCAGGTGAGCTGCTCCCCGATGGCCTCCGACAGCAGAGCGGCGCACACAGAGCTGTCCACGCCGCCGGAGAGAGCCAGCAGCACCCGGCCGTCGCCCACCTTTTCCCGGATCTGCCGGATGGCGGTGTCCTTGTAGTCCGCCATGGTCCAGTCGCCGGAGACGCGGCAGACCTCGTAAAGAAAGTTGCGGAGCATATCGGTCCCGTGCTGGGTGTGGTTGACCTCCGGGTGGAACTGCACGCCGTAGAACCGGCGGGTCTCATCGGCAATGGCCACGTTGGGGCAGGCCTCTGAGCGTGCCGTCAGGCGGAAGCCCTCCGGCACCCGGGCCATGTAGTCACCGTGGCTCATCCAGGACACGCTGCGCTCCGGCAGCCCCCGGAAGAGGGGGGAGGTGGTGTCGTACCAGGTCTCGGTCTTGCCGTACTCCCGGGCGGCGTCGGCCTGGGCGGGGACCACCTGGCCGCCCAGACCGTGGGCCAGCAGCTGACAGCCGTAGCAGATGCCGAGGATCGGCACGCCCAGCGTGAAGATGCCGCTGTCCACCTGGGGCGAGTCCGCCTCGTAGACGCTGTTGGGGCCGCCGGTGAAGATGATACCTGCCGGACCGAAGGCCCGGATGGCCTCCAGGGATATGGTGTAGGGGTGGACCTCGCAGTAGACCCGGCACTCCCGGACCCGCCGGGCGATGAGCTGGTTGTACTGTCCACCGAAATCTAGGATCAGGATCTTTTCCATGGGATGCTCCTTTTTGTTCTTGATCGTTGGGGGGCAAGATGCATTGTATAGATGGTCAGGAGGATCGGAACATTACAGCTCGATCTCCCCGCCCTCGGCGGCCTCCGCCAGCAGGGGGCGCACCTTTGCCAGGAATGCGTCCACCTGCTCCGGACAGCGGCCGATGTAGTCCTCCGGCCGCAGCAGCGCATGGAGCTCCGACTCGGTCATACCGAAGGCCGGCTCCGCCGCCAGCCGGGCCAGCAGGTCGCAGGGGAGACCCTCCTTCATGTTGGCGGTGGCGGCGTGGGAGCAGCGGCGGATGATCTCGTGGAGCGCCTGCCGGTCACCGCCTCGCTTGACGGCCTCCATCATGAGATTCTCCGTGGCGATGAAGGGGAGGTACTCCCGCACCGTGCGGTCGATGATCTTCTCGTTGACCACCAGACCACGGGTGACATTCTGCACCAGGCGCAGAATGGCGTCGGCACACAAAAAGCCCTCGGGCAGGGAGATGCGGCGGTTGGCGGAGTCATCCAGCGTCCGCTCCATCCACTGGACAGAGGCGGTCATGGGGGCGTTCAGGGCATCGGCCATCAGATAGCGGGCCAGGGAGCAGATGCGCTCGCAGCGCATGGGGTTGCGCTTGTAGGCCATGGCGGAGGAGCCGATTTGGCTGGTCTCAAAGGGCTCCTCCACCTGCCGGTCGTGCTGGAGAAGGCGGATGTCGTTGGCCATGCGGCAGGCACTTTGTGCAATGGAGGAGAGGCAGTTCAGGATGCGGCTGTCCACCTTGCGGGGATAGGTCTGGCCGCAGACGTCGAAGCAGGCGGTGAAGCCAAACGCGCCGGCGATGCGGCGGTTCATCTCGTCGATCTTGGCTGTATCCCCCTCGAAGAGGTCCAGGAAGCTGGCCTCGGTGCCGGTGGTGCCCCGGCAGCCTAGGAACTTCAGTCCATCCAGCACAAAGTCCAGCTCCTCCAGGTCGGAGAGAAGGTCCTGCATCCACAATGTGGCCCGCTTGCCAACCGTCACCAGCTGGGCGGGCTGATAGTGGGTGTAGCCCAGGGTGGGGAGAGCCTTGTAGGTCTCAGCGAAGTCCGCCAGATTCTGCAGCGCCCCCAGCAGCTGGCCCCGGAGATAGCGCAGCGCGTCCCGGTAGAGGATCAGATCCCCATTGTCGGTGACATAGCAGCTGGTGGCCCCCAGGTGGATGATCCCGGCGGCGGAGGGGGCGGCCTGGCCATAGGCGTAGACATGGGCCATCACATCGTGGCGGACCTCCTTCTCCCGGGCGGCGGCGCAGGCAAAGTCGATGTCGTCGATGTGGGCCTCCAGTTCCGCCACCTGGGCGGCGGTGATGGGCAGACCCAGCTGATGCTCGGCCCGGGCCAGCTCTGTCCAGAGCCTGCGCCAGGTCCGGATGCGTGTCTCCTGGGAGAACAGGCGCAGCATGTAGGGGGAGGCGTAGCGGGAGGCCAGGGGGGACTGGTAGGTATCGTACATATATATGGTATCCTTTCTCGTCTGGTCATTCCACGGTGACGGATTTGGCCAGGTTCTTGGGCTTGTCGATGTCGCAGCCCCGCTCTCTGGCCACATAGTAGGCCAACAGCTGCAGGGGGATGATCTCCACCGCGGGCTGGAAGAGGGGGTCCACCGGCGGGATGCGCAGAACATCATCCGCCATGGACAGCACGGCCCGGTCGTCTGTCTGTGCCAGCGCCAGCACCTGCGCGCCCCGGGCCTTGACCTCTACGATGTTGCTGCGGGTCTTCTCCGCCACCCGGCCGTTGCAGCACAGGGCGATGACCGGCTGCCCCTGGTCGATGAGGGCGATGGTGCCGTGCTTCAGCTCCCCGGCGGCATAGGCCTCCGCGTGGATATAGGAGATCTCCTTCAGCTTCAGCGCCCCCTCCAGGGCCACGGCGTAGTCGGTGCTGCGGCCGATGTAAAAGACGGACTGGCATTTCGCGTATTTTCCTGCCAGCTGGGGCAGGGAGGGGTTCATGTCCAGGGCCTGCTGCAGCTTCTGGGGCAGGGCGCGCACCTCCGCCAGCAGCCGGGCGTACTCCGCCTCCGCCAGCCGCCCCATGGTCCGGGCGGCATACAGGGCGAAGAGGTACAGCACCGCCAGCTGGGTGGTGTAGCCCTTGGTGGTGGCCACGGCGATCTCCGGCCCGGCCCAGGTGTACAGGGTGTGGTCCGCCAGCTTGGCGATGGTGCTGCCCACCACGTTGACGATGGCCAGCGTTCTGGCCCCCAGACTCTGACACTCCCGCATGGCGGCGATGGTGTCGGCGGTCTCGCCGGACTGGGACAGGACGATGAGCAGGGTGCCGCTGTCGATCTGCGGCTCGCTGTAGCGCAGCTCGCTGGCCAGCTGCACATCTACCGGGACGCGGCACAGCTTCTCAATGGCGTATTTGCCCGCGCACCCGGCATAGTAAGCGGAGCCGCAGGCGGTGATGACGATCTTCTGGATGCCCAGCAGTTCCTCTGCCGTCAGGGAGAGGCCGTCCATGTCGATGGTGTCCCCCTGCAGCCGGGGGGTCAGGGCGGCCTTCACCGCCCGGGGCTGCTCCATGATCTCCTTGTGCATGAAGTGGTCGTAGCCGCCCTTTTCCGCGGCCTCCACGCTCCAGGTGATGCGCTGCATCGGCTTTTGCAGCACAGCGCCGGTGCAGTCGTAGACGGTGATGCTCTCCGGCGTCAGCTGAGCCAGCTCTCCATCGTCCAGATAGATGACGGAGCGGGTGTAGGCCACCAGGGCCGTCACATCGGAGGCGAAAAAGCTCTCACCCGCGCCGATGCCCAGGATCAGCGGGCTGGCCTCCCGCGCCGCGATGAGGGTGCCGGGGCAGTCGGCGCACAGGACACCCAGCGCGTAGGAGCCACGCAGCCGGGCGGTGGCCTTCTGCACGGCCTGGCGAAAGTCGCCGGTGTAGTACAGCTCTATGAGGTGGACGATCACCTCGGTGTCCGTCTCGCTGGCAAAGGTATAGCCCCTGTCCATCAGCTCCTGGCGCAGCTCCAGATAGTTTTCGATGATGCCGTTGTGAACCACCGAGAAGCGGCCGTCACGGCTCATATGGGGGTGGGCGTTGGCATCTGTGGGCGCGCCGTGGGTGGCCCAGCGGGTATGCCCGATGCCGCAGCAGCCGGGCATGGCGCGCCCGTCCTCTGTTTTCTCGCACAGATGGGAGATCCTGCCGCTGACCTTGGACAGGGAGAGCACGCCGTCCCGCTCCACCGCGATCCCGGCGGAGTCATAGCCCCGATATTCCAGCTTCTTCAGCCCATCCAGCAGGATGGGGGCGGCCTGTTGGCTGCCGGTGAAGCCGACGATTCCGCACATAGTATCTCCTCCTTCTTATCAATGCCGCGCAGCGTCAGATCCATCGGATCAGCGCCGGATATAGGCGTCCCGCTCTGCGCCCACGGAGACGTAGCCAATGTGGCAGCAGATGGCCTGCTCGATGTAGGTCACATATGCACGGGCCTGCTCCGGCAGCTCCTCCCAGGTCCGTGCGCCGGAGATGTCGCAGCCCCAGCCGTCCAGGTATTCCAGCACCGGCTGGGCGCTTCCCAGGGCGGCGGGGAAGGGAAACTGGTCTGTCTCCGCGCCGTCCACCCGGTATTTGACGCACACAGGGATGCGCTCCATGTAGCTGAGTACGTCCAGCTTGGTCAGGGCGATGGTGGTGGCCCCCTGGACCTCCACGCCGTAGCGGGTGGCCACGATGTCGATGGGGCCTACCCGGCGGGGCCGTCCGGTCTTGGCCCCAAATTCCGCGCCCTCCTGGCGCAGGCGCTCCGCGTCGGGGCCGAACCACTCGCACACGAAGGGACCCTCGCCCACGCAGGTGGAGTAGGCCTTCACAACGCCCACCACCTCGTCCAGCCGGACATTGGGCAGGCCGGAGCCGACCCCTGCATAGGCGGCGATGGAGTTGGAGGAGGTGGTGTAGGGATAGATGCCGTAATCCAGGTCCCGCAGTGCCCCCAACTGGGCCTCGAAGAGGATGCTCTTGCCGCTGCGCTGGGCCTGGCGGAGAAACGCGCCGGTGTCGCAGATGTAGGGCTTCAGTTTTTCGCCGTAGTCCATGATCCAGTCCCACAGCCGCTCCATGGTCCAGCTCTGGGCACCGTATACGCCGGTGAGGGTCAGATTTTTCCACTCCAGCAGGTCCGCCAGATGCTCCCGCAGATAGGCGGGGTACAGCAGCTCACCGGCCAGAACGGTCTTTTTCTGGTATTTATCGGAATAGAAGGGGGCGATGCCCTGCTTGGTGGAGCCGTACTTCTTGTCCCGCAGCCGGGCCTCCTCCAGTCCGTCCAGCTCCCGGTGCCAGGGCAGCAGCAGGGAGGCCCGGTCGCTCAGGCGCAGGTCCTCCGGTGTCAGGGCCACGCCCTGGGCGCGGACAGACTCCATCTCCTCCCACAGGTTTTCCAGATCCAGGGCCACGCCGTTGCCCAGAACGTTCACCACGCCCTCCCGGAAAATGCCGGAGGGCAGCAGGTGCAGGGCGAATTTTCCAAGCTCGTTGATGACGGTGTGACCGGCGTTGCCGCCGCCCTGATAGCGCACCACAATATCGTGATCCTGGGTGAGCAGGTCCACCATACGGCCCTTTCCCTCGTCGCCCCAGTTGATGCCAACGATCGCACAGTTACTCATAGTGTTTCCTCCTTGGTCTCCTGCGGCGATCGGCTCGCCGCGGAGAAGATGGCGCGCCGTGCGCGCCGCAGTTTCCTGAAAAAATAAAAAGAGACACCGGCGCAGTAGGGCAAAGCCCTGAGACGCCAATGTCTCACAACGGGAAAGTATACAGGAAAGGCAGGAAAATGTCAACCGGCAAAGTCCTCCGTCACAAATGGGAGCATGGCAGTCGCCATGCTCCCGCCGACCATGCGGCTCGTCCTTATTTCTGCTCGTCTACGGGAGGTACCATCTCCGCATAGGCCTTCAGCATCTCCGGGGTGCTGGTATAGTAGCGGACATTCCTGTTCATGGCTGCGATGGCGGCCAGCTCCCCGGCGGTCAGCGCAAAGTCGAACAGATCAAGATTTGCCCTGATGTGGTCGGGATTTTTGGAACCGGGGATGACGATATTGCCAGTCTGCGTATGCCAGCGGAGGATGATCTGGGCGGCGGATTTTCCGTACTTTTTGCCCAGCTCCGCAAAGAGCGGTTCCTCCAGCAGTGCCTTGTCTCCGTGTCCCAGGGGATACCAGGCCTGGGCGGCCATGCCGTTTTCCTTCAGGAATGTCTTCAGCTCGGCTGCCTGATGATAGGGATGCACCTCCGTCTGCAAAACCGTGGGTTTTACTTCGCAAATGCTCAGAATTTCTCTGATCTGCTCGATGGTAAAGTTGGAAAGGCCGATGGCCCTGACCTTGCCCGCTTTGTACGCCTTCTCCATGCGCTTGTAACCGGCGATGTAATTTCCGGAGGGCTGATGGATCAGAAGAAGGTCGATATAGTCGGTGTCCAGCCGCTGCAAGGTCTTTTCCACGGCGTCGGCCTGCTCATAAAAGGCGGGCCACAGCTTGGTTTCCAGGAAGATCTCCTGCCGGGGGATGCCGGACTGCTTCATGGCGCGGCCCACGGCTTTTTCGTTCACATAGGCATTCGCCGTATCGATCAGCCGATACCCGCACTGCAGCGCATGGAGAACCGAGCGCTCCGCTTCGTCGGGGGACAGGAGAAAGGTGCCGATGCCCGCCATGGGCATTTTCACGCCGTTCTGCAAAGTCACATATTCCATGGTCCCGCTCTCCTTACAGGCTTTGATTCCATTTCGCGGCTTCGCTGCTGTTTGTCACCATACCGCCGTAGGTCATGCCATAGAGGGCGGCAAAGCGCTTCATGGTGTATTCCCCGGCTTCCAGCATCCACGGCTCCGGACCTGCGCCCTGAAACACGAAATACAGCTTGCGGCCGCTGAGAGCGCCGTTTTCCACCTTGCCATAGAACCGGTCCAGCACGTTGCGGACGCTGCCGCAGATGTTGTGCCAGTAGACCGGAGAGCCGATGACGATGATCTCGGCGTTCTCCATGGCGTTGATCACGGCTTCCAGGCCGTCTCCGGGCAGTGTCTGGCCGTAGGCGCCGATGGTGTAGTCGGTCAGGTGCAGCGTTTCGTAGGTCTGTCCCTTCAGCAGCCGGGCTGCCAGCGCGGCGGTATTGCCGTTCTTGTTGGGGCTGCCGTTGATGAATAAAATGCGCATAGATGTTTCCTCCTGTTTACCTGCATTCCAGCAGAATTTCATAGATCTCCTCGCCGGTCAGCTTTTTACAGCATCCGGCGGAAATATTGGTGGAAGCCGCCACCGCTTTCAGGTCGGTATCTTCCGGGATCCCCAGCTCAGCAAAGGTGGTGGGCAAGCCGATCTCCCGGATAAAGTCCGCCAGAGCTTTGATGCCTGCCTGTGCTGCCTGCCCGTCATCTTTTGCCTGTACACCCCAGACATTTCGGGCGAATCGGGCAAACCGGGGAATATTTGCCCCGCAGATGTGCCGGTACAGCGTGGGGTGGAGCACCGCGAGACCGCAGCCGTGGTTACAGTCGGTGTAGGCCCCCAGCTGGTGCTCGATCTGATGGCACTGGAAGTCCGTGACCTTGCCGATCTTCAGGATCCCGTTTTCTGCCATAGCGGATGCCCAGGCCAGCTCGCTTCTGGCGTCGTAATTGGTGAGGTCACGCAGCAGGACGCGGGTGCTGCGGATGACGCTGCGCATGACGGCCTCGCTGATGTCGTCGGACAGATTGTTGGCGTCCGGCTTTCCGAAGTAGGTCTCCATGGCGTGGCTCAGGGTGTCGAAAGCGCCGGACAGCACCTGCTTTCCGGGGGCGGACATGGAGTAGTCCGGATCCAGAAAGGCGAAATCCGCCTGTGCGCCGAAAATACCGGCCTTGATCTTCTGCTCCTCGTGGGTGATGACCGCTCCGGCATTCATTTCAGAGCCGGTACCAAACACCGTGACAATGGTCCCAAGGGGGATAAACCTGCTGGGGTAGGTGTGCTTTTCCATCTCCATCGTCCAGATGTCCTGTTCCAGCAGCGCCTGCGCGGAGACGATCTTGCAGCAGTCGGAGACAGAGCCGCCGCCCACTGCCAGGATCAGATCCACACGGTTCTCCCGCGCCAGTCTTGCGCCCTCCTGTACCTTGGCGTAGGTGGGATTGGGCATGATCCCGGAAAATTCGATGATCCGCTTCCCGGCGGCGTTCAGGATGGCGGTGATCTCGTCGTATACACCATTTCGCTTGATGGAACCACAGCCATAGGCCAGCATGACGGTGTCGCCGTAGTGCTTCAGCAGGCAGCCCAGATATTCCTTCACGCCGCCCCTGCCGAAATAGACCTTAGTCCTGTTCTCGTAAATGAAGTTATTCATGGTGGCATATCCTTTTCCTGTCATTCGCAGACCCAGCGGGCAACGGCGCTTGTTCTGTCAAGATAGGCGGCGGAAGCCCGGCAGGTGTCGCGGCTCACGCAGTCGGTGAACACCTCGGTCCGTTCAGCCTCCACAGAGCGCTGGATGCTGGGCAGGTCAACAATGAGCTGGACGTGGTGCTTCATTTCCTCCACGTCCGAGCCGGTACAGGTCAGAAATACGCCGATTTTTTTCTTCGGCCCCAGCGGATAGTTTTTGCAGGCAAAAGTGCAGCAAAGCCGGTCGATGACCAGCAGCGCCTGGGCCGCCATGCAGTTGTAGTAGATCGGCGCTTCCACGATCAGACCGTCGCATTCGTGCAGTGCCGCCAGCACAGCTGCCATATCGTCCTTTTGGGCGCAGATGCCGGTTTCCGCGCAGCTGTAGCAGCCCCTGCAGGGGTGGATCGTCAAATTGCGGATGTTGATGCGCCGGATCTCAGCGCCGCATTCTCTTGCGGCCTCCGCAGCCGCCTCCATCAGCGTGTCGCCGTTTCCGCCCACGGTGGGTGAGGCTGTCAGCAGTACCAATTTTTTCATACGTTATCCTCCTGTTTTGCTGGTTGCGCTCCTGTGTCCCGCGCTCGTCTATACCAATTATAAGAAAAGCGAGACTTCCGCAGAAGTCTCGCTTTGTTCACTGGTTTATACCTTCGGGTTACAGCTGCCGCAGGGGAATACCGCGGTGGTTTTCGCAATTTCCAGAAATCGCCGTACCGGCTCCGATGGTGCGGGGGCGTGCAGGATGCCGTAGGGGATGCTGTGCGTCCACTCCACGGGGATCAACTTGATCAGGGGGTGGACGTTGTCCCATGCGGGGACTGCCAGCAGCACATCGCTGGAATTTTCGCAGCGGTTGAAAATGTCCATGCTGTAAAAATCAAAATCCACCAGATG
>CAYSDG010000071.1:0-10101 GCA_964429705.1 uncultured Oscillospiraceae bacterium | reverse complement strand
GAGCGTTCCGCACACCACCACTGCCAGCATGATGAGGACCATGGCCCGCTCTCTGGCAAAATAGGTCAGCAGGCGGCGCAGGGTCGCCCCGGCGTTCTCCGCGTGCTCCGCCTCCGCGAAGCGCTCCCTCCGGCCCATGCCGGGGATGGCGCGCTCCATCAGCTTTTTTTCATCCGCCATGCCGCTCCTCCTTTCCCATCTGGGAGTCATAAATATCCCGGTATGCCCGGCACCTCTCCAGCAGCGCCTCGTGGGTGCCGCTGGCGGCAATGGTCCCGTTTTCCAGCACCACGATCCGGTCCGCCCGGCGCACCGAGGCGATACGCTGGGCCACGATGATCTTGGTGCAGCCGGGCCGGGCCTGGGCCAGTGCCTCGTACAGCGCCGCCTCCGTCTTGAGGTCCAGGGCGCTGGTGGCATCGTCGAAGATCAGGATCTCCGCGTCCTTCACCACCGCCCGGGCGATGGAGACGCGCTGCTTCTGCCCGCCGGACAGGCTTGTGCCCCGCTCGGCCACCATGGTGTCATAGCCCTCCGGCGTGCCGGAGATGAAGCCGTCCGCCTGGGCCGTCCGGGCTGCGGCCCGAATGGTCTCCCCATCCGCGTCCGGTCTGCCCCAGGCGATGTTCTCCCCGATGGTCTGGCTGAACAGCTCGCTCTTCTGCAGCGCGATGGCCACCTTCCCCCGCAGGGTCTTCAGGTCGTACTGCCGCACATCCACGCCGTCCACCAGCACAGCGCCGCCGGTCACATCGTAAAACCGGGGGATCAGGTCCACCAGCGAGGTCTTGCCGCAGCCGGTGGCCCCCATGATGGCCACGGTCTCCCCGGGATGGATGGTGAGGTCGATGTCCCGCAGCACCATCTGGTCGCTGCCGGGATAGGCGAAGGACGCCTTGCGGAACTCGATCGCCCCCCGCAGGGCCGTCTCCCCAGCAAATGCCCCGCTCCGCAGCTCCGGCTGGCTGTGGAGGATCTCCTTCACCCGCTTCCAGGAGGCGATGCCCCGGGAGATGTTCTGAAACAGCATGGTCAGACCCAGGATGCCGTTGAGCAGCTGGGTGGTGTAGGTGATGGCCGCCATGATGCTGCCGGGGGTGGTCTCCCCCGCCGTCACCTCCGCCGCGCCGGCGCGCAGGATCAGCGCCACTACCACGTACATCAGGGCGTTGACGATGGGGTTCATAAAGGCGAAGATGGTCAGCACCTGCAGCTGCGTGCGGATCAGCTGGTCGTTGGCCCTGCCGAAGCGCAGCTTCTCATAGACCTCCCGCACACAGGCCTTGATGACCCGGATGCCGGACACATCCTCCTGCATGATGGCGTTGATCCGGTCCAGCTGGGCCTGCAGCCGGGAAAAGAGTGGGTCCGCCCGCAGCAGGCAGAAGGCCAGGCAGCCCACCAGAAACGGAAACGCGCACAGAACGATGCGGCCAAAGGCGGCGTTCAGCCGGAACATGAAAAAGATGCTGCCGAACATCAGCATGGAGGTGCGGATCATGCCCCGCACGAACTGGGACACCAGATTCTGCACCTGGGTGATGTCGTTGGTCACCCGCGTCACCAGACTGCCGGTGCCGAAGCGGTCCACCTGGGGGAAGGAAAAGCGCATCAGGCTGCGGAATGCGTCCTTGCGCATATCGTTGCCAATGTTCTGCCCGCTCATATGGACGAACACATTGTTCAGCGACCCGCACAGTCCGCCGAAAAGGACCAGACAGATCATCCGCAGCCCCAGTGACCAGATCAGCGCCATGTCCCCCACGCCGCCAGTCTCCAGCCCCAGAACGCCCTCGTCCACGATGCGGCTCATCAGCTCCGGCTGCAGCAGATCCATCGTCACCTCCCCCACCATGCACGCCGCCGCCAGCAGCGCATAGGGCAGGTATCGCTTACAGTATTTCCACATGTCAATCCGCCTCCCGCGCCCGGAATTTCTCGTCCCAGTCCGCGTTTACCCGCTCCAGCAGCGCCAGCAGGGTGTCCTTTTCCTGAGGCGAGAGGACCTCGAACATCCGCTGGTGCCGCTCCTTGCGGCGGCGGTAGGCCTCCCGGGCCATCGCCTCCCCCTGCTCTGTCAGGACGATGTCCGTGGTCCGGCGGTCCCGCTGGCTGGGGGTCCGGCCGATCAGCCCGGCGCTCTCCAGCTTGCCCAGGACCTCGCTGACCGAGCCGGGCTGGATGTCCAGGCGCTCCGTCAGCTCCCGCTGGGTCATGGGGCCGCTCTCCAGCAGCACGATCAGCACCCGCTTCTGACTGCCCTTCCCCTCCGAGATATGGCGCATGGTGTGACCGATGTCCCGCAGGTTCCAGATCAGCTGGTCATCCTGCTCCAGGCGGTAGTATTGCTCCTTCATAGCTCTCCTCCTGTCGTTTTTATCAAGGTACCTCACGATTATACAGCGCGTTTTTCATTTTTGTCAAGGTACCTAACTATTTTTTCGCAAAGATTTTGCTGGGGGAACGCCGACGGAACGGCTGGGTTCGCCCGACGGAACGCCGCCCCCGTATACTGGACAGCAGCAGGAGGCCCCCGCCCCTGCACCACATATTTTGGAGGTATACATACCATGTATTTTGAAGTAATTGCCAAGATCGTCTCCGCCCGCACCGGCTGCGACATTGCCGCCGTCAAGCCCGAGAGCACCTTTAAGGAGCTGGGCATTGACTCTCTGGACACCGTGGAGCTGCTGATGAATCTGGAGGACGAGATCGGCATTGAGCTGGAGCTGGACCAGCCCGTGGCGACCATCGACGACCTGGACAAGTTCATCCAGAGCAGGAAGGGGTGACCCATGCTCACGTCACCTATTTGTAATTTGCTGGGCATCCGGTACCCGATCCTGCAGGGCGGCATGGCCTGGATCGCGGACGGCAAGCTGGCCGCGGCGGTCTCCAACGGCGGCGGTCTGGGCATCATCGGGGCGGGCAACGCCTCCGGCGAGGCCCTCCGGGCGGAGATCCGTCTGGCCCGCTCCCTGACGGACAGGCCCATCGGCGTGAATATCATGCTCCTCAGCCCCCATGCGGAGGAGGTGGCCAGCGTCGCCGCGGAGGAGCGCGTCGATGTGATCACCACCGGGGCGGGCGATCCGTCCCGATATATGGCGGACTGGCAGCGGGCCGGAAGCAAGGTCATCCCCGTGGTGGCCTCCGTCGCCATGGCCCGGCGGATGACCCGGCTGGGCGTCACCGCCCTCATTGCCGAGGGCGGCGAGAGCGGCGGCCACGTGGGGGAGCTGACCACCATGGTCCTCGTCCCCCAGATCCGCGACGCCACCTCCCTTCCGGTCATCGCCGCCGGCGGCATCGCGGACGGCCGCGGCGCTGCCGCCGCCTTTCTGCTGGGTGCCTGCGGCGTCCAGATGGGCACCCGCTTTCTCAGCGCCGAGGAGTGCGGCGTGCATCCCAATTATAAGGAAAAGATCCTGAACGCCACGGATCTCTGCACCGTGGTCACCGGCAAAAAGCTGGGCCACCCCGTCCGCAGCCTGCGCACCCCATTTTCCCGGGACTACGCCAGCGCGGAGTTCAGCGGCGCGCCCGAGGAGACGCTCCACACCCTGTCCTCCGGCGCCTTCCGCCGGGCGGCCCGGGAGGGCGATCCCTCCGGCTGCTTCCTGGCCGGGCAGGCGGCCGCCATGGTGCGCCGGGAGCAGCCCGCAGCGGAGATCCTGCGGGAGGTCGCGGAGGAGGCGGAATGCGTTCTGAGGGGGGCGGCACAATGGGTAAAGTAGCATTTGTGTATGCCGGTCAGGGGGACCAGTACCCCGGCATGGGCCAGGATCTGACCCGTAAGTATCCGGCTGCGGCGCGGGTCTTTGCCCGGTGCGACGCGCTGCGCCCCGGGACCTCCGACCAGTGCTTTTTCGGCACGGAGGAGGCACTGCGGGAGACAGCAGTCACCCAGCCCTGCCTCTTCGCCATGGAGATGGCCGCCACCGCCGCTCTGCTGGAGCGCGGCATCCGCCCCGATGCCGCGGCGGGCTTCTCACTGGGCGAGCTGTCTGCCGCAGCCGCCAGCGGCGTTTTCGACCTGGAGACCGGCTTCCGGCTGGTATGCCGGCGGGGCCAGCTGATGCAGGATGCCGCCGCGCAGGCGGACACCGCCATGGCCGCCGTTCTCCGGCTGACACCGGAGCAGGTGGAGAACCTCTGCCGACGGTTTCCCCATGTGTACCCGGTGAACTACAACGGCCCCGGGCAGATCGCAGTGTCCGGTCTGGCCGAAGAGCTGCCCGCATTCTCTCAGGCGGTCCGGGAGCTGGGGGGCCGGACGCTCCCGCTGAAGGTCAAGGGCGCGTTCCACTCCCCCTTTATGGCCGCCGCGGCAGAGGCCTTTGAAACAGAGCTGGCCGGAGCCGCGCTGCGGCAGCCGACGCTCCCCCTCTACTCCGACCTGACCGGGCAGCGCTACACGGAGGACACCGCCGCGCTGCTCTCCCGGCAGATCTGCCGCCCCGTCCAGTGGGAGCGGCTGGTCCGCAATATGCTTGCCGACGGCGTGGACACCTTCATCGAGGTGGGGCCGGGCTGCACCCTGACCAATATGATCCGCCGCATCGACCCCGCCGCCGCCGTGCGGCCATTTACTGAGCTTCTGGAGGAAACACCATGCTGACAGGAAAAACAGCCGTCATCACCGGCGGCTCCCGGGGCATCGGCGCGGCCATCGCCCGCAGATTTGCCGCATTGGGGGCCAACATCGCCGTCATTTACGCCGGAAACACCGCCGCGGCGGAGGCAGTCTGCCGGAACTGCGGGCAGCACGGCGTGACTGCGCAGGCTTACCGCTGCGACGTGGCGGACTTCGCCGCCGCCAAAGAGGCCGTGGACCGCATCAGGGCGGATCTCGGCTCCATCCATATCCTCGTCAACAGCGCCGGGATCACCCGGGACGGCCTGCTGCCCGCCATGACTGAGGAGGCCTTCGACGCGGTGCTGGACACCAACCTGAAGGGCGCGTTCAACATGATGCGCCATGTCTCCCGCAGCTTCCTGCAAAACCGGGAGGGCTGCATCATCAACATCTCCTCCGTCTCCGGGCTGATGGGCAACGCGGGCCAGTGCAACTACGCCGCATCGAAGGCCGGGCTCATCGGCCTGACCAAATCCGCGGCCAGGGAGCTGGCATCCAAGGGCATCCGCTGCAATGCCATCGCCCCCGGCTTCATCGCCACGGACATGACGGGCAGCCAGCGGGAAAATCCCCTTCTGAAGAAAATCCCCCTGGGAAGAATGGGCGCGCCGGAGGATGTGGCGGAGGCGGCAGTCTATCTGGCCAGCGCAAATTATGTAACGGGCGAAGTGCTCCGCGTAGACGGCGGCATCGCCATGTGAGGTACATTATGAATACAAATCGACGCGTGGTGGTGACCGGCCTGGGGGCCGTCACCCCACTTGGAAACACCGTACAGGACACCTGGGAGGGCCTGCGGGCCGGGCGAAACGGCATCGGCCCCATCACCCAGTTCGACACGGAACGCTATAAGGCAAAGCTGGCGGCGGAGGTCCGGAACTTCGACCCCGCCGACTATCTGGAGGTCAACGACATCCTGCGCACCGACCGCTGCACCCAATTTGCCGTGGCGGCGGCCCAGCAGGCGGCGGACGACAGTGGCATCACCGGCGCGGTGGAGCCGGAGCGCTTCGCCGTGGTGTTCGGCTCCGGCATCGGCGGCATCCACACCTTTGAGACCGAGCACACCAAGCTGCTGGAGAAGGGGCCCCGCCGGGTCTCCCCCCTCTTCATCCCCATGATGATCGGCAACATGGCCGCCGGTATGATCGCCATCCGCCACGACTGCCGGGGCAGCGCCATGCCGGCAGTCACCGCCTGCGCCTCCGGCTCCAACGCCATCGGTGAGGCCATGCGGCTCATCCGCCACGGCTACGCTGACGCGGTCATCTCCGGCGGCGCGGAGGCGGCCATCTGCCCCTCGGCGGTGGCGGGCTTCTCCAACATGCAGGCCCTCTCCACCGCGACCGACCCCGATGCCGCCTCTCTGCCCTTCGACCAGCGCCGCGGCGGCTTCGTCATCGGCGAGGGCGCGGTCTCCCTGCTTCTGGAGGAATACGGGCACGCCAGGGCCCGGGGCGCGAAGATCTACGGCGAGGTGTGCGGCTACGGCTCCACCTGCGATGCCTACCACATCACCGCGCCCCATCCGGAGGCCCGGGGCGGCGCGCGAGCCATGCTGGACGCCATGGCGGAGGCCGGATACGTCCCCGGGGACAGCGTGTACATCAATGCCCACGGCACCGGCACCCCCATGAACGACGTGGTGGAGACCCTGGCCATCCAACAGGCCCTGGGCGGTCAGGCCCAGGCGGCCTATGTCAGCTCCACCAAGTCCATGACCGGCCACATGCTGGGGGCGGCGGGTGCTGTGGAGGCGCTGGCCTGCCTGTTCGCCCTGCGCGCGGGCATCATTCCTCCCACCATCCATTTGAACGAGCCGGACGAGCGCTGCCGCCTGCGGCATGTGGCCAACGAGCCGCTGCGCGCCGACATCTCCCTGGCTCTCTCCAACTCTCTGGGCTTCGGCGGACACAACGCCTGCCTGGCATTCAGAAAGGTATCGCCATGAAAGAAAACGCCATCCGAAAATATGCCCAGCTGATGAAGGAGCTGGAGCTGACCGGTCTGGAGATCACCGAGGACAACCAGATGGTCCGCCTGGAGCGCCATCTCTCCTCCTCCGGCCCCACACCGACCCCGGCCATGCCGACCGCCGAGGTTCCGGCGCAGGACACGGACTGCATCAGCGTCCGCTCCCCCATCGTCGGCGTATTCTACGCCGCCCCCACAGAGAACGGCGAGCCATATGTCACCGTCGGCGCGCCGGTAGCGGCGGGGCAGACCCTCTGCATCGTGGAGGCCATGAAGCTGATGAACGAGATCACCGCTGAGACCAGCGGCGTGGTCTCCGAGATCCTCGTCACCAACGGACAGATGGTGGAGTACGGCACCGAGCTGCTCCGCATCAGGAGGAGCTGAGATGGACCGGGAAGCGATCAAAACCATTCTTCCCCACCGGGATCCCATGCTCCTGCTGGACGAGGTCCATGCGGAGGGCAGCGACGCCGTGGGCCGCTACACCGTCCGGGGCGACGAATTCTTTCTCCAGGGCCACTTTCCGGGCAGGCCCATAGTCCCCGGCGTGATCCTCTGCGAGATCCTGGCCCAGTCCGCCTGCGTCCTGCTGCAGGACAGCCTGAAAAGTGGCCAGCTCCCGGTCTACACCGGGCTGGACAAGGTCCGGTTCCGCGCGCCGGTGCAGCCGGGTGACACGGTGGAGACCCGCTGCCGCATCAAGCGGGCCAAGCCCCCCTTCTACTTTGCGGAGGGGACCCTCTCCGTGGACGGCCGGCTGTGCGTCAGCGGGGAATTTTCCTTTGCCATCACAGGAGCGTGACCTATGTTTTCAAAAATACTCATTGCCAACCGGGGCGAGATCGCCGTGCGCATCATCCGGGCCTGCCGGGAGATGGGCATCGCCACCGTCGCGGTCTACTCCGAGGCGGACCGGGACGCCCTCCATGTAGCTCTGGCTGACCAGAGCTACTGCATCGGCGCGCCGGAGGCCGCGGACAGCTATCTCAACGAAGCCCAGATCATCAGCACGGCCCTTCTGGCCGGCGCGCAGGCCATCCACCCCGGCTACGGCTTTCTCTCGGAAAACGCCCACTTCGCCAGACTCTGCCGCAAAAACGGCATCGTCTTTATCGGCCCCGCGCCGGAGCGCATGGAACAGCTCAGCGACAAGGCCACCCTGAAGGAGCTGGTCCGCGCCGCCGGTCTCTCCGTCATCCCAGGCACCCAGGCCCTCTCCTCCGCGCAGGCGGTCAGAGAGGCCGCCAATGCCCTGGGCTACCCCATTATGCTGAAGGCCTGCGCAGGCGGCGGCGGGCGGGGCATCCGGCTGATCCACGCCGCTGACGAGGTGGAGGAGGCCTACGCCCAGGCCACCGCCGAGGCCATCAGCGCCTTCGGGGATGGCCGGGTGTATCTGGAGAAGTACATCTTCCCGGCCCGGCACGTGGAGCTGCAGCTCCTGGCCGACGAGCACGGAAACGCCGTCTGCCTCGGTGAGCGGGACTGCTCCCTCCAGCGGCGCAACCAGAAGCTGCTGGAGGAGACCCCCTCCCCTGCCGTCCGGCCCGAACAGCGGGCGCAGATCATGCGTCTGGCGGTGGAGGCGGCGAAGCAGCTGGGCTACGTGGGAGCGGGGACCATGGAGTTCCTGCTGGACGAAGCGGGACGCTTCTGGTTCATGGAGATGAACGTGCGGCTGCAGGTGGAGCACTGCGTCACGGAAATGCTCACGGGCATCGACCTGGTGAAGTGGCAGATCCGCGTCGCGGCGGGCATTCCCCTGCCCTTCTCCCAGGAGGAGATCCCCCTGCGGGGCGCCTCCATCGAGTGCCGCGTCAACGCCGCCAGCTGCGGCACCGTCACAGCGCTCCATGTCCCCGGCGGGCCGGATGTCCGCTTCGACAGCTGTCTGCTGACAGGCACGGCGGTGTCCCCCTACTACGACTCCCTGCTGGGCAAGCTCATCGTGTACGCCGACACCCGCCAGGAGGCCCTGCGCAAGCTGCGGGCGGCCCTGTGCGAGCTGGTCATCGAGGGGATCCCCACCAACATCGGGGAGCAGCTGCGCATCGTGGAGGACGAGCGCTTCGTCTCGGGCCGTTACGATCTGACATTTATGGGAAACAGGTGACACATCATGCTGTTACATTTTTTAAAACCGAAAAACGAGCTGGAGGAGGGCGGGCGCACGGCGGCCCCCGTGCAGAGCGACGCCGGTGAGCCGGAAAAGAAGTGCCCCAACTGCCGCAAGGACATCCCCCTCAGCCGCCTGTGGGCCAACGACCTGGTCTGCCCCTGCGGATATCACTTCCGAATGAAGGCCCGCCAGCGCATCCAGATGCTGGCGGACAAGGGCAGCTTTCAGGAGCTGTTCACGGATCTCGCCGGGGCCGACCCTCTGGACTTCCCCGGCTATCAGCGCAAGCTGGAAACCGTCCGCACCGCCAGCGGCGAAAAGGAGGCCGTGCTCTGCGGCACGGCCAGGCTGCACGGTGCCCCCTGCTGCCTCTTTGTGATGGAGCCCTACTTCATGATGGGCAGCATGGGCAGCAGCGTGGGCGAAAAGATCACGCGGCTCTTTGAATACGCCGCCAAAAACCGCCTGCCGGTCATCGGCTGCACGGTGTCCGGCGGGGCCAGGATGCAGGAGGGGCTGCTGTCTCTCATGCAGATGGCCAAAACCAGCGCCGCCGTGAAGCGCCACGGCGACACGGGGCTTCTGTATATCGCGCTCCTGACCGACCCCACCACCGGCGGCGTCACCGCCAGCTTCGCCATGGAGGCCGACATCATCCTGGCGGAGCCGGGGGCCACCATTGGCTTCGCCGGGGCGCGGGTGGTGGAGCAGACCACCCGCAAGGCCCTGCCCAGCGGCTTTCAGAAGGCGGAATTCGTGCTGGAGCACGGCTTTCTGGACGCCATCGTTCCCCGCACCCGACAGAAGCAGTACCTCGCTGACCTTCTGCGGCTCCACGAGAGGAGGTGCCGGGCATGAGTACAGCGGCCTATGAGCGGGTCCGGCGGGCCAGAGACAACGGCCGCCCCACAGGACTTGCCTATCTGAGCCACGTGTTCGAGGGCTTCACCGAGCTGCACGGCGACCGCCGTTACCGGGACGACCCGGCCATCGTTGGCGGCCTCGCCCGGCTCAGCGGCACCCCCGTGACCGTCATTGCCATAGAGAAGGGCCGCTCCGCCAGGGAGCGGAGCTACCGCAACTGCGGCGCGCCCCACCCCGAGGGCTACCGCAAGGCCCTGCGCCTGATGAAGCAGGCGGAGAAATTCGGCCGCCCGGTGATCTGCTTTGTGGACACCTCCGGCGCCTGCTGCGGCGTGGGCGCGGAGGAGCGGGGCCAGGGGCAGGCCATCGCTGAGAACCTGATGGAGCTGTCCACCCTGTGCGTCCCCGTCATCTCCGTGCTGATCGGCGAGGGCGGCAGCGGCGGCGCGCTGGCGCTGGCAGTGGCCGACCGGGTGTGGATGCTGCAGAACGCGGTGTACTC
>CAYSDG010000070.1:0-10229 GCA_964429705.1 uncultured Oscillospiraceae bacterium | reverse complement strand
CTGACCGACAACCAGCAATGGATCTTTGACCAGATCGAACCCATGCCCACAATGGGGGAACTCATGCAGCGGGGACAGGATGAATTCCATCAGGAAAGGATGGCGGAGCTGCGGCAGGATGCGCAGGCCGCTCTTGTGAAGAAGTATGGCCCCGATGTTGCCCCCGCTATTCGGGAGCGATTGGCACAGGAACTGGAGGACATCGACCGCGCAGGCGCTGCGGGGATCATTCATATCCTGCAAGAGATCCGCCTGGCGCTGCCCAAAGAGGAGCATCCCATCATGCTTTCCACATTTTGGAATAGCTATCTTTTGCTGTATCTGCTGGATGTCACCGATTTTGATCCGCTGCCCCAAACACTGTCGCCAACCGGCCACGATATGCTGTATATCCCCGGATTTTATAAGAAAGCCGAGCTGCGCAGCATCGAGATCCGACTTTCGGACAGCGCATATCCCATTGTTACGGAGCATTTAGGAAAAACATGCAGCTCTTTTCTGGCCTGCAATGGTCGGGAAACGCGATATTCCGATGAGATACAGTTGGCAGAGGAGATCGCGCAAAGTTATCTGAGTGGCTGTTCGGGTGACCACCGTGCCGAGCTGGAAAGCGATGGATATTTTTATGGAAAGATACGCAGCTTCGGCTGTGAGTATCCGTCGTCGATCGAGTGGAGGAATGTCCATCTGATCCCCGCTATGGATCGGCTGCCGGTCAGACGCTCGGACGCGCTTCCTGAACTGGATCTGGACAGCTATTCGGCGGAGAACCCGCACTTTAAACTATATGTCTCCCGACTGCCCGCTGCGCTGGATGGCTGTCAGGTGAAAACGGGGATCCTGCGAAAGGATGTCCCGCTGGATGATCCCGCAGTGTTTCAGACCCTTCGTTTCCGTCGCACTGGTAATACGCTGACAGCGGCAGAGGCGGCGTGCAGGATCGCGGGTTTCGGCGCGGTAAAGCGGTTTGCGGAGCTGACGGCTCTGCTGGATGTTCACGATCTGCACAGTCTGATCCGGGCATGCAGCGTCAGCCACGGAACGGACATCTGGGAGAACTGCCAGAAGCCGATGCTGCTTGATGGATCTATTACAGCGGAGCAGGTCATCACCTGCCGTGAGGATGTGTACCGCTATCTTGTTCAGCGGGGTGTGTCACCGAAAGAGGCTGCCGCGTTTATGACCTATGTTCGCAGGGGCCATGCGGCGCGCAAAGGCTTTTCGGACGCGCAGATGGAGATGCTTCATCGCTGCGGTGCGGAAGAATGGTTTATTTCTGTTTGCCAAAAGGTGGGATATTTGTTTCCGGAGGCCCACAGCCTGCCCTTTGCCATGGGGCTGGTACAGCTGATCTGGTACGTCCGAAACTGCCCGGACGCTGTCGGGCCGGTCCTGCAGGAGATCATAGGAGAATCTCTCCGTCAGGAGAGGGAGCTGGAAGCTTTCTACGCAGGAAAGCGGTGCTGCTGTGGTGTCGAAAAGACATAGATACAAAAAGAAAAAAGACCTGAAATCTTACGATTTCAGGTCTTTTGGTGGAGATAAGCGGGATCGAACCGCTGACCTCTTGAATGCCATTCAAGCGCTCTCCCAGCTGAGCTATACCCCCATATTGTCTTGTGTTTCGCGGCTCATCGCCGGAACAATATGAACTATAACACAGCCTTCGCCGTTTGTCAACAACTATTTTTCGATTTTTTAAATTTTTTGAAAAAAGCGGGGGAGAGGCTCATGCGGACTCCAGGATCTTCACCTGGTCGGCGGTGTAATCCGTCTCCGTCAGGACGATGTCCATGATCTTGGCCACGTCCTCGGTCTGCAGGCCGTCCTCGGCGGCGCTGACCACCACGCTGATGCCGCTGTCGCTCATGAAGGCCACACAGTCGGCGTAGCCCTTGGCAGTGACCAGATTTTCGATCTGGCTCTCCGCCATGGTGTAGCCCGCCAGGGCCTGGATGGCGCGGTTGGCCTCGTCCAGGGCGGCCTGGTCCGCGTTCTCCTGGCTGCTGGCCTCCCGCAGCAGGCTCAGGGCGTTGTCCCGGGACTGCTGGCGGCTGAGCCGGGCGGTGTCAAAGTAGCTGTCGGTCCCGGCGGCGCTGTCCACCACCTGGCCGTTGACCAGCGCGGTGCTGCCCAGCACCCGGCTGCTGTCGGTGTCCCCGGCGGCATCGGAGACGTCGGTGTGTCCGGTGCTGACCTGGTCGGCCACATCCCCGGCGTAGCGCCAGTTGAGGTATACCGCCGCGCATACGAACAGGAGCACCGTGGCCGCCACGGCGCCGCGTTTGAGTTGTCCCTTCATGGATGGTCCTCCTATCATGATCCATTTTGCTGTCATTCTGTCTCCTCCTGTGCCGCAGTGTCCCGCCAGGGCACCACAGCGATGCGGTCGCTGCCCAGCCCGGTCAGGGCGCTGACCGCCGCAGCCACCTGCAGGCGCACACCGTCATGGCTGCCGCCCTCGCACACCACCAGCGCCCCCCGGTATTGGGGGTAGCGGCGCTGGGTGACCACCACCTCCTGGCAGCCGCTGCCGCCGGAGACGGTGACCACCTCGCTGGAGCGGTCGTAGCTGTCGGGGGCCTGGGCGGAGCCGCTGTAGCGCAGGGTGGAGTCGCTGGCCAGCACCAGCTCATCGCCGCTTTGCAGGGTCAGCAGCACCTCCGCCCGGCCCACGCCCCGGATCTTGCTGAGGATCTCCGCCAGCTGGGCGGACAGCTCCTCCACGCCGGTCTCCGCCGGGGCGGGGGAGACCGCCTCCGTCTCCTGTGCGCCGGGCCAGAGCAGCAGCAGCGCCCCCAGGGCTGCTGCCAGCAGCACATATGGGCAGCGGCCCAGCGCCCCGGGCAGCCCTAGTCCCTTTCGTTTTCCGTTTTCGTGTTCCATTCGCCCTCCTCCAGCCAGTTTTGCGCGGCGGCATCCAGCCCCAGCTCCCGCTCCAGCCACTGGGACAGTTCCCGGCTGTATGGCCCCGCGATGGTCACGGAGCGGGGGAGGGGGACGCCGCTCTCTCCGGCGGACACGGACACCGTGAAGCGGTAGTTCCCGTCCAGTCCGGCGGCTTTGTCCCATATATATGCCTCGGTCCGGTCCGCTATGATAGCGGACAGCGTCTCCTGCTGCTTTTTTCGGTAGTCCGCGGCGGTCTCCCGGCTCTGGGCGGCGAAGCTGCCCGCCGGAAGGGCCATGTCCGCCCAGTCGATCCGGACCAGGGGCCGGGCCAGTGCCAGCGCCAGCAGCAGACCACCCGCCAGACTGACCGCCGCAGCCTGCCGCCCCTTTGGGGCCAGCTGCCGGGCCAGGGAGGCGGCGAAGGCGGTGAGGACCACGCCCAGCAGCCAGGACTTTACCGCTGCCATCATGCTGTCACCGCCTGCAGTGCTGCCAGCAGGGAGATGATGAGGCTCAGGGCCGCCGCCGCCGTCATGGCCAGCACCAGACCGAAGGCGTCCCCCAGCCGGGCGATGAGCTGGGCCAGCCTTTTCGGCCCGGCGGTTTCCGCCAGCAGCCCCGCGCACTGGTACAGGAGATACTGGGCCAGCAGCCGCAGAAAGGGGGTCAGGCACAGCCCCAGCACCGCCAGAGTACCGAAGGCACCGATCATCCCCCGCAACAGCCCCGCTCCCGCCAGCACGCTCTCCGCGGCCTCCGCCAGAATGCCGCCCACCACCGGTACTGCGCCGCTGACGGCGGCCCTGGCCGCCCGCAGGGTCTGCTGGTCCACGCTCCCCGCCACCGCGCCGGAGACGGTGAGATAGGTGGTGAAAGCAGTGAGGAGACCCGCCAGACACCAGCTGACGAGCTTTTTCAGGAGCCTGCCGATGCTGTCCATCACCGATGTATCCAGCACCGCCCCGGCGGCGGACACGCCGATGTACAGGTACACCAGAGGCAGCAGCAGCCCGTCGATCACTGACAGCAGCAGGTCCGAGAAGAACACCGCCGCCACCTGGCGGACGCTGGCCGCGGTGACGCTGCCGCTGGCGGCGGTGACAGCCGCCAGAGAGGGGAGGAGGACCTTGGAGAAGGCGGACACCTCCCCGATGGTCTCCCGGCCCAGCCCCATGAGGGCGGACACATCCCCGGCGGACACCGCCGTGATCCACAGCGCCCCCGCCGCCTCCGCACAGCGGCTGGTCAGGCCGCCATCGCTCCACAGGCTCTCCGCTGTCCCCAGCAGCAGCACCCCCGCCATCAGGGCCAGGGCGCCGCGCACGCCCCCCAGGAGCCACTCCCTGGCCACGGAGAGACTGCGGGAGAGCAGGGCAGCCGCGCCCTGGGCCAGACCAAAGCTGTCGTCCGCCTCCTCCAGCAGCGCCGCCGCCTCCGGCGCGGCCTCCGCCAGCTCACGGGGCAGCTCTGCCTGGAAGGCGCCGGCCTGTCCCGTCAGAAGCAGAATGGCCAGCACGGTAAGCAGTGATCCCTTCATATCTGCCTCCTTACATCCATATCACATCAGGTAGCCCTGCAAAAGCGCCGTCACCGCCTCCAGCAGCGGCAGCAGCAGAAGCAGGGCCGTGAGGGACCCCGCCAGCTCCACCGCGCTGCCCAGCGCCTGGGAGCCGCCGTCCCGGCAGAGGTCGGCGCTCAGCTTCGTCACGCTGGACGCCGCCAGGACCTTGAGCAGGATAGCGGTGTGGCCGCTGTCCAGCCCCGCCTGGTCGAAAAGCGCCCGCAGCCGCTCCACCGCCGGGGCCGCCAGCCCCACAAGGGCAAGCCCCGCGGCGGTCAGCGCCGCCGCCGTCAGCAGCAGGGCCTGCTCCGGGGCGGCCTTCTTCACCAGCAGCAGCACCGGCAGGAGGGCCAGGCACGCCGCCGCGATCCGCAGACCCTCCATGCTAAAAGCCGAAGAGGGTCTTGATGAGCTGGAAGAGGTCGCTGATCTCCCGCACCAGCATCATCATCACCACCACAAGGCCCGCCAGCGTGGTCATCATGGCCTGTTCCTCCCGGCCGGAGCGGACCAGCAGCTGGTTGAGCACCGCCACCACGATCCCGATGGCCGCAATTTTAAAGATCAGATCAACATCCATCTCAGATCAGCACCAGGATCACCAGCAGCGCCCCGGAAAAGCACAGGGCGGCGCACAGCTTTTGTGCCCCCGCCTGCCTCTGGCGCTCGGCGCGGATGAACCCGGTCAGCTCCTCTCTTGTTTCATCGATCGCGCGGGAAAGTCCCTGGCCGCCCAGGGACAGAAGCGGCCCCAGGGGGGCCAGGAGCCTGTCCAGCGGCGGCGGGAGCAGGTCCGTTGTCTGCTGCCACAGCGGGGACAGGGCGGGGGCCTCCTCCTGCCGCAGTGCCGACAGAAGAGGCTGCCACAGGACCGCCGCGCCGGGGCCGTGGGTCAGCTCCCGCTCCAGAACGGAGGGGAGGGGAAGCTGTCCGGCGCAGCAGCGGCCCTTCAGCAGCGCCAGATCCCGCCGCAGGGCCTCCGCCAGACGCAGAGGCTCCAGCAGCCGCTGCCGCTGGGCCAGCCACAGGCGGGCCGCCGCCCACAGGATCAGTCCGCAGCCCATGCCCCTCATGGCAGCACCTCCACGCTGGCCCTCCGGCTGCTGCCCTGGCCGGAGAGGACCACCGCCCGCCGGAATACGCCGCAGCCCAGCAGCTGCCGCCCCAGCGGGCGCTGGCCCAGCGCCGCCAGAGAGGAGGCGTGGACCGTGGCCAGCAGCGATGCGCCGCACCCGGCGGCGGCGCGCACTGCCGCCACATCCTCCGCCAGGGCGAGCTCGTCCAGGGCGATGACCTGGGGGTTCATGGCCCGCAGCAGCAGGGGAATGGCCCGGGCCTTGGACAGACCGGACAGCACATCCGTCTGCCGACCCACATCCAGGGCGGGGAGGCCCCGGTGCATGGCTGCCAGCTCCCAGCGCTCGTCCACCAGTGCCACCCGCAGCGCCGGCCGGTCCGGCCCGCCGTCCGCCAGCAGGCGCACCAGCTCCCGCAGCAGGGTGGTCTTGCCGCCGCCGGGCGGCGACAGCAGCAGGGTGGAGCACAGCTGCCCCTCCTCCCACAGCCGGGGCATCACCGGCTCCGCCGCACCGCAGCGGGGGCAGGGGATGCGGATGGACAGGGAGGACAGCTCCGTGATCCCCGCTGCCGTCATCCGTCCGCACACCCCAAGCCGCAATCCGCCGGGGGCGGTGAGCCAGCCCTGCTGCAGGCTGTCGGCGGCGGTGTAGCGGGAGAACTCCGTGGCGGCATCCACCACCTGCTCCAGGTCGGCGGGCCGGACGGTGGTGCCCCAGAGGGGCCGCTCCCCCGCCGGGGTGGTGAGGGCCAGCGGCCCCCCGGCGCGCAGGCGCAGCTCCTCCGTCTCCAGGGCCAGCGGGCGGTCCAGCGCCAGCGCCCGCTGGCGCAGCGCCCCCGGCAGCAGCCGGACGGCCTGCTGAAAGCTCTCGTATCGGTCGTACATGGCGTCACTCCTCTCGTCTGCTCCAGTGTATGAGAGCTCGTCCGGGGATATGACAGCCCCCGGCTCCGGGATGCCGGACGGGAAAGGACAGGTTTTTGTGAAAATTCAGACTATACAAATCGGCGGAAGGAGGGTATAATAGAAACTGGTATAGCTCGGATAAGGAGGTTCCCTATGTCGTCTTTTGGCTTTATCAGCGATAAGCTGGAGATCAAATTTCTGATTTTGTACATCGCCGCCCGTGTCGTGGGTCCCGTGCCCTTCGAGGTGCTGCAGGACGTGAGCATGTGTGACGAGGGCGTGGACTATTTCGCCTTCTCCGAGTGTCTGGCGGATCTGGTGCGCACCGGCCACCTGACGCTGGAGGACGGGCTGTATGCCATCACAGAGAAGGGGCGGGTCAACAGCGCCATCTGCGAGACCAGCCTGCCCTACTCCGTGCGGATGCAGGTGGAAAAGGAACTGGTCCCCCACAACGAGCGGCTGAAGCGGCAGAATCTGGTGGGCGCCCAGGTGGAACCCCGGCCTCAGGGGGGCTACACCGTGACGCTGAGCCTCAGCGACGAGCTGGACCACCTCATGAAGCTGGAACTGCTGGTGACCCGTGAGGAGATGGCCACGGAGCTGCAAAAGCGCTTTAAGGAGAAGGCGGAGACGCTGTACTCCCGCATCCTGGCTGTTCTCTACGAGGATGAGCCCCCCCAGGGGCGAGAAAATTGACGGTTGTATTTTGGCGCGGATAGTGTTAAAATAAATAGACTAAGCATCTGGGCGTATCTGCCCATGTCTGGAAGAAGGAGTGTCTGAAAAATGGCTGATAATAAAGATTATATGACCCATCCCGAGGATCTGGGCTGCATCCACATCTCCGAGGAGGTGCTGGGGGCCATCGCTGCCGGGGCCGCCGTAGAGATCGAGGGCATCAGCGGCATGATGAACGTGTCCGGGAAGAAGACCAGCGCCAAGGGCGTGCGCGTGGCGGTGGACGAGACGGGCGTGAGCGTGGACCTCTATGTGATGATCCGCTACGGCTTCGCCATCCCCGAGGTGTCTGAGAAGCTGCAGGGCGCGGTGGCGTCCGCGCTGGAGGCCATGACCGGCTTTGCCGTGAAGGCAGTCAATGTCCACGTTGGCGGTGTCAGCTTCCAGTGAGGAGCGGCCGGAAATAAGAGAGAGAAGAGGATGATACGCCCATGATCGGAGCAAGAAATATCGCCAGAGAGATCGCGATGCATCTCTCCTATGAACTGAGCTTCACCGCGCTGAGCGTCGAGGAGCTGCTGGACGAGCGGCTCAGCGACAGCCGCTTCGGAGAGCTGGCCCCCGAGTACGAGGTCTACGGCCAGCTGCCCAACGAGAGCCAGCGGGAGTATATCCGCCGCCTGGTGAAGGGCATCGACCAGCACGGCTACGAGCTGGACCAGTATATCGAAAAATATGCCAAGGGCTGGAAGTTCGAGCGTATCCCCCTGGTGGCCGCCGCTATCATGCGCCTGGCGATGTACGAAATCCTGTACATGCCGGAGATCCCCAACAGCGCCTCCATCAACGAGGCGGTGGAGATCGCCAAGAAGTACGAGTCCGAGGACGTGGTCCGCTTCATTAACGGCCTGCTGGGTACATTTGTCCGCCAGGAGGTCGTGGAGCATCCCGCCCCCGCCCAGGCGGAGCAGAAGGCGTAACGCCGCCATGGAGCCAACGGAAAAGAGGGGGCGCAGAAGGCTCTCCCGTATCTCCCTGCTGCACTGCTGGAAGTTGGCGTTCCGCTCGTCCCTGTTCCTGGGGGCGCTGGTGCTGTACGTGAAGAACCGCCTGGCGGGCAGCCAGCGGCCCTTCGGCGCGGTGGGGGACCAGCCGGCCATCCTGTCGGTGATCTGGCTGGTGTTCATGATGGAGATGCTGCTGCGTTTTGTGCCGTCCTCTATGGAGAGCATGGGCTGCCAGAAGCAGTTTTCTAAAAATTACAGGCCCACCGGGGCGGACATCAGTCAGGCGCGGACATTCTCCGGCTGGCGCACCGCCGCCGTGGCGGCGGCGTGGCTGGGGCTGAACGGGGTCATCGGTCTGCTGTACTTTATCCACATCATTGATGCGGGCATCCTGCTGCTGATCTCCCTGGCCTACTCGGTGTGCGACATGATCTGTATCCTGTTTTTCTGCCCATTTCAGACATGGTTTCTGAAAAACCGGTGCTGCGCCACCTGCCGCATCTATAACTGGGACTTTGCCATGATGTTCACCCCCATGGCCTTCGTCCGGCGGGGCTATACCTGGTCCCTGCTGGGGATGAGCCTGCTGCTGCTGGTCCAGTGGGAGTATCTGCTGCACCGCTATCCCCAGCGGTTTTCCGAGCGGACCAACGCCGCCCTCTCCTGCGCTAACTGCCAGGAGAAGCTGTGCCACCACAAGACGCAGCTGCGGAGCTTCTGGCGGAAAAATGTACAGCGGGTGCATCTGGTGGGCAACGAGCTGGTCCATGAGGCCCAGGAGGTGCTGGGCAAGCGGCAGAAGTAGGCAGGGGAGGTTTCGCCCCCGGGGCGAGTTCCTTTTTGCCTCGCGCAAAAAGGAACCAAAAACGCGCCGAAACCTCTTTGGTTTCGGACTTCCAGCATAGCTGGGCTTTCGTGCGGTGGGGCAGAATAGAACATGTTGTCGAGAGTTGTTTCTCCCACCAGGAACCATCTTGCAGGAGTGCGCCTGTCGGCCCTCGAAATGAGGGGCCGCTCAGTTTGTCAGCCTAAGCCACTGACCAAACAGGGTGCATTTGTGCGGTGGTTGCTGAGGATCCCGTTGACGAAAGCTACAGGACACCACCGCACCATGGGCTGCAAAGTGAGACAGCGGCACGATCTGGCAAGTCTGTTTCTCTCGGCGTCGTGGGCCGACAGGCGAAGTAGTGAAAGATGGATCTGACATCGAACCGCAAATACCAAGAGTAGTTGCCCCTTCTGAGGCGAAATTGAGCCAGCGCCCCCAAAATTCGGGGGCCTCGGGGGTGTCCCCCGGCGAGTTTTTGGTGACTTTTTGCTCGAACAAAAAGTCACTCGCTCGGAAGCGAAACTCCCCACCGCGCCAGAGCGCGAAATAACCATCAAAGCCGCGCCCGCAGGGCGCAGAACCAGCAAGGGCGCACATGTGGTGCGTCCTTTTCCATATGAGAAGCAAAGAAAGGAAGGAGGCGGCCTGTGGAAAGCCATGTTTTTGGCGTGGGGGAGCTGAATACCCTCATCAAGGAGATCCTGGACAGCATCCCTACCCTGGGGGGCGTTTACGTCCGGGGCGAGATCTCCAACTATAAGCTCTATCCCTCCGGCCACCACTATTTTACCCTGAAGGATGCCGAGGGGGCTATCCGGTGCGTCATGTTCCGGGGACAGGCATCCCGGCTGCGCTTCCGGCCCCAGAACGGGATGAAGGTCATCGCCATGGGGCGGGTCAGCGTGTTCCCGCGGGACGGCGCCTATCAGCTCTACTGCGACGCACTCAGCCCCGACGGGGTGGGGGACCTGCACGTGGCCTTCGAGCAGCTGAAGGAGAAACTGTACCGGGAGGGCCTTTTCGACCAGAGCCGAAAGCGGCCCCTGCCGGAGTACCCGGAGACCATTGCCATCATCACTTCCCCGGCGGGGGCGGCGGTCCACGATATGATCCGCATCCTGCGCCGCCGGTATCCCCTGGCGAAGGTGAAGCTGCTGCCGGTGCGGGTCCAGGGGCAGGAGGCTCCGGCGGAGATCGTGGGGGCCATCCGCTACGCCAACCGCTATCAGGTGGCGGATCTGATCATCACCGGCCGGGGCGGCGGCAGCATCGAGG